>DNPN01000250.1 GCA_003501385.1 Rhizobium sp. | reverse complement strand
GGTTCGTCAAGCAGGCGCTGGTCAACCTTGCCAATGAAATCGGCGTGAAGTTTGAAGAGCCTACCGTGGATGACCGCGAAGGCTGGGCCAAGCTGATGAAAAAGGTTGGCGTCAAGGGCATTCACATTGCCGAGCGCGACACCCAGCGCACCAAGAACCCCAAGCCACTGGATGTGTTCTGGAACACATGGTCGGTGGAAGGCTTTATTTCTGAAGGCTTGCAGCCAGCCGAACTGGGCTGGGGCACCCACGAAAACTGGATGCCGAAAAATGCCAAGAAGCACAAGAAGGGCTGCAAGGCTGCGATCTATCTGGAACAGCCAGGTGCCAACACCCGCGTGCGCACCTGGTGCCCAACCCCTGGCCCGCAATACGGCTTTCTGGTAACCCACAACGAATCCATCTCGATTGCCGATTATTTTACGGTTGAGAAGGATGGCGAAGTCACCTTCCGCCCAACCTGCCATTATGCCTATCATCCGGCCAATGATGCGGTTCTGTCCTTGCATGAAATGTTTGGCAATGGCGGCAAAGCGCAGCCTGTTTTGCATGTTCTGGATGAGAACGAGCTGGTGGATGGCGTGGACGAGCTTGGCGTGTTGCTCTACGGCCATGAGAAGAACGCTTACTGGTATGGTTCGCGTCTGTCTCTCGAAGAAACCCGCGAAATTGCCCCTTACCAGAACGCCACGGGTTTGCAGGTGACCTCTGCTGTTCTGGCGGGCATGGTCTGGGCCATCGAAAACCCCAAGGCCGGTATCGTTGAAGCTGATGAAGTCGATTACAAGCGCTGCCTTGAAGTGCAGATGCCTTACCTCGGCCCGGTTGAAGGTCACTACACCGACTGGACCCCTCTGGATGGCCGCCCCGGCCTGTTCCCGGAAGATCTGGACACCAAAGACCCTTGGCAGTTCAAGAATATTCTGGTGCGATAACAAACCCATAAGGCCTTCGCAAAACCCGCCGAAACACGATCGGCGGGTTTTGTGTATGTGGACTAAGACTATTGTGCGCAATGCTGCCAGATTGTTTTGGCACACTTGCATTCCATTGACGTTCGCGGCATGGTCAACTCCAGATTTTGACTGCCGATTTTGGACTCAAAAGGCGTGGCCAACGCCGCCTGAGGGAGACTGTTATGAAGACCAAAAGCATCACAACCCTGTTGAACGTGGGCCTGTTGAACGTGGGCCTGTTGATCGCAGGCTTGGCTCTCTCGTCTTGCATGGGTCCGCCACCACCGCGTCAGGTTGCCTACAATCCCGCACCACAGCCCATGGGTGTGGATGGCGCATGGGTTGATCCAAACGGTATTGTCTCCACCTTTCAGGCGGGCACCTTCTCCACCCGCTCCACCGACAGCAATACGTTGCTGGCATCGGGCAGTTACGTGAACCAGTCGCCAACACTGGTGGAAATCAATATGACCTCGCTGGTGCGCAAAACCCAGTCGAGAGTTAATTGTGCGCTTGTCTCGCCCGATCAGCTCAATTGCACCACCGACACCGGCAGTAATTTCTCGCTTCGTCGCAAAATCTGATCCTGCGCAAACACAGTTTCAACACGACAACAGCCGGCCCTTGGGTCGGCTTTTTGTTGTTCATGCGTATTTGCACTTGCGGTCACGTCTGCGTGATGAAAACATGATGACTTTGTGAGCGGCCCGATAAAACCTTCATAAAACTTGGGTAGCAAGCAGGGGATCAATCAAACAGGAGTGACTGGATGTTGAAGAAATTTAAATTTGGCCTGCTCAGTGCTGGCGTGCTCATTCTATCCTCAAGTGCGGCCTTTGCCGATTTCGAACTAAACATCCTGCATATCAACGATTTTCATTCGCGCATTGAATCCATCAATAAATATGATTCCACCTGCTCGGCAGATGAAGAAAGCAAAAACCAGTGCTTCGGCGGTGCCGCCCGCCTCAAGACCGCCATGGACCAGACCCGTGCAGCGCTGGCAGGCAAGAATGTGCTGACACTCAACGCTGGCGACAATTTCCAAGGTTCGCTGTTTTACGCTACCTATAAGGGTACGGTTGAGCTGGAAATGATGAACATCATCAAATTCGATGCCATGACCTTGGGCAATCACGAATTCGACGATGGCGAAAAGGCACTGGCCCCCTTCCTTGACAAGGCGCAGTTCCCGATTGTCACCGCCAACATCGCGCTGGATGCAAAATCCACCCTCGGCAACCACATCAAGCCATCGACAGTGGTCACCATTGGTGGTCAGAAAATCGGCATCATCGGCGTGGTCACGACCGAAACGGCTGAACTTGCAACACCCGGTCCTTACGTGAAATTCACCGATGACGTGGCCGCCATCACCACAGAAGCGCAGAAGCTGAAGGCGCAAGGCGTCAACAAAATCATCGCCTTGACCCATGTGGGTTACAACCGTGATCTCTCCGCCATCGCGACCATTCCAGATGTGGATGTGGTGGTGGGCGGCCATTCGCACACGCTGTTGTCCAACACCGATCCCAAGGCTGAAGGCCCCTACCCGACCATGGTGGACAACCCCGGCGGCTATAAGGTGCCAGTTGTCACAGCTGCCTCCTACAGCAAATATCTCGGCGATCTGACCGTTGTGTTTGACGATAACGGCGTGGTGAAAAGCGCCAAGGGCGATCCGATCCTGATCGATGCCAAATTCAAGCCCGATGAGGCCGTGCAGGCCCGCATCAAGGAACTGGCAGGTCCCATTCAGGAATTGCGCCAGAAGGTGATTGGCGAAACCATGGGGGCCATCGAAGGCTCCAGCAAGGTGTGCCGCGTGCAGGAATGCCAGATGGGCAATCTGGTGGCTGACGCCATGGTTGAGCATGTGAAAAACCAAGGCACATTCATTGCCATTCAGAACGGCGGCGGCCTGCGTGCTTCCATCGGCGATGGCAAGGTTACCATGGGTGCCGTTGTCACCGTTCTGCCGTTCCAAAACACGCTGGCCACCTTCCAGATGACTGGCGCTGACGTAAAAGTGGCACTGGAAAATGGTCTGAGCCAGATTGATGACGGTGCGGGCCGCTTCCCGCAAGTGTCCGGTTTAAAATATTCCTTCGACCGTTCCAAGTCAGCAGGTTCGCGTCTGGTGTCGGTTGAAATCAAGGATGGAAGCGCATTTGCGCCCATCGCCGATGACAAGACCTATAATGTGGTCACCAACAATTACATGCGCGCGGGTGGTGATGGTTACAGCGTTTTCGCCAAAAAGGGTAAAAACGCCTATGATTACGGCCCGGATTTGGCCGATGTCACGGCTGAGTTCATTGCCTCGCACGCACCTTACAAGCCCTACACCGACGGACGCATCAAGGAAGTAACACCTGCTGGCTACGTTGCTCCCGCTGCCAAGCCAGCAACAGCAGGTGCCGCAAGCGCGGTTGCCCCCACCAAATAAGTGAGGGTCGATGTGAAAGATGTTGGCTCGAGAACCAGCGAGCCGACATTATCCATTACGGGTCAAAAATTTCTGCGCAAAAAGGTGATCCTGAGTAACCAGTTATGCGTATTGGGTGATGGACTATTCAAGTTGCGCCGCATATTGGTTGTAACACCCCCTATGCCCAGATCAGGACAAGACATTATGACATCAACGAATTCCCACCTGCCTGCCGAGCATCCCAAGGTAAACTTTGGCAAAGTGGGGGTTCTTCTCGTCAATCTGGGCACGCCCGAAGGCACGGATTACAAATCCATGCGGCGGTATTTGCAGGAATTTCTCACCGACAAGCGCGTGATCGAGTGGTCGCGCCTGTTCTGGTATCCGATCCTCTATGGCATCGTGCTCAACACCCGCCCCGGCAAGGTGGGCAAGGCCTATGCCAGCATCTGGAACAAGGATCTGGATGAGAGCTATCTGCGCACCTACACCCGCAATCAGGCAGAAACCATGGCAAAATCCTTTGCCGATATGCCGAATGTGATGGTGGACTGGGCCATGCGCTATGGCCAGCCATCGATTCAATCCAAAATGAATGAGCTGCAAAAAGCAGGCTGTGAAAAAATCCTGCTATTTCCGCTCTATCCGCAATATGCGGCCGCCACCACCGCAACGGTAAATGACGAGGCCTTCAAGGCGCTGTTGAAAATGCGCTGGCAGCCTGCGCTGCGCACCGTGCCGCAATATAGCGATGATCCGGTCTATATTGATGCACTGGCCAATTCGATTGAGGCGCATTATGCATCGCTGGACTGGGAGCCGGAATTGCTGCTGACCTCGTTTCACGGCATTCCAAAATCCTATTTCATGGCAGGCGACCCATACCATTGCCAATGCTATAAAACCGCCCGCCTGCTGCGCGACCGTTTGGGCTGGAGCAAGGAAAAGCTGATGGTCACCTTCCAGTCCCGTTTCGGACCGGAAGAATGGCTGCAACCCTACACCGACAAGACTGTGGAAAAACTGGCCAAGGATGGTGTGAAACGCATCGCCGTCATCAATCCCGGCTTTGTCTCGGATTGCCTGGAGACGCTAGAGGAAATCGCAGGCGAAGCCGGAGAAATCTTTCACCACAATGGCGGTGACAAATTCACCCATATTCCATGCCTCAATGACAGTGCCGATGGCATGCGCGTGCTGGAGAATGTCGTTCGGCGCGAGTTGATGGGTTGGATTTAAACGATTGCAGCAATGAAATGACATCTTCCGGAAAGTCTTGGCAAGGTTTTCCGGAACGACCTTCAATAACAGTTTGAACTATTTTTATCCACATGAAATTTTGTTGTTGTTTGACACTATAGTTTTGAATTTTACGTCTCGATCCGACCACGCACAACATTATGCAATTCGAGTAAAATTTCTTCGGTTCTATTCAAAATTCAAAACGTGCACGGGGTGCAACCCACTGCAAACAAAAGTATTTCTCTAAATTAACTAAGCCTCAACAAGCTCTCATTAATGGTCTTCTTGTAATATTTTGGCATGGAAGCTCCGGCATCTGTGATTTTTTTTGGAGGAATTTCTGTGAAAATCAGCGGCAAAATTTATTCCCTCGTCGCTATTTTGGGATTTGCGGCACTCATTATTGGTGCCATGGGCGTGTTTGTAACCCTTCGCTATGACAGCAAAACCAGCGAACTCCTCAACGTGTCGGAACGCGCCTATCTGGGCGAGCGTCTCAACCGTTACGTGACGGCCGTGGTGATGGAGTCGCGCGGTATTTATGCCTCCAAGTCCAAAGAGGATGCGACAAAATTCGGCACCAACTTGATCAAGGCTCTGGGCGACATTGATGCCACCCTGACCTCCTGGAAGAAATTGGTGCCTGCGGAACAAAAGGCAAACTTTGATGCGATGGTCACCAAGTCGGGAGAATTCAAGACCTTCCGCACCGAAACGGCTCGCCTTGGCAAAGAGGTAGGCCCTGAAGCCGCCAATGAACAAGGCAATAATGAAGCCAACCGGGCCAACCGGACCCAGTTTCAGGCACAGATTGACGCCATTGTCGGGGCAGACAAAATCCTTCTGGAATCACTCAAAGCCTCGGTGGATTCCTTCCGCTCGACCATGATGGTGTTGATCAGCTCGGCAACCATCCTCTCCATTCTAGCCGGTGTCGGGGCTGGCATCTACATTGGCGCGACCCAATTGAGCCGCCCGATTGTCAGCCTGACCCATGCGATCAAGCGCGTCGCCGACGGTGATTTCAACACCCAGGTGTCCTTCGAGAACCGCAAGGATGAAATTGGCGACATGGCGCGGGCCGTGGATGTGTTCAAGAACAACGGCTTGCAAGTCCAGCGTCTCAATGCCCAGGAAGCCGCCATGCGAGCCAAGAGCGACGACCTGCAATCCAGCATTTCCGTGGTTGTCGAGGCAGCTGCCGGTGGCGATTTCAGCAAACGCATTGAAAAGCAATATGATGACCTCAATCTGGATCGCTTTGCCGCCAATATTAATACGCTTCTGACCAGCGTGAACGAGGGCGTGACCGAGACCCGGCGCGTGATTGCCAGCCTTGCCGCCGGTGATCTTGAGCAGAGCATGAACGGCGAGTTCCGTGGAGCGTTTGCCGAGTTGCAAGCCAATGTGAACAGCACGTTTGAGCGCCTGCGCGAGATTATTTCCAACATCCGCCACAACACCGATGGCATTCATAGCAGCGCCGAGCAATTGAGCTCGGCCACAAACGACCTGTCACAACGCACAGAACGGCAGGCGGCGGCGTTGGAAGAAACCTCTGCCGCACTGGAAGAAATTACCGTTGTTGTGCGAAATTCAACATCGCGGACGCAAGAAGTGACCCGCATTGTCACAGCAGCCAAGGACGACGCGGCGCACTCTGCACAGATTGTTGGCAATGCGGTTGACGCCATGGGCCGGATTGAGCAGGCCTCCAACGAAATTTCCAAAATCATCAACGTGATTGACGAAATTGCCTTTCAGACCAATCTTCTCGCCCTGAATGCCGGTGTGGAAGCAGCCCGTGCGGGTGAGGCAGGCAAGGGCTTTGCCGTTGTTGCACAGGAAGTGCGCGAATTGGCACAGCGCTCCGCCAACGCCGCCAAGGACATCAAGGCACTGATCAACAAATCCGGCGAGGAAGTCGGCGGCGGTGTTGCGCTGGTCCAGAAAACAGGTAAAGCGCTCTCCTCCATTGAAGGCCAGATTCTGGCGATCAACGATCACATCCATTCGATTGCGAGCTCATCCAAGGAGCAATCCACCGGCCTGCAGGAAGTGAACGTGGCCGTCAATCAGCTGGATCAAGTGACCCAGCAGAATGCCGCGATGGTGGAAGAGACCTCCGCATCCACTCACAAACTGTTTCAGGATGCCGAAAGCCTGACGCAATTGCTAAGCCATTTCAAAGTCAACGACGCACGTCAGCACCTAGCATCTCGCCCAGCACAGCCTGTGAAAGCCCCCGCAGCAGCACGCCCGACCCCATCACCAGTGCGCGCGCAGGTTCAGGCTGTTGCCAAAGCCTTCACCGGCGGCAGCATTAAAAAAGCCGCAAGTGCAAGCCCGGGATTGTCCATGACGCCCTCCCGTGACAGTTGGGAAGAGTTTTAAGGTTTGGTACACGGCGCCTCCCCCTGCGCCATTCGCGCAAGGGGGAGGCATTTTCGTATCGTGTTCTTATTTCTGGAAGACTGTCTGTAAAAAGGCAATCAGCGATGGTCGCCACACATCCATCTCATGCTGAAGCCCCGGATATTCATGATATTCGTGTTTGATCTTCTTCTCGTCCAGAATAGCCTTCAGCCCGGCAATATCCTTACCCGTGACTTGATCCTTTGAGCCGACGGTGACGGTGAAGTTGCGCAGCACCCTGTTAAGTTTGGCCGGATCATTCAACGCCGCCTCCACCGCCTTGTTTGGCACGGTGGTGGTCGATACGCCGCTGAACGTGGCAACCCAGCCGAATGTTCCCAGATGCGAGAGGCCGGAGACCAAAGCCTGATAGCCACCTTGAGAAAGCCCGGCCACCGCACGGCCATCGGCATGACGGCGCACCCGGTAATGATCATTCATATAGGGAATGAGGTCTTCGATCAGTTCTCGATCCGCAGCCTCGGCATTAACAGGGTAAAACGTCTTGCGGCGCTCAGACCCCGCAACATTTTCGGCAATGGCCTCGGGTATATCGGTTTCCGTGTCCGGAATGACAACAATCATCGGCCGGATCTTTTTTTCGGCCAGGAGATTGTCGAGGATTTGCGGCGCACGCCCTTGTGTGACCCAGGATGCAGCGGTGTCACCAAACCCATGATAAAGATAGAGAACCGGCAGCCGCTTTGATCCCTGATCATAACCCGGCGGCGTGTAAACATACATTTGCCGCTCGGATTTCAACGCCTTGGAATGCAAGGTCACCAGTCTCAGATCGCCGTGGGGAACGTTGCGGGTGTCGAGAATACTGCCCGGCACCAGAATGAGGCTGGTGTTGACCTGCCGCTGCGGCTTTGGCGCATTGGTGCCGGTATCAATGCTGCGAAACCCATCAATGTTGAAATAATACTCATAAAGATTGGGTTTCAGTGGCTCGGTTTTGGCGCTCCACACCCCGTTATCAGCACGTTGCAGGGCGATGGGATCACGCGCACCCAGAACGACCGACACCGCCTTGGCAGAAGGGGCATAGAGCCGAAAGGTGATGGACCCATCCGCCTCGACACCGGTGACATACCCATTCAACGGACGATCCGCAGGCGGCGAAGCCGGAAAATCAAGGGCAACGGCAGGCACACTCACGGCGCAACCCGCCGCAACCAGAAGGGAAAAAAGCAAACGCATAAAGAAATATCCTCCAAATTCAGCATTCTTGGCTCCTCAACCAAAGCCAAACTGACAGATGTTTGGAAAATTTCAATGCGTGTCTTCTCGCGCGCTTACACGCCGCGCTGATTGCCCCAGAGCAGCACATGCAGCTGCGGCAACACGGTGGCCGCAAACCAGCGATCCTGCATCACCCGCTCCACCAGCCAATGCATGCGGGTGATGATACCACCCATATCAATCACGGCATCATCATCGTCTGGCGGTGGCGGGGTGTGATTACCAGGCTGAAGATAAACAGGCAGATGCGGATGCCTTGCGCTGGCCGCCTTGGCGTAAAGATAATCCGCCTCATCAAACACAATGAATTTAAGCACCGTGGTCGGGCCTTTATCCGATCCCGTGGCCATCTCAAGACAGTCAGCCAGTACAGCCCAATCGGTCTCCATACCGCTAGAGGGCGGCTTGGGCGATAGCACCAGCACATCGAGATCGGCAAACCAGTTCCGCGCAATCGAGCCTTGGGTTTCCAGCGCAAAGCGATAGCCGCGCTGATGGCCATGGGCGATCAGTTCCCCCAATGGCTGAATGGCCGGATTGCCGCCGGACAGCGACACCATCAAAGGCACACCACCCGAGAGGGTGTCCACCTTAGACCAGATCTCATCAACGCTCATCGGCATCCAGTCATCGCGAAACTGGCTATCCACGGCATGCAGACTATCGCACCAGCTGCACCGATAATCGCAGCCACCCGTGCGCACGAACACAGTGGGTTGGCCGATCACAACCCCCTCTCCCTGAATGGTGGGACCAAAAATCTCGCTCACACGGATTTTCATCGCACTCACGGGCGATACTCTGCCAAGGTCTTTTGCGTTTCGCTGCCCTCCGCCGCCGCCGGACCTGCTAACTGTGCCTTGCACCCATCGTAAACGCAAAATTCCTTGGTGATGCGATCCATGATCACACCTCCTCGGCTTTGAAATCCGAGGTCACGGAACGCCAGAAATCCGGGTCTTCATACTCGGTCGGATCAACCACACCAGCCAAATGAAAAGCCTCGCGCCGCTCCACACAGGTGCCGCAGCGGCCACAATGGCGCTGGCCACCCTTGTAGCAGGACCATGTATCCGCAAAGGGCGTGCCGTGTTTGGCCCCTTCCGTCACAATCGCGGATTTGGGCACCATCACGAAAGGCGAGAGCAGCTTGACATCGGCGTAGCCGTCCAAGGCATGGTTTTGCATGGTCTGGAAGGCGTCGATAAAGCCAGGGCGGCAATCGGGATAGATAAAGTGATCGCCACCATGCACGGCCACAGCCACGGCATCGGCCTTGCGCGCCGCAGCCACGCCAAAGGCAATGGCCAGCATGATGGCATTGCGGTTTGGCACCACGGTGATTTTCATCGTGTCTTCGGCGTAATGACCATCGGGCACATCGAGATCATCGGTCAGTGCCGAGCCGGTCAGACTCTTGCCAATGGTGGTGATATCAATGATTTGATGAGGTACGCCAAGAGCTGCAGCCGCGCGGGCGGCAAATTCCAGCTCCTTCTTGTGGCGTTGGCCGTAATCAAACGAGAGCAGGCCAATCAATTCCTGTTCGCTTGCGATTTTATAGGCGAGCGAAACCGAGTCCAGTCCGCCAGAGCAGACGACGAGTGTCTTCATGGTTCTAATCCTTGTTTTATCCGGGTAGGCTGCGACCGGTGGTGAAAACCGTGGCTCTCTTAGTGGAAATACCCGCTGGATGGAACCTACCCAAACGGGTAATCGTCCAACTCGGTTGAAAAGTCGCGTACAGGGGCAATGCTCTGGTAAGCGGAGGGGCGGATACCTATATAAAGAAATAGATTGTTAAGATGCGGCACCCGCTTTTGGGCGCTGAAGATTCCCCTCCCCAACCCTCCCCTTGTGGGGAGGGTTGGGGAGGGGTCTTTTTGAGATTTCAGCGTCTTAAAACAGTATTAGGGTTGGGGAAGAACATGACTGGCTTTGATATCCTTGTTGTTGCTCTTGTGGGTTTCGTTATTCTTGTGCTGCTGGCCGGGATCAAAACCGTTCCCCAAGGCTATCGCTACACCATTGAGCGCTTTGGCCGTTATACCCGCACACTGGAGCCGGGGTTGAACATCATCACCCCGTTTGTGGAAACCATTGGCTCGAAAATGAACGTGATGGAGCAAGTGCTGGCGGTCCCGACGCAGGAGGTCATTACCAAGGACAATGCCAGCGTTTCTGCCGATGCGGTGGCGTTTTATCAGGTGTTGAATGCCGCTGAAGCGGCCTATCAGGTCTCTAATCTGCAGAATGCCATTCTCAACCTGACCATGACAAACATCCGCTCGGTGATGGGCTCGATGGACCTTGACGAGCTTTTATCCAACCGCGAAGTGATCAACGAGCGGCTGTTGCGGGTGGTGGATGAGGCCGTTCGCCCATGGGGTATCAAAGTGACGCGCGTCGAAATCAAGGATATTCAGCCACCAACCGATCTGGTTGCTGCCATGGGCCGGCAGATGAAGGCCGAGCGCGAAAAACGCGCCCAGGTGCTGGAAGCCGAAGGCTTCCGCAACGCCCAGATCCTCAAGGCCGAGGGCGCCAAGCAGGCCGCGATCCTGAAAGCCGAAGGCGAGCGGGAAGCGGCTTTTCGCGAGGCCGAGGCGCGCGAGCGCATGGCCGAGGCCGAGGCCAAGGCGACTCGCGTTGTCTCCGAGGCGATCGCCGCCGGCAATGTCCAGGCGATCAACTATTTCGTCGCTCAGAAATACACCGAGGCGCTGAGCGCCATCGGCTCCGCCAGCAATTCCAAGATCGTGCTGATGCCGTTCGAGGCCGCCTCGCTGATCGGCTCGCTCGGCGGCATCGGCGCCATCGCGCGAGAGGTATTCGGCGACAAGGATGATCCGACGCCGACCGCGCCGCGTCCCGCCGTCCGCACGACACCGGCGGCCAATCCCTTCGCCAGGCCCGACCCGAGCAACACATGATGATCGTCCAACTCGCCAAGGAACTGGGACCATGGTCCTGGTGGATCTTCGGAGCCGCCCTGCTGGTCGCCGAAATCCTGGTGCCGGGCAATTTCCTGGTGTGGATCGGGCTTGCCGGCCTGGTCACCGGCCTGTTTTCCAATCTGCTCTGGGAAACCTCCTGGTGGAGCTGGGAAATCCAGTGGCTGGTCTTTGCCGCCCTGTCGACGCTCAGCGTGTTTGGCGGCCGCAACTGGCTCCTGCGCTCTGGCAACCGCTCGGAGGAACCGCTGCTCAACCGCCGCGCCGACAGCCTGGTCGGCCGCACCGCCGACCTGATCGAGCCGATCCTCAACGGCCATGGCCGCGTCCGCATCGGCGACACGATGTGGATGGTCGAGGGCCCCGACCTGCCGGCCGGCACCCGCGTGAAAGTCACCGGCAGCAATGGCAGCGACCTCAGGGTCGAGGCACTATAGAGCTCTGGCCTTGGAATGGAAAAAGGCCGGGATATCCCGGCCTTCTGCATATTCGTCTGGCTGTCCCGCTTCAGGCGATCCCGATCCTGAGCAGATCGTGGAAATGAACAATGCCGACGGGCAGCTTGTCCTCGTCGACCACGATCAAGGCCGAGATATTGTGCTGCTCGAGCAGCGCCATCGCGCTGGAGGCAAGAGCCGTTTCCTTGATCGTCTTCGGATCCGGCGTCATGACGTCATCGACATTGAGAACCGAAAGATCGCGGGCAAGGTTGCGCGCCATGTCGCCCTCGGTGACGATGCCGCAAAGCCGGCCGTCTTCATCGACCACACCGACGCAGCCGAAACGCTTGCGTGAAAGCACCAGCACCGCGTCCGGCATCGACGTGCCCTTGACCACCAGCGGCACGCGGTCGCCGGTGTGCATGACGCTCTTGACATGCGATAGAACGGCGCCAAGCTTGCCGCCGGGATGGAAGGTGCGGAAATCGATCGCGGAAAAGCCGCGCGCCTCGAGCAGCGCCACCGCCAGCGCGTCGCCGATCGCCATCTGCATCATTGCCGATGTCGTCGGCGCGAGGCCATGCGGGCAGGCTTCCTGCGATTTGGGCAGGCAGAGCACGATGTCGGCGGCCCGGGCCAGCGTCGAATTGCCCCCCGACGTCACCGCGATCAGCGGAATGCAGAAGCGGCGGGAATAGGCGATGATCCCCTGCAATTCGGTGCTTTCGCCGCTCCAGGACAAGGCGATGATGGCATCATGCGGGGTGATCATCCCGAGGTCGCCGTGATTGGCCTCCACGGGATGGACGAAGAAGGCCGGCGTTCCGNNGCGCCCAGGTGCTGGAAGCCGAAGGTTTTAGGAACGCCCAGATTTTGCGCGCCGAAGGGGCGAAGCAATCTGCGATTTTGCAGGCCGAAGGTCAGCGCGAAGCAGCCTATCGTGAGGCCGAAGCCCGCGAACGTCTGGCAGAGGCCGAAGCCAAGGCCACCAAAATGGTGTCTGAAGCCATTGCGGCGGGCAATGTTCAGGCCATCAATTACTTCGTGGCGCAGAAATATACCGAGGCCATGGCCGCCATTGGCACTGCCCCCAATTCCAAAATCGTGCTGATGCCGATGGAAGCGTCATCGCTGATTGGCTCGTTGGGTGGTATTGGAGCCATTGCCCGCGAGGTGTTTGGCGATACGGTGCCAAAACCCACGGCCACCCCGGCCCGGCCCGTACCAGCGCGCAGCACACCACCCGTTAATCCGTTCAACAAGCCTGAGGAGTAAGCTCCATGCTGCAATGGCTGGTGGATCAACTGGACCTTTGGAGCTGGTGGGTGGCAGGCCTTGCGCTGCTGGCGCTGGAAATGGCCATGCCCGGCATGTTTCTGGTGTGGTTCGGTGTCGGTGCGCTGGCCACGGGCGTCCTGTCACTGCTGTTTTGGGGCAATCCATACTGGCTTTGGCAGGCGCAATCTCTCGCCTTTGCTGCCCTCTCCGTTCTCGCCATCCTGCTGGGGCGCAAACTGGTGCGGTCTGACGCCGCCCGCAGTGACGAACCTTTGCTCAACCGCCGCACGGAAAGCCTTGTGGGCAGAACCGCCATCTTGGAGGATGCCATCGTTGAGGGACGCGGGCGCATCAAGCTGGATGGCACCTTCTGGCCCGTGATCGGCCCTGATCTGGCCGTTGGCACGCGGGTAAAGGTGGTCAGTGCCAACAAGAATGATCTGACGGTGGATATTGCCTGAATCAGGCAACACCAATGCGCAACAAATCATGGAAGTGGACAATGCCAATCGGCATGCCCTCTTCATCGGTCACAAACAGCGCGCCGATATTGTGCTTGTTCAGCATGGCCATGGCGCTGGTCGCCAGCGTGTTGTGGGATACCGTTTTCGGGTTGCGAGTCATCACCTGCTCCACCAGACGCTCACCCTGATTGCGGGCGAGGTAACGGCCAATATCGCCATCGGTGATAATCCCGACAAGACGACCAGAGACATTGACAATGCCAACACAGCCGAAGCGCTTATCAGCCAGTTTGGCAACGCCCTCCGGCATGGTCGTGCCTTCTGGCACCAGCGGCACAGCATCGCCCACATGCATCATATCTCCCACATGAGTCAGCATGGCACCCAGCTTGCCGCCGGGGTGGAACACCTTGAAGTCTTCAGCACCAAAACCACGCGCTTCCAGCAGCGCCAGCGCCAAAGCATCACCCATGGCCATTTGCATCATGGTGGATGTGGTGGGTGCCAAGCCGTGCGGGCAGGCTTCCTGCACCTTGGGCAGCAAAAGCACAATGTCGGCCTCGCGGGCCAACGTTGAGGTTTCCCCCGCCGTCACAGCAATCAGCGGAATGGAAAAGCGGCGGGTAAACGAAATAATCCCTTGCAGCTCGCTGCTTTCGCCACCCCAGGACAGGGCAATCACCACATCATCCGGGCCAATCATGCCCAGATCGCCGTGGTTGGCTTCTGCCGGATGAATGAAGAAGGCGGGCGTGCCGGTCGAGGCAAAGGTGGCCGCAATCTTGCCACCCACATGGTGGCTCTTGCCAACGCCGGTCAAAATCACCCGGCCAGAGCTGTCGCCAATCGCCTTGATGGCGCGGCAAAACTGCCTTGCGAGATCGCCCGCAAACGCTTGCTCCAGAGCCACTAGGCCGGCCTGCTCGGTTGACATCACACGCAAGGCCGTTTTCACGGCGGTTGCTTCCACGAGGTTTACATCCAGCTTGTTCATGGCACGTGACATAGCGCCAACCACCCGTTCTGTCTATTCTCCTTGTCGATCCTGCGACGAAAAGCCGAGGGAATGATCCCCCACCCCCGCAAGACATAACGAATAATTAACCATGACAATTTACGTTTCAGTCATACCTGATCGTTCTGAAACGAGCCGCAATGACGAACCGCACCCCTGCAGCAGCCTTTCGGCCCCAGCGCGCGAGCACTCGCGTGTTGAGGGCGACCTGTGCGCTGGGCTGGGTGGCAGCATGTGTCGCCCCCGGCATGGCGCAAGAGGCAACGGGCATGCAGGGCCTGCGCGGCTCCACCACAACCACCACAACCACGACAGACACCACAACGCCGCAGGCTGCGAGAACCGAAGACCCTGCGCTGGCGTTGGATGCGAACAGCTTTCGCCGCATCACCAATGACGCGCTGGATGCCAACCGCATCAATTTGCGGCAATCTGCCATCGATGATCGGCGGGCGCTGAAGAAAACCAATGATGATGGCACAGGCATTCGTCTGGGCACCATGATCCTGCGCCCGGAAGTATCGCAAGGTGCCAGCGTTGAACGCAAATCCGACAGCAGCGGCACCCGCCAAAACACCACCTATTGGGACAATGGCCTGAAAGGCACCCTGACCTCCGACTGGTCACGCCATGAATTGACCGTGACCGGCGATGGCACATGGCGGGAGAAAATCGCAGGTGATAGCGATAACGATCCATCCGGTCAGGTGAATGCGGAACTCAGGCTGGATCTGGCCAATGATATGGCCGCCCGGCTCACTGCGGGCTATGCCTATAGCCGCGAAAGCAACACCGATCCCAACGCCATTCGCGATGCCACCGTACAATCGGGTGTCACGCAATATACCACAGGTGCAGTACTTTCGCGTGATATTGGCAAGCTCAGAGGCTCCGTTGGCGTCGAATTGCAGCGCTGGACCTACGGTGACGCGCAGTTGAGCGATGGCAGCACGCTTAACAATTCTGATCGCAACCGAAACGCAATCACGCTGTCGTCGCGTCTTGGCTATGAGATTTCTCCGGCGCTGGCACCGTTTATTGAAGTGTCTGCGGGCAAAACCCGTTATGATCAAACCTCTGACAGTTCCGGCTATCAACGCTCTGGCGATATTTACGGAGCCAAAGCCGGGATTGCCTCGGATTTTGGCGAGAAATTGCGCGGCGAATTTGCGCTGGGATACAAGCAAGCAAGCTTTGATGATGCCCGTCTGGACAGCATGGGGGCCATGACGCTCGACAGCACCGTCAACTGGTCGCCCCGGCGCGGCACCAATGTTGCTCTTGGCCTTGGCACCTCGATTGAGCCATCCACCACCGCGGGCATCAGTGGCGATGTCGCTTACGCCCTCACCGCCGCCATCACCCATGAACTGCGCGAGAACCTCGTCGCCCGCCTTTCTGGCGGCACCACATGGCGGAATTATCAAAACGCCAGCCAATACAACAGCATGGATTACACCGCAGGCGCAGGCCTGACCTATCATATCAGCCGTTCGCTTGATCTCACTGCCGATCTGGCATGGGAGCGGACAAAGAGTGATGATGGCTCATCAGACCGCACCCTCACGGCAGGAATTGGTTTGAAGCTGAAGCGTTGATACAAAAAAGCCGCCGCCTGAAACAGGCGACGGCGTTTGCATCTCAAAAACGGTCGATTACTTCAAAGCCGCCAGCAAAGCCTTCAATGGCTCCTCAATCTGCGAACGGATATCGTCACGCTCAATGGCAAACGCCACGTTAGCGAGGATGAAACCATCCTTTGCACCACAGTCAAAGGTATCACCCTTGAAGTGGTAGCCCGCGAATTCCTGCTGCTTGGCAAGCTTCAGCATGCCATCGGTCAGCTGGATTTCATTGCCAGCGCCGCGCTCTTGCGTTTCCAGAATCGAAAAAATTTCCGGCTGCAAAATGTAGCGACCATTGATGAAAAAGTTGGAAGGGGCTGTGCCCTTGGCTGGCTTTTCCACCATCTGGGTGATCTTGAAACCGCCGTCCAGCTGCTCGCCAACACCAACGATACCGTATTTATGGGCCTGATCGGGCGCACATTCCTCAACCGCGATAATGTTACCGCCGGTCTTGTTGTAAAGCTCGACCATACCCTTCAGGCAGCCTTTTTCGCCGCGCATGATCATGTCAGGCAACAGCACGGCAAAGGGATCATTGCCGACAATATCACGCGAACACCACACCGCATGGCCCAGACCCAGCGGCTCCTGCTGACGGGTGAAGCTGGCCGAACCAGCCTTCGGCAGCAGATCGTTCAGCAGCGTCAGTTCGGCATTCTTGTTGCGGGCTTTCAAGGTCTGTTCCAGCTCGAACTGGATATCGAAATAATCTTCGATAACGGCCTTGCCGCGCCCGGTGACGAACACAAAATGTTCGATACCCGCCTCAGCCGCCTCATCCACCACATATTGAATGACTGGCTTGTCAACAACGGTCAGCATTTCCTTCGGCACAGCCTTGGTGGCTGGCAGGAAGCGCGTGCCAAGACCGGCGACAGGAAACACGGCCTTACGAAGTTTTTTCTGTTGTCCCACACATTCCTCCTGGAGGATTAACTCGCGCGCAATTTTTTTTGCACATTGCCCGATTACTAAAGAATTACGAACAATTTGCAAATCGATTTACGTTTTCTATAAATTGGTAAAGAATTTATTGAGAGTATGGTCATAGTCTGGATCATCATCGCCGAATCTTAAGGCAAACACGCACACAAACGACGGGTTTGAGAGACAATGACACGAGATCGCTTCCGGCTCCTTCCGGCACTTGCTGTTTCCATCATGGTCGCGTTCATGCCACTCCATGCAAGGGCCGATGCTGGCTTTCGCAACTGGATCCGGGATTTCTATCCAACGGCAGCGGCAAATGGCATTACGGCTGCGACCTATAATCGCGCCTTTGCCAAGATCACCGAGCCAGACCCGGAGGTGTTGCAAAAGGCCTCCTATCAACCGGAATTCAAGTCCGAAGTGTGGGATTATCTCGATAGCCGCGTCAATCCCTACACGGTCAAGATCGGCCGTGAAATGCTGGCCAAGCATGGCCGCACGCTGGCTGCCCTTGAGCAGCATTTTGGCGTGGACAAGCATATTCTTCTGGCCATCTGGTCGATGGAGAGCAATTACGGCGCGGTACTGAGCAAGGATGACCGCCTGCATTATGTGCCGCAAGCCTTGGCCACTTTGGCCTATGCCGATCCCAAGCGCGCCAATTTTGCCAAGAAGCAATTGGTGGCTGCCCTCAAAATCCTGCAAAATGGCGATGTCGCCCCGAAAGACATGACCGGCTCCTGGGCCGGGGCCATGGGGCATACGCAGTTCATTCCCACCAGCTATCTGCTCTATGCCGTGGATGCCGATGGCAATGGCCATAAGGATATCTGGAATTCCATTCCCGATGCGCTGGCGACCTCGGCCAATCTTCTGGCGCAAAATGGCTGGCAAAGCGGCGAAACCTGGGGCTATGAGACCGTTGTGCCCGCAGGGGCCAGCAAATATGCCGGAAAAACCCTCCCCCTTGGCCAATGGCATAAACTGGGCTTTGTGCGGCCAAACGGCAAGGCCTTTCGCAACCCCGGCCAGCGGGCGCAGCTGAAACTGCTGGCAGGTGCAAACGGCCCCGGCTTTTTGATGACCTCGAACTTTTTCACCATCAAAAAATACAATGCCGCCGATACCTATGCGCTGGCGGTTGGCCTGCTGGCCGATGAAATTGCCGGATATGGCGGCATGCAGCAAAAATGGCCGCGCCCCAGTGGCACGCTGGACATCAAGGAAAAATTCGAGCTACAAACCCGCATGAAAGCGCTGGGCTATTACAATGGCGAGGTTGATGGTAATTTTGGCTCCGGTTCCAAAGCGGCCATTGCGGCCATTCAACAGCGTGTCGGCATGCAGCCGGATGGAGAGCCGTCGAAATCGCTGCTCGATGTCTTGCGCAGACGCTGACCAGCCTATGAGCAAAGCATGATGCGCCGAAAAGGCTCCAGAACACCCACGCAACGGCTGGCAGCTCTGCTGCTGGCCTTCACCGTTGCGGCAAGCAGCCTGCCGCAAGGAGCCATGGCGCAGGATTATCCCCATCGCCGCACGCTTCTCGACATGCTGTTTGGCACACCGGCTCCCCAGACGCAGCGCTACCCATCAGCCCCTGTGTATCAACCCCGCGAGCCCGTGCCGCGCAGCCGTAAAAAGGCTCCGCCGCCATTGCGCCCCACAACCGCAGCAACTCAGAACCAACGCGTCTTGCCGCTTCCGGCCAATGGTCCAGCCCCCACGGCGGCTCCGGCCAAGATCGACAATGCCCAGAAAATTCTGGTGATCGGAGATTTTTTCGCAAACGCGCTGGGCGATGGCTTGAGTGAAGCCTTTGAGGATGCCCCCGGCACGCGGATTGTCACCAACAGCAATGGCTCATCCGGGCTGGTGCGCGATGATTATTTCGACTGGCGCAAGCAATTGCCCAAATTGCTGGATGAAACAAAACCCGCCCTTGTGGTGGTGGCGCTGGGCACCAATGATCGCCAGCAGATGACCGCAAGCGGTGGTGAGCAACGCTTTCCCTCGGATGGCTGGTGGAAAGAATATGAAAAGCGGATTGATGGCGTGGTGAAAACCATCACGGCCCGCAAAATTCCGCTGATCTGGGTGGGCCTGCCGCCGGTGAAATCAGCGGATATGTCGGCAGATCTGGAGAAATTCAACAGCTCTTACCGCAAGATTACAGAACAGGCCGGAGCCGAATTCATCGATATCTGGGATGGCTTTGTCGATGAAAACGGCGGCTTTGTGCTGACTGGATCGGATGTCAACGGCCAGCAGGCGCGTTTGCGCGGGCCAGATGGCATCAGCATGACAGATGCGGGCAAGCGCAAAATGGCTTTTTATCTGGAAAAATCCGCCCGCAAATATCTGGGCGATATGGCAAGCCCCGGCCTCGTACGGCTGGATGCCACCAGCCTGCCAGAACTGACCCAACCCCAACAGGCCAAAGACAACCCCGACAGCCTGCCCGCCTTGAAAATCTCAGATCCGGCGCTGGATGGCGGTGATCAACTGCTTGGCGGCAAGGCCAAACCGGCAGCCAACAAGACGCCATCGCCGCGTGATGTTTTGGTCACCACCGGCATTATACCCCCTGCGCCCGCTGGCCGGGTGGATTATTATCGCGTGATGGATACATCAAAAAATAGCAAGTGACACGACACTGACCTTATGTTTTAGGCAGGCTATAAACCAATTTTAGAGCCGGTCATGACCATTAATTTTTCTCTGCTGTCACTTTACGTTATCGCGGTGATCACCATGATTGCCATTCCGGGCCCCGTGGCCATTCTCGTCACCAGCGCGGGTCTGGGCGGCGGACCAAAGCGGGCACTTGTCACCATTCTCGGCACAAATCTGGCATCCTTGGTGCTGATTGGCACCTCGATGCTGCTCGTCTCTGGACTTCTGGTGGTCAATGAAAGCGTGTTTGATGCCATCAAATTGCTGGGCGCGCTCTACATCGCCTATCTCGGTTATGAGATGGTCCGTGACACCAGCAAAGGCCCGGATCTCGAAACAATGGGTTTCACCCGCCAATCAGGTGGTTTTCTCAAAGGGTTTGGCATGTGCATTTCCAACCCCAAAGATATTATTTTCTTTGCGTCATTTTTCCCGCAATTTTTGAGCATCACCCCCAATACGCATGTCAGCATCAGCATGCTGACCGTGGTCTGGATCATTCTGGATTTTTCCGTGCTGATGAGCGTCTATCTGCTGGCCAACCAGCTGCTGCGCCCAAGCCTGCACCATATCGTGCTTCGCGCATCTGGGGCGCTGTTGCTGCTCATTGGCTTGGCAAGTGCGACGTTGAGTGTGTATTCCCACATTCATGCTTAAGCACCAGCCCTTAGGGTCTTTTGGTTTCGTTTGTCTTTTCGGGAAACCCGGATTCCACTTTTCCCTGACAAACTCTAACACACGAACACCCAGGTCCTCCGCCGATTTAGGCGCGTTCGTGCGCTGCACGCCTCATCTTCAGTAAATTATTCCCCTGAATTCCTCTGGACAGAAATCTCTTGGCTTACTCAAAGCGACGCATATTTCTACTATTTCCATAGATTAAAATTTGTTTATCGCTGAAGCCGAGGCCTCCCCGGCAAGGCTGGCATACGACAACACGTCTTGGGAAGTTTAAGGAGAACGACATGTCGCAGACAGCAGCAGAACCATTGAAATTTGCCTATTGGGTGCCGAATGTCTCCGGCGGGCTGGTGATCAGCTCGATTGAACAGCGCACCAGCTGGGATATTGATTACAATCGCAAACTGGCGCAAATCGCCGAAGCCAGCGGCTTTGATTATGCCCTCAGCCAGATCAGGTTCACCGCAGGCTATGGTGCCGATAGCCAGCACGAGTCCGTCTCTTTCTCCCACGCCCTTTTGGCCGCAACCGAGCGCCTGCGGGTGATTGCCGCCGTGCTGCCCGGCCCTTGGCACCCTGCCCTTTTGGCCAAGCAGGTGGCCACCATCAGCCAGCTCACCAATGGTCGCGTGGATGTCAACGTTGTCTCCGGCTGGTTCCGGGGCGAGTTCGCCGCCATTGGCGAGCCCTGGCTGGATCATGATGAGCGCTATCGCCGCTCGGAAGAGTTTATTCGTGCCATTCGCGGCATCTGGACAGAAGAAAACTTCAATCTGCGTGGCGATTTTTATCGCTTCAATGAGTATTCGGTAAAACCCAAGCCAATTGGCCAGCCGCAGATTTTCCAAGGCGGCTCATCCCGCGCCGCCCGCGATATGGCGGCCCGCGTGTCCGATTGGTATTTCACCAATGGCAATACGCCGGAAGGGCTGCAAGTGCAGGTGGATGACATCCGCACCAAAGAAAAGACCTTTGGTAAGGGCTGGCGCACCAAAATTGGCATCAACGCTTTTGGCATTGTGCGCGAGACGGAACAGGAAGCCAAAGCAGTTCTGAACGAGATTATTGAAAAGGCCATTCCGCAAGCGGTTCAGGGCTTTCACCATGAAGTGCAAAATGCAGGCAATGCCTCGCCAGAGCGAGAAGGCAATTGGGCCAAATCCACATTCGAAGACCTGGTGCAGTATAATGACGGCTTCCGCTCCAACCTGATTGGTACGCCAGAACAAGTGGCCAAGCGGATCATTGGCCTCAAGCGCGCGGGTGCCGACCTGATCCTGCTAGGCTTCCTGCATTTTCAAGAGGAAGTCGAATATTTCGGCAAACATGTTTTGCCGCTGGTGCGTGAGCTGGAAGCGAATGAGGCTCAGGCCTCGCTTGCCGCCGAGTGATTGTTCAAAAGGATTGACATCATGACCTTGCATCAACAGATCGATAAAACCGCAGGCGTTCCGGCCATTGCCAGACCGTCTGAGCCCGCCCACATTATCAAAACCGATGCGGAAGCCATCGAAATTGCGCAGAAGTTGGCGGCAGACTTCATCAAAGACGCCGCCAAGCGCGACCGAGACCGCATCTGGCCCGTGACCGAACTGGATGCGTTTTCACAAAGCGGTCTTTGGTCCATCAATGTGCCAAAAGCCTTTGGTGGGCCGGAACTGTCCTATGTGACACTCTCCAAAGTGATTGAGATCATCTCGGCGGCAGATTCTTCCATTGGCCAGATTGCCCAGAACCATCTGGGCGTGGTGGCGGCTATTCGCACCGTGTCAGAGCCCGATCAGCAAAAGCTGCTGTTTGCGGAAGTGCTGAAAGGCACGCGCTTTGGCAATGCGTTTTCGGAATTCGGCTCCAAACGCGCCGTGGATTTTGAAACCACCTTCACCGACCACGGTGACCATGTGATCGTCAATGGCCGTAAATTCTACTCCTCTGGCGCGCTTTTGGCCCATAAGGTGCCGATTGTGGCGCTCGATGGCCAAGGCCGTGCATGGTACGCCATCGCCGACCGCTCCGCCCCCGGCCTAACCGTGATTGATGATTGGTCCAGCTTTGGCCAGCGCACTACGCTGTCTGGCACCGTCATTCTGGACAATGTGCGGGTGGACAAAACATGGCTGGTTCCCGGCTATAAAGGCTATGAAGTCCCCACCGCCGATGGGGCGATTTTCCAGATTATTCAGGTGGCGGTGGATACCGGCATTGCCAAGGCCGCCATTGATGAAACGGTCAATTTCGTGCGTCATAAAAGCCGCGCCTGGGTGGATAGCGGCCTCGACCATGCCTATGATGATCCCTATACCATTCAGGCCGTGGGCGGACTAACGCTGCGGCTGCATGCAGCCCAAGCACTTTTGGAAAAGGCGGGCCTTGCCATTGATGCCGCCGTTGCCAACCCAACAGTGGAGACGGTGGCCCACGCACAGATCACCACAGCAGAAGCCAAAATTCTCTCCACCGAAGTGGCAATTGAGGCCACCAATAAACTGTTTGAGCTGGCAGGCACGCGCTCAACCTTGGCGGAATATAATCTGGATCGCCATTGGCGCAATGCCCGCACCCACACGCTGCATGATCCGGTGCGGTGGAAATATTCCATTCTGGGCAAGTATTTCCTCAATGGCGAAAAGCCACCGCTGCATGCGTGGAGTTGATATATCAGACAAGCAGAGGACACGATGCACAGATTTGTGGGCTGCAAACCCCTCCCCAACCCTCCCCACAAGGGGGAGGGGTCTTTTTTGCACCGAGTTCTGTGGTCATACAACAACAAAAAAGGGGCCAATCGGCCCCTTTTCCCATCCTATCCATCAACAATCAACGCGGCAGAACGCTTGATCCCATCAGCGCTTCATCAATGGCGCGGGCGGCCTGACGGCCTTCGCGGATGGCCCAGACCACCAGCGACTGACCCCGGCGCACGTCGCCTGCGGCCCAGAGCTTGTCCACCGAAGTGCGGTAGTCCTTTTCATTGGCAACCACATTGGTGGAGCCGCGCTTGTCGGTGTTCAGTTCCAGCTTGCCGTCCATTTCGGCCAAAACGCTATCGGTATAGGGACCGGAAAAGCCGATGGCGATGAAGGCGAGATCGGCCTTGATGATGAATTCCGAGCCCGCAATAGGCTTGCGGCGCTCATCCACCTGGCAGCATTTTACGCCCGTCAGCACGCCATCTTCGCCAACGAATTCCAGCGTTGCCACCTGAAACTCGCGGATGGCACCTTCGGCCTGAGACGAAGACGTGCGCATCTTGGTGGCCCAGTATGGCCAAACTGCGAGCTTGTCTTCTGTCTGTGGTGGACGCGGGCGAATGTCCAGCTGGGTCACCTTCACGGCACCCTGACGGAAGGCCGTGCCGACACAGTCGGACGCCGTATCACCACCGCCAACCACCACAACATGCTTGCCTCCGGCCAAAATTGGCTCGGCAGGCCAGCCGACGCTGTCGATGTTTTCGCGGCCAACGCGACGGTTCTGCTGCACCAGATAGGGCATGGCATCGTATGCGCCGTGGAATTCGACACCGGGAATACCAGCCTCACGCGGGGTTTCGGAGCCGCCGCAATAGAGCACGGCATCATGATCGGCCAACAGCTTTTCAACCGTCACATCGACGCCAACATTGACGCCGCAATGGAAGGTGACGCCCTCGCCCTTGATCTGCTCAACGCGACGATCGATGAAATTCTTTTCCATCTTGAAGTCAGGAATGCCATAACGCAGCAGACCGCCTGCCTTGCTCTCGCGCTCATAGACATGCACGTCATGGCCAGCCCGGCCCAACTGCTGGGCAGCGGCCAGACCCGATGGGCCGGAACCGATGATGGCAACCTTCTTGCCCGTATGCACGGTGGGCGGCTGCGGCACGATAAAGCCAAGCTCATAGGCCTTGTCGGCAATCGCCTGTTCAACCGTCTTGATCGACACCGGCGCATCTTCAAGGTTCAGCGTGCAGGCCTCTTCGCAAGGGGCTGGGCAGACGCGACCCGTGAATTCCGGGAAATTGTTGGTGGAGTGGAGGTTGCGGATCGCCTCTTCCCACTTGCCGTTATAGACCAGATCGTTCCAATCGGGGATCTGGTTGTTGACCGGACAGCCGGTTGGACCATGGCAGTAAGGAATGCCGCAATCCATGCAGCGTGCTGCCTGCTTTTGCACTTCTGGTTCCGACATCGGAATGGTGAATTCGCGGAAATGCCGAATACGGTCGGAGGCTGGCTGATACTTTGCCACCTGCCGGTCGATTTCCATAAAGCCTGTAACCTTGCCCATCATCATACCTCAATTTTCACCGACCGCTTTGCGGACCAAAGGCTATTTTTCCAGCCAAAGCCTTAAACGGGATATTGTTGCTTATTCCGAAGAGATTCACTCTCGTGTCCCATCGACTGCCATACCAAACCTAATGCTTTTTCGTACCAAGACTTTTGAACCAGTTGAGCGGATTCGCCCAACGCGGCTTTTGGACTTCTACTGTTTCCACCCGCTTCGATTTTGATAAACCGAAACGGGTACCGAGAGCCTCCAACAAACGCTGCACGTCTAGCGACGTTTCAGGATTCTCCTCCGCCGATACAATAGCGGGGCGATGACCAAAGGGAGGGACCAAACTCTCAGGCAATGTCCAAGGAAGATTGCCTTCACCGGCATCACGCGCAATGTCACGCAACATTCTGGCCTCTGCGAGAATCCAGCTAGACATCTCTTCACCAGGTCGCAAATCATGACCAACATAAAGTATTTCAGAACGAGAATAGAAGCCTGCCTTTACCCGATCAACCAGCTTTACCACGGCTAAATAATCGTCGTCCTCCCGCCATTTTTCTGGTTCTTTTGCAAGATACTCAAGCATATCAGAAGGTTCACACCGCCAAAAATACGCAGCAGCCGTCGCAAGATCACACTCAGGTCGCGTCAATATCCATTCGAACACATCTTCCGCGAAATCGAAATTCAAATACACGGACACAGCATGCCACACGTCCGGTGAGCGTGTTGACAGCCAGTCAATCATTGCCCGCTGCTCGGTGTCGTAGAATCTAAACTTCTCTACCATTTCCGTACTCCCCGCCTGAACAAGCACCACACTATCGTGATGCCTGTTGTTGCATGGCTGCCAATTTTCAAAGGCAGGAAGATTACTCGGCGGCAACGCCCATGCGCATGCGCTCCATTTCCTCAAGGGCGCGGCGGTATTCGACCGGCATGACCTTGCGGAATTTCGGGCGATAATCTGCCCACTGGTCCAGAATCTGCTTGGCGCGGGTGGAGCCCGTGTAATGCAGATGGTTGGAGATCAGCTGATACAGGCGCTCTTCATCGTGGCGGGTCATGTCTTGCGACACATCCACCAGACCCTTGTGCATCAGATCGCCGCCGTGGTGATGCAGCTTTTCCAGCATGTCATCTTCTTCCGGCACCGGCTCCAGTTCCACCATGGCCATGTTGCAGCGCTTGGCAAAATCGCCTTTTTCATCCAACACGTAAGCCACGCCGCCCGACATGCCCGCTGCAAAGTTGCGGCCAGTTTCACCCAGCACCACAACCACGCCGCCGGTCATATATTCGC
>DNPN01000265.1 GCA_003501385.1 Rhizobium sp. | reverse complement strand
GGATGAACCCATAGAAGCCCGCGCTAAGGCAATCGCTGCGGTCTAGAGGCTGTCAGGTTCAGATTGAACCAGACAGCCTCTAGATTCTCTTGTTTTCGTTTGTCTTTTCGGGAAAACCGGATTCCACTTTTCTCTGACAAACTCTAGACGGCATAGCTGTCGATTGTCGAGAGGACGGACGTTTGCCCGCAAGAAGTGGAAAAGCTTATGACCAACGATATTTGTACACCGCTCGGACTACGCCCGGCGATCAATGTTTCCGGTGCCATTACCGAATGAACAAGGAAAGCCTCTTTGGCGTGATGGCAGCCACGGCGAGACTGTATTGGCCGAACCCGACCCACAATCCGTCTGTCGGGTTTTTGACAGGCTCACGCCTGAGCACATGCAACGCCGTCAAGGCTAGGCGAGATCAAGGTGATGGTCAAGACAATCTGTCGCTCAATGGCAATGTCATGATCTGTGCCGGTCAAACGCCAATAGCTCCAATTGGCGTTTACAAGCGTGTAGAGGCTGATACCCAAATCAAAAAGCTGCTCCTGCGGCCAGGTTGAGCCAAGGCGGAGCAAGAGCTTGACGTAGTTTGAGGCAATCAGCCTTGCATGTTGTTGGGCAATCGGAAACAGGCTCTCGTAATAATATGCAGCGTCAACAATGGTGCGGTCCAACCCGATGGATAGCTGATAGGCCCATGTCACACGGATCAGCGTGGCCAATTGTGTCTGCCAGCTGTCAGCCGTGATCGTCACTGATCCAGCTTCCAGAAAACTCCGCACCCGCGCCAGCTTTTCCTCGTAGATCTCGGCAATAATTGCTTCCTTATTGGGGAAGTAATCGTAAATCGATCCGACTTTGATGCCGGAATGGGCCGCCACTGCATTGGTGGTCACAGCGCGTACCCCCTGCTCACGCATCACAGCATGCGTGGATTCCATGATCGCCATTTTCATTTTTTGCGATCGTGCCTGAACCGGCCTGCGCTTGGTGCGCAAATTTGTTAACGTTGCCATACGACCATCCTCGCCACTGATCATCTGCAAAAAATACACCACCTCAATATCCGTCTTGCACAAAGCAAAAAACCGGATAATCATTCGGATTACATGATAAGCCTATTTCTGCCGCAGATCGAAAGACTTTCAGGAGACATTCAGGTGGTCGCAGCTCAACTTTTGCAGTATCTGAGTATTTCTTACACGCCACAGGCTCATCATGCAATCGGTGACTATGTATTTTAAGATGACACAAAAAAATATTCACTATATATAATGCATAATCAACGTCACGTAAATATATTTAAATTAAAATGCGCAATAAAACAGCATAGACTTACATAAAAACAGGGGAAAGAAATTGAGAAAACAACTTCTACTAACAACATGTCTTTCAATGATGCTTTCCGGTATCTCGTATGCTGAGACTGGAACGAAAAATGGCGAAAAACTTGCTGTAGTTCAGACCTATACTTATAGGGTTCTGGATTCCTTCAAGACACTGGACCCGCAGTTGAATGCGGACACGGATGGTTCTGACGCTCTTCGCAACCTGTTTGAAACGCTGATGAATGAGGATACGCAGGGCAATCTGGTTCCCGGCGCAGCCTCAAGCTATGACGTATCGAGCGATAAGATGCTCTACACGTTCCATCTGCGGCCAGAGGCGAAATGGTCCGATGGTACGCCCGTCACCGCAGGTGATTTTGTGTATGCCTGGCAACGGCTGGCCGATCCCAAGACCGCATCTGAATATGCCTCCTATCTGGAAATGATGCAGGTGGAAAACACCTCTGACATCATTGCTGGCAAAAAACCGCCGCAGGATTTGGGCGTGAAGGCTGTGGATGACCATACATTTCAGGTCAAGCTCAAAGCACCCATTCCTTACTTTGTGAAGATGACGGTGAATGCCTCGATGTCCCCGGTGAAAAAATCCGTGATTGACAAGTTCGGCGACGACTGGACCAAGCCCGGCAATCTGGTGGGCAATGGTGCCTATGTTTTGACCGAGCATGTACCAGGCGAAAAGCTGGTGATGAAACGCAACCCGAACTATTGGAACAATGCCAATACCGTTCTGGATACCGTCACCGCTCTGATCATCAATGACGCCAATCAGGCCATGACCCGTTATCTTGCTGGCGAACTTGATGAAGTCGGTATTCCGACTGGTCAATATCCGCGCATGAAGAAGGATTATCCAGATCAGGCGAAATCCACACCAAGGTCCTGCACCTATACCTACCTCTTCAATGTCTCTGAGAAGGGTCCGGCAGCCCTGAAGGATGTGCGGGTGCGTCAGGCTCTGTCCTACGCCATCAACCGCGATGTGATTGTCGATAACATTTTGCAGGGCGGCCAGAAACCGGCTTACAACTGGGTCCATTGGGCCACGGCTGGTTTCAAAATGCCGGATATTCCAGCAGCACATATGACCCAGAAAGAGCGTGACGACAAAGCCGTGGCGCTTTTGAAAGAGGCTGGCTACAGCCCTGAACATCCGCTTAACCTGACCCTGAGCTACAACACGGACGAAGGCCACAAGAAGATTGCCATTGCCGTTTCACAGTTCTGGAAGAAAGTGGGCGTCAGCCTCACCCTGACCAACATGGAATGGAAGGTTCTGACCGACAAAATGAACCATCAGGACTTTGAAGTTGGCCGCTATGCCTGGTGCGGAGACTATAATGAAGCGTCCACCTATCTGGATATGTTCACCTCGGCCTCCGGCAACAACTATGGCAAATATTCCAACCCAGCCTATGACAAGCTGATGCTGGAGAGCAAAACCGCCGCCGACCCGCAACCTCTCTACACCAAAGCCGAGGAAATTCTGGCGCAAGACGCTCCGCACGCGCCAATCTATCAATATACCAACGTGATGATGCTGAAACCGGATATCCGGGGCTTTCCTGAAAAGAGCGTGATGGGCAACTGGTACGCCAAGGACATGTACCGCGTGGCAAAATGATGCTGCTTTTGTGGTCGCATCGGATTTTCCGAAAACCGGTATCCACTTTTCGGTCCGATGCTTTAGCGGGCAGCACACCATGTGCTGCCCCTCTTACCGGGGCGATCCAGAATGTTTGTTTACGTGTTAAGGCGTCTGGCTATTGCCATACCAACGCTGCTGATTTTGATTATTGCGTCCTTCTTGCTAATGAAAGCGGCTCCCGGTGGGCCATTCACAACAGAGAAGGCGTTAGCGCCGGAAATTCTGGCCAATCTCAATGCCAAATACGGGCTTGATGCGCCACTCTGGCGGCAGCTTGTCACTTACGTGTGGGGTGTTGTTGTCCATTTCGATTTCGGGCCGTCCTTTATCTACAAGGATCGCACGGTCAATGAGATCATCGCGCAGGGCTTTCCCGTCACCCTGACCTATGGCTGCATCTCCTTTGTGGTGGCTGTGTTGATTGGCGGTGCGCTGGGCATCTGTGCGGCCGTTTGGCACAATAGCTGGCTGGATTATCTGGCGGTTGGTGTGGCTATCGGCACCCATGTGCTGCCGAGCTTTGTGCTGGCACCCATTCTGGTTCTGGTCTTCACCCTCTGGCTTGGCTGGCTACCGGGCGGTGGCTGGGAGGGTGGGCAATGGCCTTATCTGATCATGCCGGTGATTTCGCTCTCGGCCTTGTTCATTGCCTCCATCTCGCGGCTCACCCGCTCGTCCATGCTGGAAGTGTTGAATGCCAATCACATCCGCACGGCGCGCGCCAAGGGCCTGCCAACGCGGGTGGTGATTTTTCGCCATGCGCTCATTCCGGCGCTGCTGCCAGTGATTTCCTATCTCGGACCTGCCTTTGTCAGCATGATCACCGGTTCCGTGGTGGTGGATATGTATTTTTCCACCGGTGGCATTGGCAGATTCTTCGTCGATGCGGCACTTAACCGTGACTATGCCGTGATGATGGGCATTACCATTCTCATCGGCGGACTGACAATTCTGTTCAACCTTGTGGTCGATCTCCTCTACGCGTGGATTGATCCGAAAATCCGGTATTGATGCGATGATGGTTGATAGAATGCAGCTGCAAAAGCTGGCTGATCACATAACAGAAGAGACCGTCAAAGGCCGCTCGCCTTGGGCGGATGCAAGACGGCGCTTCATGCGCAACAAAGCAGCGATTGCGGGTCTGATTGGTCTCTGTCTTGTCGCGTTTTTCGCCCTTTTCGGCTCTTATCTCGCCCATTGGTCAAATGATGAGCTGGATTTTTCGGTAATGGGACAGGTGGTGGATCTGGGACGTCCATCCCTTGAAAACGGCCATTATTTTGGCACCGACGATCTGGGCCGCGATCTGTTTGCCCGCACCGTACAGGCCACGCAGGTGTCCATGTCCGTGGCGCTGATTGGCAGCCTGATTGCGGTGGTGGTTGGCACGCTCTACGGTGCGATTTCCGGCTACGCGGGCGGGATTGTCGATAGCATCATGATGCGCACCGTCGATATTCTGATGGCCATTCCTTACATGTTTGTGCTGATTTTGCTGCTGGTGATGTTTGGCCGTTCCACCACCATTTTGTTTGTGGGCATTGGGTTGATGTCGTGGCTGGATATGAGCCGGATTGTGCGCGGCCAAACCCTGAGCATCAAATCCAAGGAATATATCGAAGCGGCACAGGCCACGGGTGTATCGTCCCTCAAGATCATCCTGCGGCATATCCTCCCCAATCTCATGGGTGTGGTCACGGTCTATGCCACCTTGCTGGTGCCGATCATGATCATGACCGAGAGCTTTATCAGCTTTCTGGGCCTCGGCATTCAGGAGCCGCTGACCAGTTGGGGTGCGATGATTTCCGAAGGGGCTGGCAGCATGACCCATGGCACTTTGTGGCAGCTGGCAGCACCGCTGTTTTTCTTCATCATCACGCTGTTTTCCTTCTATTTCGTTGGAGACGGTTTGCGCGACGCGCTGGACCCGAAGGATCGCTGATATGACTCTGCTGAAGATTACCGATCTTTCTGTGAGCTTTGATACGCCGGATGGTCAGGTGCAGGCCGTGCATGGCCTCAATCTGGCGCTCAACCGTGGCGAAACGCTCGGGATTGTCGGCGAAAGCGGCTCTGGCAAAAGTCAGGCCTCCTTTGCCATCATGGGCCTTTTGGCGCGCAATGGCCGGGCCTCCGGCTCTGTGCTGTTTGATGGTCAGGAAATTCTCAATGCGCCTGCCGCAGTGCTCAACCCCATTCGCGGCGCGCGCATTGCGATGGTGTTTCAAGACCCGATGACATCGCTCAACCCCTATATGCGCATCTCCGATCAAATGGCCGAGGTGCTAATCTATCAAAAGGGCATGTCCAAGCGCGATGCCTTGGTCGAATGCACCCGCATGCTGGATGCGGTGAAGATTCCCGATGCCAAATCCCGCATCCGGCTTTATCCGCATGAATTTTCCGGCGGCATGCGCCAGCGGGTGATGATTGCCATGGCGCTGCTCTGTCGCCCCGATCTGTTGATTGCCGATGAGCCGACCACCGCACTTGATGTAACCGTGCAGGCCCAGATCATGAGGCTGTTGCGCGATTTGCAGGCCGAATTTGGCATGGCGATGATTTTGGTCACCCACGATCTTGGCGTGGTGGCAGGCTCCTGCGAGCGGGTTCTGGTGCTTTACGGTGGCAGGGTGATGGAAACAGGGCCTGCGGAAGCGCTGTTTGCCACACCATCGCATCCTTATACGCAAGGCTTGCTGCGGGCCATTCCCCGTGTGGATCGCGAGGATGAGCGGCTTCGCACCATTCCCGGCGTGCCCCCCAATATGATGAACATGCCGCGAGGCTGCCCGTTTTCGCCGCGCTGTGATTATGCCATTAATACGTGCAACGAGGCACCGCGGCCGTTGGAAAGTTTCGCGCCAGACCGTGCACGGGCTTGCACACGCCCTGTGGAGGAATTGGTATGACCTCAAAACCCCTTCTTAAGGCCGAGAATCTGCATGTGTCCTTTGCGCTCAAGGGTGGCGGATTGCCATGGCAAAAACCGCGCACGCTTCATGCCGTCAATGGCGTGAATTTTGAACTTAAACCGGGCGAAACGCTGGGCATTGTGGGTGAATCCGGCAGTGGAAAATCCACCCTTGCCCGCGCCATCATCCGTATGCTGGATGCCACAGGCAGCGTGATCTGGCAGGGCAATACCGATCTTCTGCGCCTGTCGCCTCGCGAGATGTTGAAGCATCGCGCCGATATCCAGATGATCTTTCAAGATCCTCTCGCCAGCCTCAATCCGCGCATGACGGTGGGCCAGATCATTTCAGAGACGCTGATCACCCATCACCACGGCCTGTCCTCAAAGGAGATCAAGGCGCGGGTACAAGCGGCCATGGATCAGGTGGGCCTGCTGCCCAGCCTGATCAATCGCTACCCCCATGAATTCTCCGGCGGCCAGTGTCAGCGCATCGGCATTGCACGTGCGTTGATTGTCGAACCAAAGCTGATCATCTGCGACGAGCCGGTCTCGGCGCTGGATGTGTCGATTCAGGCTCAGGTCATCAACCTGTTGATGGATTTGCAGAAAAATCTGGGGCTGGCGCTGATTTTCATTGCCCATGATCTCAGCGTGGTCAAACACATCTCAACGCGGGTGATGGTGATGTATCTGGGCCGCACGGTCGAGATTGCTGATCGCGATGCACTCTATGCCAACCCGCAGCATCCTTATACGCAGGCGCTGCTCTCGGCCATTCCGATTCCCGATCCCAAGCTGGAGCGCGAAAAAATCGTGATTCCGCTGGAAGGGGAATTGCCAAGCCCGATGTCTCCCCCTTCCGGCTGTGTGTTCCGCACCCGCTGCCCGCGCGCGCAGGCGCGATGTGCTGCGGAAATTCCCGCCTTGCAAGGTGGCAGGCATGCGGTTGCCTGCCATTTTCCGGGAGTAACTTAGGGGTTCGACACCACCTGCAAAATCCGCACCCAGGAGCGGATGCCCTTGTGAAATGAGGTCAGGTTGTATTTTTCGTTGGGCGAATGTACGCAGTCATCGTCCAACGAAAAGCCAACCAAAAGCGAGTCCATGCCCAGCAGGGTTTGGAAATTACCAACAATCGGGATGGACCCGCCACCGCCCGTGACAATCGCAGGCTTGGGCCATTCCTGCGAGAGAGCCTGTTTGGCTTTTGCCAGAAGAGCGGAATCATAAGGTAGCTGAATGGCAGGGGACGCCCCCTCGGACTGAAATTCCACCCGGCAATCTACGGGCAGTTTTGAGCGTACATAGGCGCGGAAACTGTCGCGGATTTTCTGCGGGTCTTGCTTTCCGACAAGACGGAAGGATACCTTGGCCATGGCCTCTGCGGCAATCACGGTCTTGAACCCTTTGCCAGTATAGCCGCCGGACATGCCGTTGATCTCCGCCGTGGGCCGCGCCCAGAGCAATTCCAGAATCGAGCGACCTTTTTCACCCGATGGTGTGGACAGGCCGATATCCGAGAGAAAGGCCGATTGGCTTTTTTCCAGTTCCGCCCAGACCGCTTTGATCTCCGGGGGAGTTTCCTCCACGCCATCGTAAAATCCCGGCAAAGTCACGGCACCGGTGTCATCATGCAGACCCGCCAGAATATCACTCAACACATGCAGCGGATTGGCAGCGACCCCGCCATAACCACCCGAGTGCAAATCCCGCGTCGCGGCTCTGATGGTGATTTCCTCGCCCACCAAGCCGCGCAGGCTGGCGCAGATGGAGGGTGTTTGCGCATCCCACATGCCCGTGTCGCAGACCATGGCGAAATCGGCCTTCAGCTCGTCCTTGTTCGCCTCCAGAAACGGCAAAAGCGATGGTGAGCCTGACTCCTCCTCGCCCTCGAACAGAATGGTGACCTTCAGCGGCAGACCTCCCCGCTCTTGTTTGAAAGCCCGCAGGGCCTCAAGAAAGGTCAGCAATTGTCCCTTGTCATCCGAAGTGCCGCGCCCAGAAATGATCTTTTCGCCATTTACACCCTCACGAATCGCAGGATCGAACGGGTCGTTGTGCCAGAGATTCAGCGGGTCCACGGGCTGAACATCATAATGGCCGTAAAACAGCACATGCGGGCAATCGGCACCTTGCCCCTCATGATGGGCAACCACCATCGGGTGTCCCGTGGTGTTGTGCACAGATGCGTTAAACCCAATCCCGGTCAGATAATTTGCCAAAAACTCCGCAGCCTCACGGCAATGCGGAGCATAGGCCAGATCGGTGGAAATGGATGGAATCCGCACCAGCTCAAACAGCGTCTCCAGACTGGAGGGCAGATTATCATCCACACGGGCGAGGACGGCTTGGATATCACTCATGATGTCAACCCTCTCTCGCCACAGCCATTGCCGCCTGCAAATCGCTCCAGAGCGCTTCTGTGCCTTCCAGCCCGATGTGGAGACGCACGGACAGCGGATCAACACCAAAGGCATCAGCAAAACTCGGCGGTGCTTTCTGATTGGCCACCACATCGCCGGGCACAATCAAGCTCTCATGACCGCCCCAGCTGACACCGAGTTTGAACAGCTGCAAATGATCGCAGAAGGTCCGAACATTGATGCCCGGTTTGAAAATGAACGAAAACAGGCCAGAGGTGCCATGCAGACCCGGCGGCAAAGCATTGTTCAGCGCCGGGTGGCAGACCCGCTCCACAATTTCCAATGCCTGCAAGCGGTGGGCAATCTCCAGAGCTGAGGCCTCATGCGCCTTCATGCGAATGGGCAATGTGCGCATGCCCCGGATCAGCAACCACGCATCAAACGGCGATAGTTTTCCGCCCAGATACGGCAGGGTTTCATTGCGAATGCGATCAATCAGCGCTTTCGGCCCGGCCACCACGCCCGCGACAACATCGCTGTGACCACCGAGATATTTCGAGGCAGAATGCAGCACAAGATCAACGCCAAGCGACAAAGGCTTCTGAAAAACCGGGCTTGCCCAGCTGTTGTCAATCACCGACAACACACCATGCTGGCGGGCCAAAGCTGCCAAGGCACCCACATCGTGGGCATCCATCACCCAGCTGGTGGGGCTTTCGAGATAAATCAGCTTAGCACCCGGAAGTGCCTTGGCAACAGCATCTTCATCTCGGCCATCGACGTATGTGACCTCAACGCGCATGCGCTTCAGCATGGTTTCAAAAAACCGAAACGCATCGGGATAGACATGGCGGACCGCCACAATGCGATCGCCAGGGGAGACAAAGCTCAAAACCGTGGATGAAATTGTCGCCATGCCACTGCCAAAACCCAGCGCATCCTCCGCGCCCTCCAGCTTTGCCAGCATCTCTTCAAAAATCCGCACCGTGGGGTTTAGCCCACGCGAATAGACCGGACGGATCTTCTCGCCGCGATAGGTGGCAACCATCTCGTCGTAATCGCTAAACGTAAACAGCGAGGTCTGCACAATCGGCGGCACCACCGCATCAAACGCATTGCCGTCATCATGCGCCGTGATCAGCGATGCCTGTTGCAGAAAATCGAATGCTTCGCTCATTTGGACATTTCCTTGATGTCTTCTTCCACCACGGCAAGAATTTTAAGGGTTTCACGGCGCGCACCTTCACTGTCGCGATCGGCAATGGCGCAGAACAAGGTGCGATGATAGGGAAAGGAGCGGCGGGCAAAATCGGGCCGATCAAATGGTTTGTGCCAGAAGCGCTCAAACGCCTCGCGCATCTGCTCCAGCAGTTGTTTGAACAGCGGGTTATGGGTCGCCTCATAGATGGAGACATGGAAGGCGAGGTCTTCCTTGCCCGATGTACCCTTGGTCAGATGCACCCGCTCCATCTCATCGAGCTTTTCTTCGATGATGCGCAAATCCTCTTCGGTCCGTCGCAAGGCCGCCAAGGCGCAGGCCTCAACCTCAATGCCTCGGCGCACCTCCAGCGTTTGCAACAGCGCATCGCGCAGGTTCTCGGTCTCCACCATCAGCGGCATATGCACCGTGGCAGAACTGACGGGTTGCAGCAGATAAGTGCCGCTGCCTTTGCGGCTCTCCAGCACGCCAAGTGCTTGAAAGCGACCAATCACCTCCCGCACTGTGGAGCGGCCAACGCCCAGTTCATTCATCAATTGGCGCTCTGTCGGCAGCCGGTCTCCGCGCTTGAGGCCAGCTTTGCCGATGTAGCCAATCATCGCATCGCTCACCTGCTGCACACGGTCTAGTGGTGACAGCATAGCCAGTCGCGGTTCATCCTTCTCTACGGTGTCGGATTGCGTGATCACAATAAATTGGTCCTCCTGCCGACCGCTTGACAATTGGTCTGACATCTTAGCACTATGCCACCGCACGCCAATGTCAAGACACTCAAAAGGGCGCGGGCAGACGCGTTAAACCCCGGAGACGGACTTCCGGGCACGTGACCAAGGGAACTGTACAAATCTTTACCTTCGCGGAAAAGGTGAAAGAGCAAAAACAACACCTTATCCGCAACGATAAAAAATGAGGGTGCCACAAAGGCGCGAACACAAAAACTGGGGATTACAGATATGAAATTTCGTCTTCTAGGCGGAGCCGTGGCCGTTTCGGTTGCCGCTTTGCTGACCAGCCCGGCTGTTGCTTTTGAAGGCAAGAGCGTTGCGGCACAAGATTGCAGCTACGGCGGCAAAATCAAATCCATCGTCGCCACCGATGAGCACACTGTGACCTTTTCCATGTGCTCGCCCGATCCGGCGTTCAAGGCCAAGGCGGCTTTTGTCCCCTTCGGCATCCAGCCCGCCAAGCACATTGAGGAATTAGGCCCAGGGAAGAAGCTGCTCGACAATCCTATCGGCACTGGCCCCTTCAAGCTGGAAAGCTGGAACCGTGGCGATTCGATTACCATGGTGCGCAACGACAATTACTGGGGCAAGAAGCCAACCTACAGCAAACTGGTGTTTCGCTGGAACCAGTCCGGCGCAGGCCGCCTGAATGAACTGCGCTCTGGCACCGTCGATGAAATCGCCAATATCAGCCCGGATGATTTCGACAGCGTCAAAAACGATCCTGATCTGCAATTCCTGCCGCAGGAAAGCCCGAACGTTCTTTATCTCGGCATGGTCAATACCGCCAAGCCGTTTGACAATGAGAAGGTGCGTCAGGCGATTGCCATGGGTGTGGATCGCAAGCGCATCGTTGACAATTTTTATCCGAAAGGCTCGGTTGTTGCCTCGCACTTCACCCCCTGTTCGCTGCCCAATGGCTGCGCGGGCAAGGAATGGTATGGATTTGATGCCACCGCCGCCAAGAAGCTGTTGGCAGACGCCGGCTACCCCAATGGTTTTAAGACCAAGATTTACTATCGCGATGTGTTCCGCGCTTACTTGCCAGAGCCAAGCGCCGTTGCCGTGGAATTCCAGACACAGCTGAAGAAAAACCTCGGCATTGATGCTGAAGTGGTTCCAGTGGAATCCGGCAAGTTCATTGGCGATACCTCGGCCGGACGCATCGATGGCCTGTATCTTCTGGGTTGGGGTGCAGATTATCCGCATATCACCAACTTCCTTGATTACCATTTTGGCAAGACATCCAAGATGTTCGGCACCACCTTTGCGGACATTACCGATGGCCTAACCAAGGGCGGCACCATTGCCGATGCCAAGACGGCTGAACCCATCTACGCAGCCGTCAACGACGCCATCCGCCAGCACGTACCTATGGTTCCGATTGTCCATGGCGCTGCCGCCTATGCTGCACGGGCAACGTTGAAGAACGCCGGTGTGCGCCCCTTCGGCTCGCCGCTGTTGCGGGTCGAAGATCCCGGCAAGGATACGCTGGTGTTTATGCAAAACGCTGAACCCATCAGTCTCTATTGCGGCGATGAAACCGATGGCGAAACGCTAAACGCCTGCACGCCCATCACCGAAACACTGCTCGACTACGCCAATGACAGCGGCGAAATTGTTCCCGCTCTTGCCACCAGCTGCGATGCCAATTCAGATTCCACCGTTTGGACCTGCCATCTGCGCACGGGTGTGAAATTCACCGACGGGTCTGATTTCAACGCCAATGACGTTGTTGCCTCCTGGGCAGCAGGCATTGATGCCTCAAACCCCGCACATGTGGGCAATACCGGCTCGTTTGACTATTTCGACTCGCTCTGGGGCGGGCTGATGAACGTCAAGAAGAAGACGTAAAACAGCTGCGATGCTGTGGGCTGGGCGGGAACGTCTGGCCCGAAGCATATACGTGGAAAAGACCCCTCCCCAACCCTCCCCACAAGGGGGAGGGAGCCTGTTGGTGTTCTTTGTGAGCCGATGGTTTTCGCTCTCAAACTTCGCTCTCAAACATTGAAGAGCGCAAGGTTAGCCCGACATTCGACCTACCCCCTCCCCCTTGTGGGGAGGGTTGGGGAGGAGTTTTGCCACACCCAAAAACGGCGCTGTAAAATCTGGTAATGAGGATTTGTGATGCTCGGATATGCGGCCAAACGCCTGCTGATTTCCATTCCGGTTATATTTGGCATTCTGATTGTGACCTTTGCGCTGGCGCGGCTGATCCCCGGCGATCCGTGCAAGTCCATGCTAGGTGAAAAGGCCACCGCGCAGACCTGTGCGGCTTTCATCACCCGCTACGGCTTTGATAAACCGCTGCCAACGCAGTTTTTCATCTACATGGGTGATATGCTGCGCGGTGATTTCGGCACATCGGTGCGCTTTTCGCGGCCCGTGACACAGATCATCATTGAGCGTTTGCCGATGACGGCAGAGCTTGCGATTTTAGCTCTGGTCACCGCCACCATCATCGGGGTTGGCCTTGGCGTTATCGCCGCCCGCAGGCATAATTCGGCAGCAGATGTCAGCACCATGATGCTGGCCAATGCGGGCATTTCCATGCCGGTGTTCTGGCTGGGGTTGATGCTGGCCTATCTGTTTGGGGTGATGCTGCGCGATACCCCATTTTGGCTTCCCCCATCGGGACGGCTTTCCGCAGGGGTTAGCTCCATTCCCTTTTATGAAGCGTGGCACTGGCAGCTTGCCGCCGATAACGGCTTCCGCAAAGTGCTGGAATTCTTCGCCAATTTCTACATTTTCAATGCGCTGATCACCGGAAACTGGGCCGTGTTCTGGGACGCAATACGCCATATGGTCCTGCCCGTTCTGGCGCTCTCCACCATTCCCATGGCGGTGATTGCCCGCATGACCCGCTCCTCACTTCTGGATGTGTTGGGGCGTGATTATGTGCGCACCGCCCGCGCCAAAGGTGTTCCGGAAAAAAGCGTGGTGAGCGAACATGCATTGGGCAATGCGCTTTTGCCGGTTGTCACCATTCTGGGCCTGCAAATGGGCGCGTTGCTCAGTGGCGCGGTGCTCACCGAGACGGTTTTTGGCCTCTCCGGCGTTGGCCGGATGCTGGTGGATGCCATTTTCTCGCGTGACTATCCGGTGGTGCAGGCGTTCACGGTGATGATTGCCGTCTGTTACGTCGCCATCAATCTGCTGGTGGACCTCTCCTACACCTATCTCGATCCTCGCATTCGCCCACAATAGGACACTCCATGACGCGCTTGAATAGTGTATCGGCCAATGCAGCAGAGGCCATTCTTGAAGATGGCCTGATTGGTGATCCCGTGCCCTTGTGGCGGCGGACATTTGGTCGCTTGTTGCAATTGCGCTCCGGTCAGGTTGGGTTGTTCATCATCGGAATGCTGATCCTGATTGCCATTTTTGCCCCCGTGCTGGCCCCTTACGATCCAGATCAGGTGTTGATCGGGGTGGAACAGGTCAAGCGCCGGGAGCCACCCTGCATCCACATGTTTGGCTGTGATGCAGATCGCCCGCAACACATCATGGGCGTTGATGGCAACGCCCGCGATTCCTTCTCGCGCATCCTCTATGGCACGCGGGTCAGCCTGATCATCGGCCTTAGCACGGTCACCTGCGCACTGTTTTTTGGCGTGTTGCTGGGGGCCGTCGCGGGCTATTTTCGCGGTTGGGTGGATAATATCATCATGCGGATCATGGATGTGATCCTTGGTTTTCCATCGCTGCTGCTGGCCATTGCCATCGTTGCGGTGTTGGGGCCGGGCATTCGCAATGCGTTGCTGGCCATCTCGATCGTTTCCGTGCCTGCCTATGCCCGCGTGACCCGCGCAAGCGTGCTTTCGGTCAAAACCTTTGATTTTGTGGCCGCCACGCGGGTGCTGGGCGGCAGCAAATGGCGCATTCTGTTTCGGCGCGTGCTGCCCAATGCCATTACACCGATTGTGGTACTGGCAACGCTCGGGGTGGCCACCGCCATTCTTGATGCGGCTGGCCTCAGCTTTCTGGGCCTTGGCGCACAGCCGCCCACACCGGAATGGGGCACCATGCTGGGGTCGGCCCGCAACGAGATTTTTTCGGCACCGCATCTGGTGTTCTTTCCCGGCCTTGCCATCATGCTGACCGTGCTTGGCTTCAACCTTCTCGGAGACGGGCTGCGTGATGCCCTTGATCCGCGCCTTCACACGTGAGGACAGCATGAGCCGACCCATTCTGGACATCCGCGATCTCACCACCCATTTTGAAACCCGATCCGGCACCGCGCGTGCAGTGGACAAGGTTTCTCTCACACTGGAAGCCGGAGAAACGCTCTGCATTGTTGGAGAGAGCGGCTGCGGCAAATCCATCACCTCGCTCAGCATCATGGGGCTGGTGCCCTATCCCGGCAAAATCAACGGTGGCGAAGTGCTGCTGGATGGAGCCGATCTGCGCACCATGTCGCCCGTAGAGCTCAGCAAGGTGCGCGGCAACCGCATCTCGATGATTTTTCAAGACCCATCCTCATCGCTCAACCCGGTCCACACTGTTGGGCGACAGATTGCCGAGGCCTACCGCCTGCACAAGAACATGGGCAAGCGCGAAGCCGAGGATGCAGCAATCGCCATGCTGAAAGCTGTTGGCATTCCTGATCCAAAACGCCGCATGAAGGCCTATCCCCATGAAATGTCAGGCGGCATGGCGCAGCGGGTGATGATTGCCATGGCGCTGGCCTGCCAGCCGGAAGTGTTGATTGCTGATGAGCCGACAACCGCGCTGGATGTGACCATTCAGGCCCAGATTCTGGACTTGATGCGTGATTTACAACGCGATTTCGGCACCGCCATCATTCTCATCACCCATGATCTTGGCGTGGTGGCGGAAATGGCCGACCATGTGGCCGTGATGTATGCCGGGCAAGTGGTGGAATTGGCGGATGTGCGAACGCTGTTCAAATCGCCAAAGCATCCTTACACGCAAGCTCTGTTGCGATCCGTGCCCGTGCTGGGCGAATCTCCAGACATGCTCGAAGTCATTGAAGGCCGCGTGCCGCAATTGACCCATCTGCCAAAGGGCTGTCTGTTCGCACCGCGCTGCACGGTAAGGCGAGAGGCCAATGATCCGCGCTGTCAGAGCGAGGTTCCAGACCTTGTTGAGATCAAGACCGACCATCACTGTCGATGCTGGTTGACAGAACCCGCCCATCATACTGACCACAAAGAGGTGCAGCCCGCATGAGCGCCCTGATTGAAATGAACGGCATTAAAATGGCCTTTGCCGTCACCGGCGGGGCCTTTCAGCGGGTAAAGGGCTATGTCAACGCAATCAATGATGTGAGCCTGACCATTGAGCGCGGCCGCACGCTGGGCGTGGTGGGCGAAAGCGGCTGTGGCAAATCCACGCTGGCGCGCATCGTGGTGGGTCTTTACGCTCCCACCGCAGGTGAAATCGTTTTTGATAACAAGCAGATTGCCGGACCCGGCATGGGGGTCGATTTCGCCTCCAGCCGCCGCATCCAGATTGTCTTCCAAGACCCCTATTCCTCGCTTGATCCACGGCTTCCCATTGGCGATTCCATTGCCGAAGGATTGGTCATCCATGGCATTGGCGATAAGGCTTCACGACGCAAAGCCGTTGCTGACATGCTGGAACTGGTCGGCCTGCCACCCCAGGCCGCAGATCGTTATCCGCATGAGTTTTCCGGCGGCCAGCGCCAGCGCATTGGCATTGCGCGGGCGCTTATTCTTCAGCCAGAATTTCTGGTCTGTGATGAGCCAACCTCGGCGCTGGATGTCTCTGTGCAGGCGCAAATCCTCAATCTTTTGAAGCGGTTGAAAAGCCAGCTTAACCTGACCATGATGTTCATTTCCCATAATCTGGCTGTGGTGCGCCACATTGCTGATGATGTGGTGGTGATGTATCTCGGCCATGCGGTGGAGCTTGGCCCGGTGGAAGCGCTGTTTTCCAACCCGCGCCATCCTTATACCAAGGCGCTTCTCTCGGCGACCTTGATTGCCGATCCCGATCGGCGCGGAGAACGCATCAAGCTGGTTGGCGAAATGCCCTCTCCCCTTAATCCGCCGACAGGCTGTCCCTTCCATCCCCGCTGCCCGCTGGCCAACGACCGCTGCAAGGCCGAGATGCCGCAGATGACCATGCCTGATACCGTCCGGGTGGCCTGTCATGCGGTTGAAGAAGGCCGGGCTTAAATTACCAAGGAAACAGACCATGTCCTCATTACATGTTGCGCCGAAAATCTCCATGGAGGAGCGCGTTCAACGGCTGGAAGCCCTGCGCAAAACCATGGCGGAAAAGGATATCGGCGCGGTGCTGATTGGCTCCACCGAGAGCCTGCGCTATTTCACCGGGCTGGTCTGGCATTCCAGCGAGCGCCTTGTGGGCGCGGTGATCACAGCGTCAGAGCTTGTCTATGTGGCACCGGGGTTTGAGCGCAGCCGGGTGGAAAGCTTGCCGCATGTACCCGGTGATATTCGGGTGTGGGAAGAGGACGAAAGCAGTTCTGCGCTGGTTGCCTCCTTGCTTCCCCACGACAGTACGCTTGCCATTGATGATTCCGTGCCGCTATTCGTCTACAATGCGTTGAAGCGCGAAATCAGCGTAGATCGGCTGATCGATGGCGGCCCGTTATTGCGCGGCCGCGGCCAGCGCTTGCGCAAATCCACAACCGAGATTGCCATCATTCAACATGCCATGAACCTGACACTGGATGTACAGCGCAAAGCTCATGCCATGATCCGCCCCGGCATAGCCGCATCCGAGGTGGTGCGCTTTATTGATGACGAACACAGGCGCTTGGGTGCCAAAAGCGGCTCCACCTTCTGCATTGTCTCCTTTGGCGAAACCACCTCCCTGCCCCATGGGGCTGATGGTGAGCAATATTATAAGCCCGGCGATGTGGTGCTGGTCGATACCGGCTGCCGGATTGATGGCTACAACTCCGATATCACCCGCACCTATATGCTGGATGAAGCAACTGCCGAGTTTGCCCGCATCTGGGCGATTGAGCGCGAAGCCCAGCAGGCGGTGTTTGATGCCGCCCATCTTGGCGCGACATGCGCAAGCCTTGATGATGCCGCCCGCGCTGTTTTGACCCGCCACGGCCTTGGGCCAGATTATCAGCTTCCCGGCCTGCCCCATCGGGCTGGCCATGGGCTTGGCCTTGAGGGTCATGAAGAGCCCTACATCGTGCGCGGAAACACAACGCTGCTGGAAGAAGGCATGTGTTTTTCCAATGAGCCAATGATTGTGCTGCCCGGCCAATTTGGCCTGCGGCTGGAAGACATCATTCACATGACAGCGGAGGGGCCTGCGTGGTTTACACAGCCAGCCAAAGGACCGTGTGAACCGTTTGCCTGATCAATCCGGTTTTGATGCAGCCGCCATGCTGGAATCTTGCTCAATGGTTTCCAGCATCGCAGCACTTGCCTCGTCCACAAGCCCGCGCTCAATGGCGCTCACCAGTCGGTGGTGCAGGGTCAGAACTTGGGTGAGATCCACTTCCCGCTGATCGGCGATAATATCCCGATAGGCCAGCGCGTGAGACAGCTCAATCACCCCTTGCAGCGCCCGAATAAACGGATTGCGGGAGGCTTCGGCAATAATGCGATGCAGCTCGAAATCAGCCAGACAAAAGCTCTGCGGTTCATGCAGCGCCAGTTCCATCTGGCGCAGCCAGTAATGCATCAAGCGGCTCTGATCTCCGGTATGGTGGCGGGCGGCGTCGCTTGCGGCTTGTGGCTCCAGTGAACGGCGCACATTATCCATGCCGCGCAAGAATTCATCATCTGGCCCGGCCTCCAGACACCATGCCAGCACTTGCGCATCATACAGGCTCCAGCGGCTTTGCTTCACCACTTTGGTGCCAACCTTTGGGCGCGCTTCCACCAGACCTTTGGCCTCAAGCGTTTTCAACGCCTCGCGCAATACGGTGCGCGAAACGTTGAATTCGTCCATCAGGGCTGCGTCATTGGGCAGAATGGAGCCAACCGGAAACCTGCCTGAGATCACGCCTGCGCCCAGCTCATTAATGACATGCGAATGAAAATTGCGCGCTGTGACCCGACCGGACAGGGAGCGTAGCAGGCTCCCCGGCTCAATCATGCGGCTGCCTTTTTCTGTCGTGCCCGCCCGCCGCCGGCATGAAACACCAGCTTTTGCAGCAGAATAAACATGAACAACAAGGCACCGATTGCAATTTTGGTCCACCAGCTCGAAAGCGTGCCGTCAAACACGATATAGGTTTGCACCAGCCCCTGTAACATCACGCCAATCAGGGTTCCAAACACAAAGCCATATCCGCCTGTCAGCAGCGTGCCGCCTATCACCACGGCAGCGATGGCGTCAAGCTCAATGCCCACCGCCGCCAGCGGATAGCCCGCCGAGGTGTAGAGCGAATAGACAATGCCCGCCAGCCCAGACAGCAGCGCCGACAGCGCATAGATGCCAATGGTCACAGGTCCGGTGGGAACGCCCATCAATGCTGCCGAGGTTGGATTGCCGCCCAGCGCATAAACATAGGAGCCAAACCGGGTGCGGTGGGCAATCAGGCCAAACACCACAAACACCGCCAGCATGAGAATGCCAATGGCGCTGAGGCGCCCGCCGCCGGGCATGTGGATGTAGAGGTTGGAAATTGCCTGATAGACCGGGCTTTCAATCGGCAGCGAATCCTGCGTCAGAACCGAGGCAAAGCCACGGGCCAAAAACATGCCCGCCAGCGTGACGATGAAGGATGGCACTTTCAGAAAATAGATCACCGCCCCCATCACCGCGCCAAAGCAAGCCGACATAGCCAGCACCAGCACGAACACCACAAAGGGATCAAACCCCTTGCCGATCAGCATGGCCGCAACCACGCCTGTGAGGCCAATCACGGCACCGATGGAGAGATCAATGCCGCCGGAGAGGATAACGAAGGTTGCCCCCACCGCCGCTATGCCGAGAAAGGCATTGTCGGTGAGAAAATTGCCGAACACCCGGGTGGAGAACATGGCGGGATAGCGCATGACGCACAAAGTGTAAGCGACGACGAAAATCAGTGTGGTGGCAGCCAAAGGCCGATAGCGCGGGTTCATCCTGCCTTCTCCGAAATCTGTATTTTTTGAGGTGCAACGGGCACTTTTTTGCGCTGGGTCCAAAAGCCAATCAGCGTCACGACGCGGTCCGATTGCAGCACCAGAATGATGATGATCACCATAGCCTTGACGATGAGATTGAACTCTGGCCGAAGGCCAGACACCAGAATGCCGGTGTTCATCGCCTGAATGATCACGGCCCCCAGCACCGACATGGGAATGGAAAAGCGCCCGCCTAACAGCGAGGTTCCGCCAATCACCACCGCCAGAATGGCATCCAGCTCCAGCCAGAGGCCAGCATTGTTGGCATCGGCACCGCGAATATCGGCGGCGGCAATGGTTCCGGCAATGCCTGCACACAGACCACCGAAGGCGTAAACCGCGAGGATCAAGGTGCGGCTGCGAAGCCCTGTGTAATTGGCCGCTGACAGATTGGTGCCGATGGCCTCTATAAACAAACCAATGGCCGTGCGCCGCATGAGAAAATGTGTGCCGAGCATCAGCAGCAACGCAATCACCACCGGCATGGGAAAGCCTAGGACCGAGCCCGTGCCAACAAAGATCAAGGCCGGATCGGTAAAGGTGACAATGGAGCCAGAGGCGATAAGTTGCGCAAGACCACGGCCTGCCACCATCAACACCAGCGTGGCGACAAACGGCTGAATGCCAAGATAGGCCACCAACGCCCCATTCCACAGCCCGCACAACACGCCGATTGCAAGAGATGCGATCAAAATCACGGGCAAGGATTGACCCGCCACGGCAAAGGTTGCCGCCACGGCTCCAGCCATAGCCATCACGGCACCAACGGAAAGATCAATGCCGCGTGTGGCAATAATAGCGGTCATGCCAATCGCCAGAATGGCAACGGGTGCCCCGCGATTGAGCACATCAATCAGGCTGCCAAACAGGCGACCATCGCGCCAGGCAATATCAAAAAAGCCCGGAAACACCAGCCAATTGAGAAATAAGACCGCAGCCAAGGCGGCAAATTGGGGCTTTAGAAGAGAGGAGAAAGGCGATTTTTTCATGCAACGGCCCCTTCTAGCTGGGCATCAAGGGCCGGCTGGGCGGCAATGGTTTGCACAATAATGTCCGGGGTAATGTCAGCGCCATGCAGCTCGGCCACCATTTTGCGATCTCGCATCACCACGATGCGGGAGGAATAACCCACCACTTCGTCGAGTTCCGAGGAAATCACAATCAGGGCCAGACCATCTTCACGCAAACGGCTGATCATGCGAACAATTTCGGCATGTGCGCCAACATCAATGCCACGGGTTGGCTCATCCAGAATAAGAAAGCGCGGATCGGTGGCAAGCCAGCGGGCCAGAATGACTTTTTGCTGATTGCCACCGGAGAGCAGCTTGATCGGCAATTCGGCGGAGGCGGTGCGAATATCCAGCGCCTCGATAAATTGTCCGGCAATCTCCAACTGCTCATCGCGGCTGAGGGTTTTGAACCAGCCAAGCTTGGCCTGCATGGCGATGATGATATTTTCGCGCACCGACAAATCACCAAAGATGCCATCGGCCCGGCGATCTTCGGGGCAAAAGCCGAAGCCGAGATCAATCGCATCGCGCGGCGAGCGGATGCGTAAGGATCGTCCATCGACTTTAAGCTGGCCCGTGCCTGCCGCATCAATGCCAAACATCAATCTGGCCATTTCCGTGCGGCCAGAGCCCAAAAGGCCGGCAACGCCTATCACTTCACCTTTGCGGATGTTCAGCGCGAATGGCTCGACCTTGCCTTCCAGTCCGTAATTTTCAAACTGCATCATGCTTTCGCCCGCTTCGGCTTCGATGCCAACGACGGCCTCATGGTGCAGGGACAGATCCTTGCCCAGCATCATACGCACCACCATGGTGCGGTTAAGATTGGTGATGGCTTCACTGCCCACAAGGCAACCATTGCGCAGTACTGTTACACGGTCACACAGATCAAACACCTGATCGAGAAAATGGGTGATGAAAACAATGGCCAGACCTTTGGCCTTGAGGCTGCGGACAATTTCGAACAGTTTTTGCACTTCAGAACGGTCAAGGCTGGCCGTCGGCTCATCCAAAATCAACACTTTGCCGGAAAGCTCCACGGCACGGGCGATGGCGATGATTTGCTGAACAGCAACAGAAAAGGTTGAAAGCTCGGCCCGCACATCAATATCCAACCCGTAGCCTGCCAAAATCTCCCGCGCCTGCCGATCCATGGTCCGATGATCGACCAGACCAAAGCGGCGCGGTTGACGGCCAATAAACAGGTTATCGGCCACCGTCATATTCGGCAGAAGATTGACCTCCTGATAGACCGTGCCAATCCCTGCGGTTTGCGCCTGCTGCGGCGTGGAAAAGCTCATGGACTGACCATCCACCAGCACCAAACCACCATCGGGCACATAAGCACCGGTGAGAATCTTGACCAGCGTCGATTTTCCGGCACCGTTTTCGCCCAACAAAGCATGCACCTCACCACGTCGAAATTGAATATCGACATTGTTTAGAGCCACTTGCGTGCCGAATGTTTTGGTAATCGCCTTTGCCGCCAGCACGGCCTTATCATTGTCACTCATTGCGTCACCCGACTACAGCACTCCAACAGAAGAAGAACCGCGCAGCCGTTTCCAGCAAGCGCGGTCAATTCAGCACATGTTAGTAGCCGAGGCCCTTGCGGCGCTCGTATTCGCCCTTCGGATCATCACTTGGGGTATAGAGTTTGGATTCGGTGATGATGAATTTTTCAGGCTTCTTGCCGTCCTTGAGATAAGCGGCCAAGGCATCAAAGGCAGGCCCTGCCATGTTCGGCGTCAGCTCTACAGAAGCATTGGCTTCGCCAGCGGCCATGGCCGAAAAAATGTCTGGAACGCCGTCAATTGACACAACCTTGATGTCCTTGCCGGGCTTCAAGCCTGCATCCTTGATGGCCTGAATGCCACCAACAGCCATGTCATCATTGTGGGCATACATGGCGCAAATGTCCTTGCCGCCATTTTCAGCCTTCAAGAAGCCTTCCATGACTTCCTTGCCCTTGGCGCGGGTAAAGTCACCCGTCTGGCTGCGCACAATGGTAATGTTGGAGTGACCTTTGATGGCCTCCTCAAAGCCCTTCTTGCGGTTGATGGCAGGGGTAGAACCAACGGTTCCCTGCAATTCAACCACCTTGCAGGCCTTATCGCCCACAGCCTTCACCAGCCAATCCCCAGCAACGCGGCCTTCCTTGACCTGATCCGAGGCAACCGATGTCAGATAAAGGTCCTGAGGCGCATCAATACCGCGGTCGAGCAGGATCACCGGAATCTTGGCTTCCTTGGCCTCTTGCAGAACCGATTCCCAACCTGTTGCAACCACAGGAGCCACCAGAATGGCATCCACGCCTTGCGCGATGAAGCCACGGATCGCCTTGATCTGATTTTCCTGTTTCTGCTGGGCATCAGCGAATTTCAAGGTAATGCCGCGCTTTTCAGCCTGCATTTTTGTGACCGATGTTTCAGCCGCACGCCAGCCAGATTCAGAGCCAATCTGCGAAAAACCAACAGTGAGATTGGCAGCCATCGCTGACGAGCAGGCAACAGCGATCATGCTCACGCCAAGCGCGAGTTTGCACAAAGTCTTCATGGATATCCTCCCCAAAAATAACACCACCTCCATGGTGCATTCCTCATTCATAAGCAGATTCCAAAACGCTGTAAAGAGATTAGTAGTATTATATGTGCTGCATTGCAGCATGATCGATTTCTTGTCATTGCTGCAATTATAACAATCAATCCAATGCCGCATTGCATAAAAATAGCGCACCCATGAACGCTGCTCAGAATTCCGCCAGAATTTGCTTGAACGATTGAAAAATATCTATACTGATTCATGCGTGATATTTTTCAATCAGGATCGGCACCTTGGATCATGACCATCTGACATCGCAGCAAGAGCGTATGCCGATGTCCCAGCGGATCATTCAGGCCACGCTTTCGCCTGCCCATCGGCAGATTGCCGATTATGTGCTGGATTATCCCTTGCGCGTTGCCGCCATGCGGGCCGAAGAGTTGGCAGAGATCGTTCACGTGTCGGTTCCGACCGTCAATCGTTTTGCCCGCGCATTGGGGTTTGCGGGATATGCGCAATTTCGTGCTGATCTGGTGCTGGGCTATGAGACCGCTCTGGCCCCTGTGGAAAAATTGCAGCGAGGTCCGCAAGCGGCCACCAACCCCGCAGACGTGTTTGCCAATAATCTGGCCATGATATCCCGAAACATTGAGAGAACCCATCAAGCTCTCGATGCTGACACCCTGTCGCGGGCTGTGAGTGCTATTTTATCCGCCCGGCGCATCTCCATCATCGGCCTTGGCAGCAGCGCCTGGCTTGGCGGGCTTTTGCAGCGGCGGCTGGATCTGTTTTGCGATGATGTGCGTCTGCTCGCAACCGTGGAAGGCGCATCCTTTGCGGCGCGGGCTTTGCATGGAGTTCGCGCTGGTGATCTTATGATCGCCATCGCCTTTCCCCGCTACATGGCCGATACGTTGACGCTGGCAAAACGCATGCGCGATGCAGGAGCCAATGTGCTGGCGCTGACCGACAATGCCAGCTCGCCCCTGATGGCAAACGCCACCCTGGCCCTGTTTGCGCAGGTGGAAAGCGACTATTTCGCCGCTTGCGAAGCCAGCGCGCTGGCCTTGATCGAGTCCCTCTCTGCCGCCGTGTCCTACGCATCGGGTCGCTCCATGCAAGCCGCCACCCAGCTTGTCGATACCGTGCTTCCCTATCTGCACAGCGGTCCAAACCATCCTCATCGGGCATCGGCAAAACCGCCAGCCGAAGACATCGAGCCCGAGTTCGAATGATGCATTCTCTGACCTTTTTTCATTGAGACGATCCGCCATGACATCTTCTGCGACCCTGCTCAAAACCGCGCCTTCTCTGCTGGACAATCAGGTTCTGGCGGTGGATGACCTGACAGTATCCTTTGCCACATCCGAGGGCCGGGTACAGGCCGTGCGCAATATCAGCTTTGCGGTTGGCCGGGGTGAAACCCTTGCCATTGTTGGTGAATCCGGCTCTGGCAAATCCGTCACCTCGCTGACGTTGATGCGCCTGATTGAGCATGGCGGCGGACGGATTGATAGCGGCTCCATGCTGTTTCGCCCAAGCAATGGCAAGGTGCTGGATCTGGCGCGTGCTGATACGCCGACCATGCGCAGCATTCGCGGCGCGGATATTGCCATGATTTTTCAGGAGCCGATGACATCGCTCAATCCGGTGTTCACAGTGGGCGAACAAATTGCCGAATCCATCCGGCTCCACCAGAAGATGAGCGACGCCAGTGCCAACGCGGAAGCCTTGCGCATGCTGGATCTGGTGCGCATTCCCGAAGCCAAGCATGTGTTTGGCCGCTTTCCGCATCAATTGTCCGGCGGCATGCGCCAGCGGGTGATGATTGCCATGGCGCTGGCCTGCCGCCCGTCGCTGCTGATTGCTGATGAGCCGACCACAGCGCTGGATGTCACCGTTCAGGCGCAGATTTTGCAGCTGATCCGTCAGCTTCAGGACGACATGAACATGGGCGTGCTGTTCATCACCCATGATATGGGCGTGGTGGCGGAAGTGGCCGACCGCGTGCTGGTCATGCGCCAGGGCGAAAAGGTCGAGCATGGCGCATCCAAAGATGTGTTTGAGCGCCCGAACCACCCCTATACAAAGGCCCTTTTGGCCGCCGTACCTCGTCTCGGGGCCATGGCGGGCACCGATGGTCCGCGCGCCTTTGATCTGGTGGGGGCTGACAGCACCCAGACCCATGCCGAACAGCCACCGGCGCGGTTTGATCTGCCGCCGATTTTGAAAGTGCGTGATCTGGTCACCCGCTTTGATGTTCGGCGCGGCCTGTTCAACCGCGTTGATCGCTCGGTTCATGCGGTGGAAAAGGTCAGTTTTGATCTGCATGCCGGGGAAACACTGGCATTGGTGGGCGAATCCGGTTGCGGCAAATCCACCACGGGGCGTTCCCTGCTGCGGCTGGTGAACAGCCAGAGCGGCAGCGTTGAATTTGATGGCCGAAACGTTCTTGATCTACCGGCCAGCGAATTGCGCGGCCTTCGCCGCAGCATTCAGTTGGTGTTTCAAGACCCCTTCGCCTCGTTGGACCCGCGCTTGACGGTCGGCTTTTCCATTATGGAACCGCTGCTGATCCACGGCATTGCCAAGGGTGAAGAAGCGCGCAAGCGTGTGGCATGGCTGTTAGAGCGGGTTGGCCTGTCGGCAGAGCATTCCAAGCGCTATCCGCACGAGTTTTCCGGCGGCCAGCGCCAGCGCATTGCCATTGCGCGTGCCTTGGCGCTGAACCCGAAAGTGGTGGTGGCCGATGAATCGGTGTCAGCACTCGATGTGTCGATTCAGGCGCAAATCGTCAATCTGCTGCTGGAATTGCAGCGGGATCTGGGCATTTCCTATCTGTTTATCTCTCACGACATGGCCGTGGTGGAGCGCGTCAGCCACCGGGTGGCGGTGATGTATCTGGGACAGATTGTCGAGATTGGCCCCCGCCGGGCGATTTTTGAAAACCCGCAGCACCCCTATACCAAAAAGCTGATGGCCGCTGTGCCGATTGCCGATCCGGCCCGTCGCCATTTGAAACGGCAATTTGCTGTTGAAGACCTGCCAAGCCCAATGCGCAAAAAAGGCGATGAGCCGGTGGTGGAGCCTTTGCACGAGGTATCCCCCGGCCATTTCACAGCCCGGCACAGCGTTGGCGCGTTTAAAATGTAAATCACCACTTACCGAACTGACCCAACCAGCACAGGAGATATTGATGAAGCATAGATTTTCGTCCCGGCTCGCATCGGCCACAGTCTTAGCAGGTTTTCTGGCTCTCACTGCGAGCCAATCGTTTGCCGCTGGCAGCGTGGTTCTGGCTCTCAGCACGCAGGCTGAAACGCTGGACCCCTATAACACCAACACCACGCTGACCACGGCTGTAACCAAGTCCTTCTATGAAGGCCTGTTTGGCTTCGACAAGGATTTGAAGGTGCAGCCGGTTCTGGCAACAGGCTATAGTGTGTCCGATGACGGTCTGGTCTATACCATCAAGCTGCGAGAGGGTGTGAAGTTTCAGGATGGCACCGATTTCAATGCGGATGCCGTGAAGGTCAATTTTGACCGCGTGCGCAACCCTGAAAACAAGCTCGCTCGCTTCAATCAGTTCAACCAGATCGACAAGGTTGAGGTTGTTTCGCCTCTTGAAGTGCGCATCACCCTGAAGCAGCCCTTTGGCCCGTTCATCAACTCGCTGGCCCATGCCTCTGCTGCCATGATTTCGCCAGCCGCTCTGACAAAATGGGGCAACAAGGAAATTGCTTTCCACCCCGTTGGCACCGGCCCGTTCGAATTTGTCGAATGGAAGCAGACCGATTACGTCAAGGCCAAGAAGTTTGATGGCTACTGGCGCAAAGGCTACCCCAAGGTGGATGAAATCACCTGGAAGCCCGTGCCGGACAACAACACCCGCGCCGCGATGTTGCAGACTGGCGAGGCTGATTTCGCCTATCCCATGCCCTATGAGCAGGTGGCTAACCTGAAGCAGAATGCCAAGCTGACGGTCACGGTTTCGCCATCGATCATTGAACGTTATGTCAGCTTCAACATGCTGCAAAAGCCGTTTGATGATCTGCGCGTCCGTCAGGCCATCAACTATGCCATCAATAAGGAAGCACTCGCCAAGGTGGCCTTCAGCGGCTTTGCCAAGCCCGCCGAAGGTGTTGTTCCAGAAGGCGTGCTCTACGCCCACAAGATTGCACCATGGCCCTATGATCCAGCCAAGGCACGCGCTTTGCTGAAGGAAGCGGGCTATCCGAACGGTTTTGAATCCACCCTGTGGAGCGCCTACACCACCACCACGGCGCAAAAGGCCATTCAGTTCCTGCAGCAACAATTGCAGCAGGTGGGCATCAAGGTAACGCTTCAGGCACTTGAGCCGGGCCAGCGGACAGAATGGGTGCAGACAGCGCCCGATCCGAAGACCGCCAAGGTGCGGATGTATTATGCTGGTTGGTCGTCCTCGACCGGCGAAGCCGATTGGGCGCTGCGTCCGCTGCTGGCCACCGAAGCCTGGCCGCCAAAGCTCAACAACACCGCCTATTACAGCAATCCTGTTGTCGATGACCTGATTGCCAAGGCGATGAAGACCACCAAGGACGACGAGAAGAAGACCTTCTATGCCGATGCGCAGGAACAGATCATGAAGGATCTGCCCTGGGCTCCGCTGGTGACCGAAAGCAATGTGTCGGCTGCGGCAACCAAGCTTGAGGGCGTCTATGTCATGCCTGATGGCAATATCGACAGCTCGGACATTGCGCTGAAGCAATAAGATTGCTGCTTTAAAATAGCCCCGGCGCAATATTGTGCCGGGGCATTCATTTCACGCATTTCCGAACGCAAAACCGCGACACACTTTTGCTGGAAATGCATCCATCTCTCCTGAAGGCTTTCGCTGCGGTTGCCATGTTCAATTATTTTCTCAAGCGCCTGTTTGGGCTGCTGCCCACACTTCTGATCGTCGCCATTCTGGTGTTTCTGTTTGTGCATATGCTGCCGGGTGATCCGGCACGCCTTGCCGCCGGTCAGGATGCGGATGAACAGACCGTAGCACTGGTGCGCAGCGAGCTTGGCCTCGACAAGCCGCTCCCACAGCAATTCGTTGATTATTTCACCCGCATGCTGCATGGCGACCTTGGGGTGTCGATGCGCACCCATCGGCCGGTATCGGTCGAAATTGGCGAGCGCTTCATGCCCACAATGCTGCTGACGCTGACCAGCATGATCTGGTCGGTGTCCGTTGGTATGATCATTGGCGTCTTTTCTGCCGTGTTTCGCAACCGCTGGCTGGATCGGCTGGGCATGACCGTGGCCGTATCGGGCATTTCCTTTCCGGCCTTTGCGCTGGGCATGTTGCTGATGCAAATCTTCTCCGTCTGGCTCGGATGGCTTCCTACCGTTGGGGCCGATAGCTGGCGGCATTATATCCTGCCATCCCTGACGCTGGGCGCAGGCGTTGCCGCCGTCATGGCCCGCTTTACCCGTGCCGCCTTTGTGGATGTGATTCAGGAAGATTATGTGCGCACGGCGCGTGCCAAGGGTCTGAATGAAAAAGTGGTGATTGCCAAACATTGCCTGCGCAATGCGCTGATCCCGATTGTCACCATGATGGGCCTGCAATTTGGTTTTCTGCTGGGCGGCTCCATTGTGGTGGAGGCCGTGTTCAACTGGCCGGGCGTTGGCCGTCTGCTGGTCGATGCGGTGAACCAGCGGGATTATCCGGTGATTCAAGCGCTTGTGCTGATGTTCTCGCTGGAATTCATCCTGATCAATCTTGTCGTGGATATGCTCTACGGCGTCATCAATCCGACAATTCGTTATAAATGAGCCGGCCATGAGCAATTCAACATCTGCACCCATTGCCGCCGTTGCACAGACCAGCCGCACGGTTCGCACCCCCTGGAACGAGTTCTGGCGCAAGTTCAAACGCCAGCCCGTGGCGCTTGGAGCCTTGGCGTTCATTGTTATTCTGATGGTTTTGGCCATCGCCGCCCCGGTGATTGCGCCCTATGATGCTGAAAACTTCTTCGACTACGACATGATCAATGCCGGACCGTCTCTGAGCCATTGGTTTGGCGTTGATCCGCTGGGCCGCGATATTTTCAGCCGCATTTTGATGGGTGCGCGGATTTCGCTGGCAACCGGGCTGTTGTCTGTGACGCTTGGTGGCTTTATCGGCACGGTCTTTGGCCTACTGGCAGGCTATTATGAAGGTTGGTGGGACCGCGTGGTGATGCGCATCTGTGATGTGCTGTTTGCCTTTCCCGGCATTTTGCTGGCTTTGGGCATTGTTGCCATTCTCGGCAGTTCCATGGTCAATGTGGTGGCCGCCGTTGCGGTGTTTTCCGTGCCTGCCTTTGCAAGGCTTGTGCGCGGCAGCACGCTGGTGCTGAAACACATGACCTATATCGAAGCGGTCAAAAGCGTTGGTGCGTCGGACTTTATCATTCTGTTTCGCCATATTCTGCCCGGTGCCTTTTCGTCGATTGTGGTCTACTTCACCATGCGGCTTGGCACATCGATCATCACCGCCGCCAGCCTTTCCTTCCTCGGTCTCGGTGCCCAGCCACCAACGCCCGAGTGGGGCGCCATGCTGAATGACGCAAGAGCCGATATGGTCAATGCACCGCATGTGGCGCTATTTCCAAGCCTTGCGATTTTCGTCACCGTTCTGGCCTTCAACCTGCTAGGCGATGGCCTTCGCGATGCAATTGATCCGAAAATTGACCGGAAATAATCCTTCCTCTACCTTTGGGAGTGCCCCATGAAAATTCTTCTCTCCGTCGATATCGAGGGTGTTGCTGGCGTTTATCACACGGAACAAACCCGAGCGGGCAATGGCGAATATGAACGCGCTCGTCTGCTGATGGCCGATGAAGCCAATGCCGCCATTGCCGGGGCCTTTGATGCTGGCGCAACGGACGTGTTTGTCAACGATTCCCACGGATCGTTTCGCAACATGCCGCCGGATCGGCTGGACCCACGCGCCCGCACCATTCAAGGCAAGCCGCGCTATCTCAGCATGATGTCTGGCGTTGAACTTGGCGTCGATGGGGTTTGCCTGATCGGCTATCATTCCCGTGGGCAGGGCTTTGGCATTCTGGCCCACACCATCAACAGCTTTGCTTTTTCGCGGATTTTCCTGAACGGGCAGGAATTGGGTGAGGCCGGCATTTATGGCGCTCTGGCCGGGGAATATGGCGTACCAGTTATTATGGGCAGCGGCGATGATGTTTTCATTGCCGAGAACAAAGACCTGTTTCCCAAAACCGTCTTTGTCGAAACCAAAAAAGCAAGCGGCGGCATCAGCGGTGTCAGCCTGTCGCCCTCGCAATCCTGCCTCGCCATTCGCGAAGGTGCCTTAGCTGCGGTAAAACAGGCGAAACAAACGCCCAAATTTACTCTGGCTGGCCCGATTGCCGTGACCATTGAAACCCAGTCCACCAGACTTGCCGATCTGTTTTGTCAGTGGCCAACGCTGTCGCGCACCCGCGGCAACAGGGTAGAGTTTGAAGCGCCCACGGTGGAACATGCCGTGCGCATGATCAACAGCCTGTCGGCTATGTCCGCCATGCTGCGCTAAAGCGGATCGCAATGAATAGGATTCACTGCGACCCGCTTTAGCTCTTATTTTGTCGCATGTACGTTATCGTTTCATTGAGGACAATGAAACGCGACATGCTTTA
>DNPN01000091.1:12474-14083 GCA_003501385.1 Rhizobium sp. | reverse complement strand
CCGCATGCGAATGGCACCGCCGACATTGTTGATCAGGATGTCGATGCCGCCAAATGTGTCTGCGGCAAAGCGCATGGCCTTGGCCGCGCCGTCATGGGTTTCCAGATCAACCCTGATTGCTGCTGTTTGAGCACCCTCAACCTCCGCAGCAACGTCAGCGATGAAATCGGCGCGATCAACAAACACAACGCGACCACCTTCTTGGGCCGAACGCATGGCCACTGCGCGACCAATCCCTTGCGCCGCACCCGTGACAACCAGAACTTTACCGCTGAAACGGCCAGCAACATCTGCCGTGCTCATGCCGCCACCTTTGTGGCGCTGTTGGGCGTAAACTTCTCGTAGTAGAAGCTGTTTGGCTTTACGCCTTTGTCGTCGAAATAGCTGCGGACCGCATCCACCATGGGCGGCGGGCCGCACAGGTAAACATCAATATTGCCGCCAGTCAGCATGTCCTGCGGCATGTGCTGCGTCACCCAGCCCTTACGCGGATGGTTGCTCGTGTCGTCTGCGACCACTGTTGCATAGGTGAAGTTGGACAACCGCGCGGCAAAGGCCTCCAACTGATCGACCAGCACCAGATCGAGATCGCGGGTGACGCCGTAAATCAGATGGATTTTTTGCTGCGATTGCTGTTGTGACAGCACTTCGAGCATCGAGAGGAAGGGCGCAAGCCCGGTTCCTCCGGCAAGAAACAGCAGCGGGTTTTGCACATCGCGCAGATAAAAACTGCCGAGCGGTCCTGTCAGGTCAAGCGTCGTGCCAATCTTTGCCTGTTCCAGCCAGGTGCTCATCACGCCGCCCGGAATTTTCTTGATCAGGAAGCTGATACGGGTTTCGCCGGGCTTTGAGCTGAAGGAGTAGGATCGGCTTTGAGTGGATCCCGGCACAGCAATATTGACATATTGGCCGGCAAGAAATGTTGGGGCCGCGTCCACATCCATCTCCAACACAATGGCAGCATCATTGTGAGGAACCACGTTTGCGACAGTTGCAGGAAAACGTTGCTGCCCGGTTTTGCATGATGCTGAAGTGGTTGGCACGGCAATCACGCAGTCTGAGGTTGGCTTCATCTGACAGGTCAGCACCAAGCCGCTTTTCGCCTCGTCAGCGGTCAGCGCATCATCGATAAAATCATCACCAAGATCGTAAGTACCGCTTTCAGCGCGGCACTTACAGGTGCCGCACACACCGTCGGAACAGTCCATCGGCAGGTTGATTTTGTTGCGATAAGCGGCATCGAGAACTTTCTCGCTGTCCTTGCAATCAATGAAGCGGGTCACGCCGTCTTCGAAGTTCAACGCAATTTTGTAGTCGGTCATAGAACCCTCCTGATCCGCTCAGTTCACGCACCATCAGATGTGATAGATGTCGATGACTTGCCGGATATAATCATTCTTCAACACGATCTTCTTGCTGGCGATCAGCAGCGCATCACCGCTCTGGCGCAACGTGACAAAAATGGTGCCAAAAAACTGGTCAGTGACTTTGTAGCGGTGGTTCAATGTGAGGAAATTGTAACGCACATCGACTTCATCGCCCCGGTCCGCCAGCACTTCGACATTGGTGACGTTGTGGCTGGTGCGCGGCTCCGGCGGTGAGGCGCTGG
>DNPN01000091.1:11565-12245 GCA_003501385.1 Rhizobium sp. | reverse complement strand
TGTGGCTGGTGCGCGGCTCCGGCGTTGAGGCGCTGGACCGCTCGGTTTGAATGCGAAACACCCGGTCTTCCAACCCGTCACGGTTTGGATAGTAGATCAGCGAAATTTGGCTATGCGGATCTTCGGTGATCTGGTCGTCATCGTCCCAGGCGGGCATCCAATAGGATGCATCTGCGGCATAGCAGGTGAGCCATTCCGCCCATTCACGGTCATCGAGCAGACGGGCCTCCCGATAGAGAAAGGCGCAGATAGCATGATAGGAAATGCTCATGTGACCACTCCGTTTTTTTCCGCAGACAGGGCTTTGCGCATCACATGTGTCCAATATTCATGCTGGCGCACAAACAGACCTTCGTCTTCGCTGCGCTCACCGGAGAGAAGAGGGTTCATACCCATGCGCTTGGCATTGTCATCTGGCCCATCAATCCACAGCGGCGCGCCGCGTGACAGGTCATTCCACAGGGCGGCCGTGCCAGCATAGCCCTGTTGGCAGGCGCGGAACTCTTCAAGATCGTCGGCGGTGCCCATGCCGGATACGTTGAAGAAGTCCTCATATTGGCGGATGCGCAAGGTGCGGTCTTCTGCACTTTCGCCTTTAGGGGCGAAGCAGAAAATGCTGATCTCGGTCTTATCAACGCTGATTGGCCGCGTCACACGGATCTGCGTGCTGAACTGGTCCA
>DNPN01000091.1:5197-11319 GCA_003501385.1 Rhizobium sp. | reverse complement strand
CGGATCTGCGTGCTGAACTGGTCCATCAGGAACACGTTGGGGTAAAGACAAAGATTGCGCGTCTGATTGATGATGAAATCTGCCTTATCCTCACCAACCCGCGCCTTGATTTCCTCGCGGTGGTTATAGACCGGGCGAACCTCAGGGTTCATGGTTTTGGTCCATAGCAAGATGTGACCATTCTCAAACCCGTACACACCTGCAATCGAGCGGCTCCAGCTGTTGGCATCAACCGCCTTTGTGCCTTCTTCCTTACGCCTGCCCATGGTGGCGGCGTAATTCCAATGCACAGAGCTGACGTGATAGCCATCGCAGCCATTTTCCATCTGCAATTTCCAGTTGCCATCATAGATGTAAGAGGAATTGCCACGCAGAACTTCCAGCCCTTCCGGGGCCTGATCAACGATCTGGTCGATGATCACCTTGGTTTCACCAAGAAAATCTTCCAGCGATGCCACATCCTCTTCAAGGCTGCCAAACAGGAAGCCGCGATAGCTTTGAAAACGCGGCACGCACTTGAGATCGTGCGAGCCGTCTTTGCCGAACTGTGGCGGATATTGCGTGGTTTTCTCGTCCTTGACCTTTAAAAGCTTGCCTGTATTGGCAAAGGTCCAGCCATGAAACGGGCAGGTGAAGCTGCCCTTATTGCCATGCTTGCGGCGACAGATCATGGCCCCGCGATGGGCGCAGGCATTGATCATGGCATGCAGTTCACCGGTCTTGTCGCGGGTGATGACAATGGGCTGGCGGCCAATATAGGCCGTATAATAATCGTTGTTTTCCGGAATCTGGCTCTCGTGGGCCAGATAGACCCAATTGCTTTCGAAGATGTGCTTCATCTCCAGCTCAAACAGGTCTTCATTGGTAAAGATATCGCGGCGGCAGCGGAAGATCCCGGCGTCCTTGTCGTCCTGCACCGCAGTCGCCAGCAGATGGTCGAGATCTCTCGCTTTGTCGATAATCGCAGACATGATTTATCTCCCAAATAGAGCGTGAAAGGCTCTGACTTTGCATACAAGTCGTTGACGACAATTGTTTTTGTTTGGTGTTTTTGTGTGGCTTCGGCCTATGCGCTGGCGGCCCATAGGACCGCCAGCATTGCCAATCAGGCTGCCGCGCGCTTGCGCTGTTCGTTGATCTGGTTATCAACGCCGTCCACCAAAGACGTCAGATGAATATCAAACTTGATTTCGGCAAAGGGGCCAGACAGACCATTGGCCTTGATGCTTGCCTCGTCGGTGCGCTCTATCACCGGCGGGATCAGGCCATCGCGTGTTGCGTAGGCAAAATCATCGTTGACCAGCGGATCACCTTCGATGTTGATCTGGGTGGTCAGCTTGCGATGACCATCGGCACTGACAAAGAAGTGGATATGGGCTGGGCGCTGACCATGACGGCCGAGAGCTGACAACAGTTGCTCCGTTGGGCTGCCCGGAGGCACGCCATAGCCACTCGGCAGAATACTCTGAAACTTATAACAGCCCTTGTCGTCGGCAATAATGGTGCGGCGCATGTTGAACTCGGCCTGTTTGCCGGTTGGGTCAAAATGCGAATAGAAACCACGGGTGTCACAGTGCCAAACTTCAACAGTCGCGCCGGGAACCGGCTTGCCATCTGCACCATGAACGGTTCCATGCATAATCAGCAGATGACCGTTTTCGTCGGTGCCATCATCAAGACGGGCAAAGCCGGTGGAAACCGGCGCACCCGCCACATAAAGCGGGCCTTCGATGGTGCGTGGCGTTGGGTTTTCAATGCCAAGGGCGGCATCAATCGCATCAAGGCGCTCATCAATGAAATGGTCAAGGCCAAGGCCGGGCGAGATCAGGCCAGCCTGACCCGCCGCACCAATCTCGTTCAGCCAGGCGATGCCGGTCCAATATTCGTCTGGTGTGATGTTCAACTCGTCAATGGCCTTGAACAGGTCAGACATGATCCGGTAGGTGATCTCTTTCATGCGGGGGTTGCCACCATCTTTATCAAGCCCGCTCAGGGTCTTGAGAAAAGCCTGAATGTCGGGCCGATTAAAGATCTCTACGTTCATTTATGCATCCTCCTCTAGGATTTTCGTAAAAATGAGTGCCACTCTCCTCGGCACTGAATTGCTGCCGTTAGCTATCGTTATCGCGGATGGAAGAGGGATGCCGCAGAAGCGGTGTCACCTCGATCTCCATAAATTTAAACAGCGGCAAGCCAGACAGTATTGCGTGAAGTTCTGCATTGTCGCTCACGTCAAAAATGCTGTAATTGGCGTATTGGCCTGCAAGCCGCCAGATGTGGCGCCACTTGCCGCTGTTTTGTAATTCTTGCGAATAGGCTTTTTCGCGCGCCAGAATGTCTGCTGCCTCCGCTTGTGGAAGGTTGTGGGGCAAGTTGACGTTCATTCGGACATGAAACAGCATCATGACACTCCTTATTCAGCCACGCTGATGGTTTTGTGCAATCCGTCGCGCACAAAAAACGCCACGCGTTCGTCGTCCAGCTCAATACCAAGGCCGGGGCCTTGGGGAACTGCGAGCTCGAAATTGCTATAATCCAGCGGCGTTGTGAGAATTTCCTCAGTCAGCAGCAGTGGGCCGAACAGTTCGGTGCCCCATTGCAGCTGATTAAAGGTTGAAAATACATGGGCAGACGCGATGGTGCCGAAAGCGCCTTCCAACATCGTGCCTCCGTAAAGGCCAATCCCTGCGGCATCGGCAATGGCGGCAACGCGCTGGGCGTTGAAAAGACCACCACTTTGCTCAATCTTGACGGCAAACACATCGGCTCCACTGATTTTTGCCAGCTCAAACGCGCTTTCGGGACCGTGCAGCGATTCATCCGCCATCAAGGCCGTTGGAAAACGGCGCACAAGACGCGCCAAGGCAGCCGTTGAGGCCACCGGCTGCTCGACCAATTCGCAACCGGCATCGGCAAGGGCTGCCATGCCGTAGGCTGCATCGGTTTCGCTCCACGCCATGTTGACGTCAACCCGCACCGCACCGCGATCGCCCAAAGCTCGTTTGATGGCCGCAACATGCGCGATGTCATCCAACAAGGGTTTTGCACCAATCTTGAGCTTGAAAATATTGTGCCGACGCAAATCCAGCATTTTTTCGGCTTCAGCAATGTCCTTGGCGGTATCGCCAGACGCCAGCGTCCACGCAACGGGCAAGCGGTTGCGCAGCCGCCCACCCAACAATTCACTGACAGGCAGGCCAAGGCGCTTGCCGTGCGCATCCAGCAACGCAGTTTCAACCGCGCATTTGGCAAAGCGATTTTCTTTGACCATTTTGCCAATGCGCGTCATCAATGCCCGCACGGCGGTGGCATCCTGCCCCAGTATCAGGGGTTTGAAATAGGTATCAATGGCCAGTTTCATGCTCTCGGGGCTTTCGCCGCCATAGGCCAGCCCACCGATTGTGGTGCCTTCGCCAATGCCCACAACACCATCACTGCAAAAGATTTTGACCAGCATCAGGGTCTGGCCGTTCATGGTCGCCACCGACAGCTTATGCGGCCGGATGGTCGGAAGATCGACAAGCATGGCTTCGACCCGCTCAACAACGGGCAAAGCGACTATTTTCGAGACAAGGGGTGTAAAGGTCGTGTTCATGGCTTGACGATAAGCGCAACCACAAAAGACGTCCAATATCATTGGTATCGCTTATCATACCTATTTGGTATAATAGAAGAAAAATTATCTGTATATAGGCACTTGCTGCATCGCAACATATCTTCAATGATAGGTTTTTACTGGAAACAAGAAGGCCGACAACATGGATCTCCGCCAACTTCGTTACTTCGTCGCCGTTGCACAGGAGCGTAATTTTACGCGCGCGGCCCAGGTTCTGCACATAGCACAGCCACCGTTGAGCAGGCAGATTCAATTGCTGGAGGAACAACTCGGTGTGCCTCTGATTATCCGTAAAAGCCGGCCAATTCGGCTGACAGAGGCTGGTCGGCTATTTTATGAGCAATCCTTGCAAATTCTGGGGCGGGTGGAACAGATGCAGGCGGCTACCCGTCGGGTTGGGCTGAACCAGAACAGTGTTCTATCCATCGGCTTTGTGGCCTCTACACTTTACGGTGGACTGCCGTCGCTGGTACGAAAGCTGCGCGAATATGCGCCGGAACTGGATATTCAATTGTTGGAACTGGTCTCGGTCCAACAGATTCCGGCGTTAAAGGAAGGCCGCATCGACATTGGCTTTGGTCGCGTACGTCATAGTGATCCGAATGTCGTTAGTCTGTTGCTGCGGGAAGAGCGCCTGGTGGCGGCTATTCCAAAAGACTCGCCGCTTGCCCAAGACGCATCACCCCTCTCTGTATCTGCTCTGAATGGTTGCAGAATTATTGTTTACCCCAAGGAACCTCGCCCAGGATATGCAGATCAAGTGCTTGCTCTGTTACAGAGCCACGATGCCCGTCCGGCCGAAGTGCAAGAAGTCCGGGAGATCCAGACGGCTCTGGGTTTGGTTGCTGCAGAAGCTGGCATTTGCATTATTCCGGCCTCCGCACGACAAATGCGCTCAGATGTGCATTACCGGTTGCTTGACGGAAAGGGCGTGACGTCACCGGTCATTCTCAACCACCGAATTGGTGATAATTCGCATTATATCGATCTTGTAAAACAGTTGATCCAGGACATGTATGCAGAACGCCCGCCTTGGCTGGATCTCGAACATAATCTCTTGCATCCAACCTTTTAAGGTTCCGTCGCAAAATTTTGCAATTGGTTGCCGCCTCGACGATCCATGCGATAGATGTCGGCTCAAGGAAAGCAGGTGTTGATTTTCACTGAGAACTGACCCGCGCCCTGAATTCAGGCGTGTTGCATGAAAAATCCAAAGGGTTGGGTACTCTCGTCCGGAATCCGGTCCATGCAACATGTGTGCCCGAGCTCAAAAAACAATGCCTTTCAACGCATTTCAGCAAAGGTCTCACCGATCCAGTCGGCGATATAATCGCGTAATATTGTGCCGTTGTCGGCACCGCAATGTTCCATCTCAAAATGCTCCGGCTGGGTGATGTAGATTGTACGCTTGGCACTATCCTTGGCTTCATCAAAGCTTTGGTGCGCGTATTCGACCGGGATTTGCCGATCGCCACTGCCGTGGGTAATGAGAAAAGGCGCAGTGATGTTTTTGACCACGCCGGTCAGGTTCATGTTGGGTGCCCATGCCATGAACTCCTCAACAGTTTTCTTGCCAAACACCCACATAACGTGGTCCCAATAATGCGGCACCGGGCGGTCGCCTTCGCGCGCCATGCGGCGAATCTGCATTTCGCCCCAATTGTGATTGGCCCCCATCACGGCGCACAACTTGAAGCGGTTATCCATTCCAGCAATGCGCGGCGCAAAATAGCCGCCAAGGGACAGGCCAAAAATGCCGATGCGCTGATGGTCGACATCATCGCGGCTCAGAAGATAATCATAGGCCGCCGATCCCCAAGCTTCGGCATCATAACGTCCGACCAGACCCAGATTGCGCAAGGCTTCACCCGTGCCTGGCTGATCAATCAGCAGGGTCGAGACACCCCGCAGCCGGAAGGCTTCAGGATTACCAGCGCCATAGATTTGCTCCTTCATGGAATCCAACCCGTTGCAGGAGACAACGCAGGGGGCTTTGCGGCCATCCTCGCTGTGTGCAGGGATAAACAGAGCCGTGAAATGGCTACCTTCATAGGGAATTTTAACGAATTCAACCGGCTTGCCCTGTAGCTCCACACCTTTTCGAAAATAGGCCAGACCATTGTTATAGGCTTCCCAGCGCGGGGCATAATCGCGGCTCTGCATGCGCTCGGCGCACAACAAATAGCCTGCGGCGCGCTGGTATTTAATGCCAGCCGAGAGCTTGCGGCCAGCGAGCAGATCAGCATCGGCCATGGCCAGCACCTTGGTTGCCACGTCAAGCCAGGAATCAAAGAACAATGCCGTTCCTGCATCCTCGCCGCGGGCCGCCGCCTCGCGGATCGGGCGGCAGGCGGCATCAATTTCACCAATATTGCCGCCACACATCAGCGCAAGATTGGTGGACAGATTCCAGACATAGTTTCCGGGAAAGGGTTCATACATGGCACGTCTCCTCCATCATGTTTTTGAGGGCATTTCCGCGTTTCATGGAAACGCATAAATGCTC
>DNPN01000091.1:4170-4946 GCA_003501385.1 Rhizobium sp. | reverse complement strand
TTCATGGAAACGCATAAATGCTCTAGCTCTTTGCTTTAACGCATTTCCAAACGCAAAAACGCGACGCATTTTTGCTGTAAATGCTCTAATCCGCCGTCCATCCGCCATCGATCACCAGCGAGGTTCCCGTCATCAGCGCAGCAGCGTCCGAGGCCAGAAAGACAATGGCACCCATTATGTCGGTTTCCTGCCCCAGACGACCAAGCTTGATGCGGCTGAGGACAGACTGCAAAAATTCGGCATTCTCAAAAAACGGCCGCGTCATTGGCGTCTCAATAAAGGTCGGGGCAATGGTGTTTGAGCGAATGCCATGGGAGGCCAGATCAAGGGCCAGCGCTTTGCTCAGGCCTTCCAGCCCCCATTTGCTGGCGCAATAGAGCGAGCGGTTGACACCGCCCACATGGCCCATTTGTGAGCCCATATGAATCAATACACCCTTGACCTTATGGGCAATCATGTTTTTTGCTGCAGCACGCGCCACAAAAAACGATGCCTTGAGATTGAGATCAACAACTGCGTCGAAATCCTCCTCAGTGACATCCCACACTGGTTTTGGCCGATTTGTTCCCGCATTGTTACACAGAATGTCGATTCGGCCAGCGTTGAAAATGCGGTCTGTTGCTTCTGCAGTCCGGGTGACATCCAGCACAAGCGTTGATGCCTTGCCACCGCTGCTTTCAAGGGCCGCTGCGGCTGCCTCAAGTTCTGTGGCGGAGCGGGCGGCAAGGATAACCTCGGCTCCCGCCTGCGCCAAAGCCGCAGCCGCTGCAAGGCCC
>DNPN01000091.1:3605-3920 GCA_003501385.1 Rhizobium sp. | reverse complement strand
GCCGCAGCCGCTGCAAGGCCCAAGCCGCGCCCGGCCCCTGTGACCAGCGCGCGCTTGCCATCAAGCCGGAAACTGGGTGTTTCTGGCAACATTATGCACGCTCCTCGGCGCGTCCCGCATAGGCGACATTGTCACCGCCATAGCGACGCACCCGGATATTGGCCTGCTCGCCATGGCCCCGGAAGCCTTCAAGATCGCAGAGGCGCGAGCAATAGCGGCCAATCATGGCGCTGGCCTCATCGGTCAAAACGCGTTGATAGGTGCAGGTTTTGAGAAATTTGCCAACCCAGAGGCCGCCGGTGTAGCGCGCCGCCT
>DNPN01000091.1:0-3358 GCA_003501385.1 Rhizobium sp. | reverse complement strand
GGCCGCCGGTGTAGCGCGCCGCCTTTTTGGTGGGCAGCGTGTGGTTGGTGCCAATCACCTTGTCACCATAGGCAACATTGGTGCGGACGCCCAGAAACAGCGCGCCATAATTGGTCATGTTTTCAAGGAAATAATCGGGATTGCGGGTCATGACCTGAACATGCTCGGAAGCGATTTCATCGGCCACCTTGACCATTTCCTCATCGCTTTCGACAACAATGATCTGGCCGTACACCTGCCATGATTTGCTGGCGATATCCGCCGTGGGCAGGATGGTGAGCAGCCGCTCGATTTCCACCATGGTTTCGCGGGCCAGCTTTTCCGAAGTGGTCAGCAAAATGGCCGGGCTGTCAGGTCCGTGTTCGGCCTGTCCCAGCAGATCCGTTGCGCAAATTTCCGCATCCACCGTCTCATCGGCAATGACGAGTGTTTCGGTGGGACCGGCAAAAAGGTCAATGCCAACACGACCAAACAATTGCCGCTTGGCTTCTGCGACAAACGCATTGCCGGGGCCAACCAGCATATCAACTGGCGCAATTGATTTGGTACCAAGCGCCATGGCACCAACGGCTTGAATGCCGCCAAGTGCATAGATTTCATCCGCACCCGCCATATGCTGGGCGGCAACAATAGCGGGCGCAAGTCCACCCTTATAGGGCGGGGCGCAAGTGATGACACGGGGAACACCCGCCACTTTGGCCGTGATCACCGACATATGGGCAGATGCCAGCAGCGGATATTTGCCGCCCGGCACGTAGCAACCCGCCGCCTGAACAGGCACATTCTTGTGACCAAGCACCACGCCGGGCAGGGTTTCAACCTCGACATCATGAATCGACTCCCGCTGGATACGGGCAAAATTGCGCACTTGCGCCTGAGCAAACTCAATATCAGCTATGTCGCGCTTTGATAGCTGCGCCATGCAGGCATCGATTTCTGCCTGGGTGAGGCGATAGTCCTCGCGGTCCCAACCATCGAACTTGACTGAAAGCTCGCGGATCGCAACGTCGCCGCGCTTTTCAATATCGGCAAGTGTTGCCTCAACCACGTCGCGCACCTTGCGATCCTGGTCCGCGATATTGGATGCTTCCGCACCGTGTTTCAACCAATAGGCCATGATGTTCCTCCATCTCGTTTGCGGTAGGGATAACGTTAATTGGTCGTTTGTACAAATATGAGGTTTCGATGGAGAGTATCGATAAAACCGATAGGTCAGGCTGTTGCTTTTCATTGGGAAACACGTAATTTCATATTTGGTTGGTCAATCAACTAATGGAGAGATTATGAAAACTGTCATCATTGGCGGCGGCGGTTTTGTCGGCCAATATTTGAGCGCCCGGCTTTTGGCCACTGATGGCGACCTGTCAGAACTGGTGCTCGTTGACCAGATCGCGCTGCCGCCCGCAAACGATGGACGGGTCACTGCGGTGAGTGGGAATTTTGCCGATCCGGCCCTTCTGGAAACCTATGTGAAAGGGGCAAACACCGTCTATCTGCTGGCCTCGATTCTTGGTGGTGCCGCAGAGGCCAATTATCCGCTGGCACGGCGCATCAATGTCGATGCATCCCTTAGCCTGATCGAGTTTCTGCGCGACAGCAACCCCAACACGAGGCTGGTTTTTGCATCGACAATTGCGGTTTATTCCAAACCCATGCCGGATGTCGTTACCGATGAGACACCGCTTGGACCAACGATGGTCTATGGCGCACAAAAATTGATGCTGGAAACGGCAATTTCCAATTTTGCCGTACGCGGTTGGCTGGATGGGGTATCTTTGCGGCTGTCAGGCGTGATGGCGCGGGATGGTGCGGATGCGCGGCTGAAGTCGGCATTTATGAGCCGGGTCTTCTATGCCGTCATGCGGGGTGAAGATATTGTTTTGCCTGTACACCCTGACTCAAAAACCTGGCTGACATCGGTGGATGCGGCAGCAGTCAATTTTGCCCATGGCGGGATGATTTCTGCGGAGTTGCTAGGCCAGAAACGCGCCTTCACGTTGCCAGCGTTGCATGTGTCTTTTGCCGAACTGGTTGACGCTCTTTTCCGGCGCTTTCCGACAAGTTCCTCGAAGGTGACATTTGAGCCGGACGCCGAATTGGTGGGGCTTTTCGGCTCCTACCCCCAGCTTCGCACCGATATTGCCAGCGGTCTCGGCTTTAAAGCCGATGCCGATGCCGACGATCTTGTTCGGCGCTCAATTTGAAAAAGAATTTGGAGGAGATAACAGATGAAATTTGCAACTCTCAAAAATGGGACGCCGGATGGCTGCCTATATCTTGTGTCGCGGGATTTGACCCGTGCCGTTGCCGCACAGGCTGTGCAAACACTCCAATCGGCACTTGAAAACTGGACGGATGTTGTGCGCGCCTTGACTGCACAATATGATGCTTTGAATGCAGGCCCTGTTGCTGGCGAAATTGCTTTTGATCCCGCACAGGCCATGGCACCCCTTCCGCGCGCCTGGCAATGGCTCGATGGCTCTGCCTTCGACAGCCATGGCGATCTGATGGATACGGTGTTTGGTATCAAGAAAGAGAAAACCGGAAGGCCTCTGATGTATCAAGGTGTTTCGGACAGGTTCTATGGTCCCACCCAAGACGTGCTGTTTCGCACGGAAGATGATGATATTGATTTTGAAGGCGAATTTGGCGTCATCACCGATCAGGTCCCCATGGGGGCAACAAAAGAACAGGTGCGGGACCATATTCGCCTTGTGGTGCAGATCAATGACTGGTCTTTGCGCCGTATCGCCCCTGTGGAGATGAAAACCGGCTTTGGCTGGGTGCAGGCAAAGCCCCCATGCAGTGTAGCTCCGGTGGCCGTTACGCCGGATGAATTGGGAGAAGCCTGGCGCGATGCGCGTGTGGATCTGGACTTGATGGTGCAGTGGAATGGTGCCCAATTTGGGGCCGCCAATGGCTACGGCATGAGTGTTGGTTTTGATGATCTGGTCTCCCACGCCGCCTATTCGCGTAACCTCGTGGCTGGCACGATCATTGGGTCTGGAACGGTCTCTAACAGCAATTACCGTGAGGTCGGTTCCAGCTGCATTGCAGAGCGTCGCGGCATCGAAATTGTTGATCAGGGTGCGCCGAAAACCGCCTTTATGCGGTTTGGTGACCGCGTGCGCATGGAGGCCCGCGCTCGTGACAACAGCCCTGTCTTTGGCGCAATTGACCAGCAGGTGATCAAGGCTCGATAGCAATATGTGATAATATAGGAAATGAATTATATCGCAGTGAATGCTATTCACTGCGATACATTTTATAGAGTCTGTCAGGTTCAGATTGAACCAGACAGACTATAAACTCTCTTGTTTTCGTTTGTCTTTTCGGGAAAACCGGGGTACACTTTTCC
>DNPN01000010.1:16021-19968 GCA_003501385.1 Rhizobium sp. | reverse complement strand
CGTTGACGTTTTTGCCGCAAACCTGCGCCTGATTGCCACAGCCACCCCGCAATGTTGTTTGCCCTGCCCTGTTGATTGACCGCACCAAAAGCGCGATAGGGAGAAGGAAACGTTGAGGGCAAGCCGTGAGCGACCAGCAGACCATTACACTTTATGAAGCCATTGGCGGCGATGCGACGGTAAAAAAGCTGTGCCAGCGCTTCTATCAGCTGATGGACACCATGCCGGAAGCCGCACGCTGCCGTGCCATTCATCCCGCTGACATGAGCAAAAGCGAAGATAAATTATACGATTACCTCACCGGCTATCTCGGGGGGCCGCCAGTCTATATGGAAAAATACGGCCACCCCATGCTTCGCCGTCGCCATATGGTTGCCGAGATTGGCGTGCCGGAGCGTGATGAATGGCTGATGTGTTTCAAGCTGGCCATGATTGAGACCATTGCCCATGAAAAGCTGCGCGAGATCATCTGGGCACCGATTGAGAAGCTCGCCTTCCATATGCAAAACAAGGAGTGATGGCGATGAATCTTTCGCGATTGCGCCCGCTACTGTTGATCCTGTCTGGCCTGTTTGGGGCCTGCGGCGTCGGTTTGGCGGCAGCCGCCGCCCATGTGACGGGGGCTGGTAATCTTCTCGCGCCTGCGTCATCCATAGCCCTTGCCCACGCGCCAGCCGTGCTGATGCTCTATCTGGCCCAAGACAAGGTCAAAACAGCAACGCTGGCGGGTCTGGTGATTGCGCTGGGTACATTGCTGTTTTGCGCCGATCTGTTGCTGAAGCAATTTACCGGCAACAGCCTGTTTCCCATGGCTGCGCCCACCGGCGGTATCCTGATGATGCTTGGCTGGTTGCTGCTGGCCGCCGGAGCCTTTTTGAAAAGGGCCTGATCAGAGTTTGCGCCGATCCGCATTGCGCAACCATTGCGGCCTTGGAAAATCAATCACAACAGCCATCTCTGCTTCACCGCGCAAGCCACGTAGCAAATGCCCTGTGCGGGATGCGGATCGTTCGTGCAGGCCCGGCAGTTTTATCACCTCAGCTGAATGGCCAGACATGTATTTCTGATCTTCAAGACGCTCATAAAGCGCCATCGCCTGCCCATCACATGCCTGATCCATCAGCTTGTGCAGCTCAATCAGCGCGCTTGTATCATAGCCATCATTCATGCAGAATCATCCCTTGACGCGGTGCCGGGTCTCTCGTTCAACGTCTGCAACGCCCGCTCCAGGCTGGATTTCGAGCCATTGCGCAGCGGAATGAAGGTCTTGCCGAATTTCTTACAGCCCGTCTTCACCCGCAGACAGGCATCGTGGCTGATACAGTCAATGGGGCAGAACACGCAATCTACCGAAGGAAGCACGGTATCAATGCGGGAGACTGCTTCCCTCAGACCACCATCATGATGAATCAGCTCAGCACCGAAATTGGTGGCAATCTGTCGCAAATGCGCCACCTGGCAATCGCGTCCGCCAACATAGAGAAAGCTCTTGATGTCCGATTGGTTGCCCTTGTCGTCCACCGGGGCAGCCATCACGGCCCGCTTGTCTGCTTTCTTCTTCTTGATCATGCCGTGCTTTGCCATTTGGTATCGTGTCTCCATGGGTGGAGGCGTGTTGCCCTCCTGATCTGCGTTGACACTACAAAACATGATTAAAAGAGTAAAGTATATAGATGATTGTTTTTGTCATGTTTTTTTGCGCATATTCGAGGCCTTAATTCGGGCTTGGATTACAAAATTTTCCCTTCGAATTCAAAGAGATACCCGACATTTTTTCTTCTGACGAAAATTTATTTTTACCGTTTGATAAATTTTTAAAGCTGCGTTACGATTTTCCCAATCGCTTCGAACAAAAAAGAGGGAACTGCGATGCGAAGACTGGAACCAGGCCTGAAGGCCGGGCGGCTTGACGCTGCCGATTATGCAAAAAACTTTTCCGACCTGCATCCGCGCCTCGGTGATCACGAAGCGCTGGTGGCATCAGACCGCTGCTATTTCTGCTATGACGCGCCGTGTATGACGGCCTGTCCCACCGCCATCGATATTCCGATGTTCATTCGACAAATATCAACTGGCAATGCCAAAGGCTCAGCCAAAACCATTTTCGACCAGAATATTCTGGGCGGCATGTGCGCCCGCGTCTGTCCCACCGAGACCCTCTGCGAACAGGCCTGCGTGCGCAACACCGCCGAAGAGCGCCCGGTGGAAATTGGCCGCTTGCAACGCTACGCCACCGATCTGGCGATCGAAAACGCTCACCAATATTACACCGCCGCCGCAGAGACCGGCAAGAGCATCGCCGTTGTCGGTGCTGGCCCAGCAGGCTTGGCTTGCGCCCATCGCCTCGCCATGTACGGACATTTCGTCACCATTTTCGACACCCGTGACAAGGCGGGCGGTCTGAACGAATATGGTATTGCCGCCTACAAGACCACCAATGACTTTGCGCAGGCCGAGGTGGATTATCTCCTCTCCATTGGCAATATCGACGTGCTGAACGGCCAAATGCTGGGCCGCGATTTTACGCTGACGGAACTTCAAGAGAAGTTTGATGCGGTGTTCCTCGGAACAGGTCTTGGCAACGTCAACACCCTGAACATCCCGGGTGCCCAGACCAATGGCGTGCTGGATGCGGTTGAGTTTATCGCCAATTTGCGCGAGTCCAAAACCAAGGCAGACGTTCCTGTCGGCCGTGATGTGGTTGTCATCGGCGGCGGCATGACCGCGATTGATGCCGGCATTCAAGCCAAGCTGCTGGGCGCAGAAAACGTGACCATCTGCTATCGACGTGGCCAAGAGCATATGAATGCCTCGCAATTCGAGCAGGATCTCGCAGCGTCAAAGGGCGTTCATATTCGCCATTGGCTCCAGCCGAAGGAGGTGAGCCATCACCACGGTCATGTTTCCTCCATCAGCTTTGAATATACCCACCTCGAAAACGGCTTGATGAAAGGCTCCGGCCATACCACCGAGATCAAGGCGGACCAGATTCTGGTGGCCATCGGCCAAAAGCTTGATCAGCAAGGGCAAGACGGCCTGAAACTGGAAGGCGGCAAGATTGCCGTGGACACTGAGGGCCGCACCTCCATCCCCGGCGTTTGGGCCGGTGGTGACTGCGCCTTTGGTGGACAAGACCTCACCGTCTCCGCCGTTGCCATGGGCCGCGATGCGGCTGAAAGCATCAACCTGTCTCTCGCAGCTGTCGCTGCGGGCGCAACCGAAGTTGCTTGAAGGGGAAACGATCATGGCTGATCTTCGCAATAATTTCGTGGGCATCAAATCTCCCAACCCCTTCTGGCTGGCCTCTGCGCCGCCAACCGACAAGGCCTATAATGTCGAGCGCGCCTTCAAGGCGGGCTGGGGCGGCGTGGTTTGGAAAACCCTTGGCTCGGAAGGCCCGCCGGTGGTCAATGTCAATGGTCCGCGTTACGGGGCCATCTGGGGAGCGGATCGCCGCCTGCTTGGCCTCAACAATATCGAGCTGATCACCGACCGCCCGCTTCAGATCAATTTGCAGGAAATGAAGCAGGTCAAAATGAACTGGCCGGACCGCGCCCTGATTGCCTCGATCATGGTGCCCTGCGAGGAAGCCGAGTGGAAAGCCATTCTGCCCTTGGTGGAAGAGACCGGGGCCGATGGCATTGAGCTGAATTTCGGCTGTCCGCACGGCATGTCGGAACGCGGCATGGGTGCGGCCGTGGGCCAGGTGCCGGAATATATTGAAATGGTGGTGCGCTGGTGCAAGCAATACAGCCGCATGCCGGTGATTACCAAGCTGACGCCGAATATCACCGACATCCGTAAGCCCGCCCGTGCTGCAAAAGCTGGCGGCACTGATGCCGTGTCGCTGATCAATACCATCAATTCGATTGTGTCGGTGGATCTCGATAGTTTTGCCCCCAATCCAAGTGTTGGCGGCAAAGGCAGCCATGGCGGCTATTGCGGCC
>DNPN01000010.1:8797-15770 GCA_003501385.1 Rhizobium sp. | reverse complement strand
GGCGGCTATTGCGGCCCGGCGGTCAAGCCGATTGCGCTCAATATGGTGGCCGAAATTGCCCGCGATCCGGAAACCTATGGCCTGCCGATTTCCGGCATTGGCGGCGTCACAACCTGGCGCGATGCGGCGGAGTTTCTGGTGCTGGGCGCTGGCAATGTACAGGTCTGCACCGCAGCCATGACCTATGGCTTCAAGATTGTGGAAGAGATGATCTCCGGCCTCTCCGACTGGATGGATTCCAAGGGCCATGCGACGCTGGATGACATTTGTGGGCGTGCGGTGCCCAATGTCACCGATTGGCAATATCTCAACCTCAACTACATCGCCAAGGCCCATATTGATCAGGATGCCTGCATCAAATGTGGCCGCTGTCACATCGCCTGCGAGGATACATCCCATCAGGCCATTACCAGCATTGTCGACGGGTTGCGCAAATTCGAGGTGATGGAAGACGAATGCGTTGGCTGCAATCTATGCGTCAATGTCTGTCCTGTTGAGAACTGCATCACCATGGTGGGGCTGCAACCCGGCATGCTGGACCAGCGCACCGGCAAAACGGTTGACCCCAATTATGCCAACTGGACAACCCATGCCAACAACCCCATGGCCGTGGCGGCTGCGGAATAATCTGGCTCTGCTGCCACAAACCACGATGGTCTTTATGAACAAGGCCTGAGCCGAGGATACATCACAGCGCCCTGTGCCTGCCAGCACGAGGCGCTGTGATGCTATTTTGCGCCGCGCAATAAATAATCAGCAGGTGACAAATTGAGTTGAGTGAGACATATCACACCTGTACTATACGTAGAATGAGCGAAAAATGCGCTTGAGTCAGCAGATACCCTGAGTTGTTCGTGATTGCAGACATTTGTCGAGACGAGATTCAGAGTTTGTAAAGAGTTTCATGGGCTGAATTGATGACCAATTTGAGATAATTCCTTTCATGAATAAAGCGAACGCATGATAGACATCAGGCATAAACCCAGCGTTCTTGACAGATTGAGCCGGGGGCTGGCCTTTTATTGGCCTATCGTGATCGTCTTCATTGCCGTGTTCGTTGCCATTTATGTTTTTGATTCGCTTGCAGAAAAATCCCACATTGAAGACCGCAGGGCCGCCGTCGCCGATAAGCTCAGCCCTATTCGTGCCCAGCTGGAAGGCAATATCAAGTCGGACATCAAGCTGTTACAGAGCCTGGCAGCGGTGATTGAGACCGAACAGGGCATGAACCAGAGCCGCTTCTCGGACATCGGCCGCCGCCTGTTTTCACGACCAATGCGCCTGAACGACATCAGCATTGTCTACGATAAAACGACTGCGCTGATTTACCCTTATTTGCCCAATCAAATCATGGTGGGGAGAACATTTTCGTCAAATCCGTCGGATATCAAAGCCGCGGAACTTGCCGAGAAATACAATACCTTCATCGTGGCGCGACCCAATGCGGCTTCGTTGAAAGTAAACAGCCTGCGCATTTATTACCCGATTGTTTTCAGTGCAAATTCCGCCTCTCTCGGTGAGACTGCCGACTCCAGCGCCAATTCCCGCGGACTGTTGATGGGTACAATCGAGGTCAACAGATTGTTCCGGGAAAGTGGGCTTTTCGATCCTTCTCTCAATCTCAATATCGCGCTCTACGACAACACCGACGGGCAAACCACGCCGATTTTGGGCGACACCGGGCTGATGGATAATCCGTTTCTGACCATGACAGTCAATATCGGAGCGCAGAGCTGGGTGTTGGCAGCCAGTCCGAAAGAAGCATCGCGCGATCTGGCCGATGAGCGATCAAAACGCCGGATCGTCATGTTCTTTCTCTCCTTCATGATCCTTGCCCCGATTATGTGGGTGGCACGGCTTTTGGAAGAACGACAGGCCAATATTGCCGAATTGAATGAGCAAAAGCGCGAATTGCGCACCCTGTCGCAAAGGTTGCAAATTGCGCTGAATGCATCGCAAATCGGCGTATGGGAACTGGACATCGCCACCGGTCGTTTGCATTGGGACGCGCGCATGCTTCAGCTCTACGGCATGAACATGAAGACCAACGAAACCGACATTGAGGAATGGAAACGCAGGGTTCACCCCAGCGACCGCGAAGCGACGGCCAAACGCTTTGACAATGCCATCCGTACCAACACCGATTACTCCACCCAGTTCAGGATCATCACCGACACGGGCGAAATTCGCCATCTCCGAGCCTTTGGGGCTGTCTATCGGGACGCGCATTTCCGCAAGAAAATCGTCGGCGTCAATTGGAGTGTCACAGCCGATGTGAAAATGCAGGAAGACCTGCAAGAGGCCAAAAACGCACTGGAATTGCAGAACCATGCCCTCGAGGATGCGCGCCTGGCGATGGAGCACAGTTCGCTGCATGACCCGCTGACCGGTCTTGCCAACCGCCGCTACCTCGACAAACATCTGGCCAAGGTCGATAACGGACGCACCAATGATCATTTGACAGCCGTGCTACACATCGATCTTGATCGCTTCAAGGATATCAACGACACGCTTGGTCATGCCGCAGGCGACACCATGTTGCGCCACGTGGCAAACCAGATCAATGCGATGATCGATGAGACAGACTTTGCCGCCCGCATTGGTGGAGACGAGTTTGTGGTTGTTTGCCAGGGCCCGCCCGGCGAGGCCGAAGAAAAAGCCAAAGCCATGGGCGAAGCTTTGATTAGTGCCATCAACCAACCCATTCCATGGCAGGGTCAGGAGTGTCGTGTAGGGGCCAGCATTGGTATTGCGCTGATTCCGAAGAGCCTCGACAGCATGGAACTGGCCCTGATCAACGCCGATATTGCGCTTTATGAGGCCAAACGGCGCGGCAAAAACCGGCTGGAGTTTTTCTCCGACACCTTGAAGGAAGCCACCCTTTCGACCAAACGCACGGCGGATGCCATTCTGCGCTCATTGGAACAAGAGGAGTTCATTCCATATTTCCAGCCGCAGTTTGACGCCCACACGCTCAAGATTATCGGTGTTGAAGCGCTTGCCCGCTGGCAACATCCAGAAGATGGCTTGCTGGCACCCAATGCCTTCCTGAGTGTTGCGGAAAGCTTGAATGTTGTTGCCAACATCGACAAAACCATTCTGGAACAATCGCTCAGACAAGCCAAGCGCTGGGCCGATTATGGGCTGGATGCCCTGCATGTTTCTGTCAATATTTCTGCCCAGCGACTGTTTGACGACAGCATGATCGAGCGACTGGCCGACACCACACTGCCTGCCGGCGGACTTGCTTTTGAGCTGCTGGAATCCATCTCCTTTGACGACAAGGATGAAGCCGCTGCTGTGGCCATTGCCAAGATCAAGGCACTGGGTATTGAAATTGAAATCGATGATTTCGGCACCGGCTATTCGTCGATTTTGAGCCTGCTGAAACTATCGCCGCATCGCCTCAAGATCGACCGACAATTGACCTATCCTATTTTGGAGAGCAAACCACAACGCAGGCTGATTAGCTCCATTGTTGAAATCGGTAAGTCTCTTGGGATCGAAATCGTCGCCGAGGGCGTGGAAACCATGGCCCATGCCGAAATTCTGCGCGATCTTGGCTGCCACATTTTGCAGGGTTATGCCTTGGCAAAACCCATGAGTGCCGATGATCTTTTTGCATTGATGAGCAAAACCTCGCATAAACCGTTAAAAAATGCGGTGGGATAAGGATTTTTGCAATAAACCGTACCACGGTTTAGCCTCAGCTATGCCAGAACATGACAGGGTACAGTGCCCTGATAAAGAAGACATCCGTGACCTCACCGACCGCAACCTCCGCCCTCAACCATCACAATAGCCACGCGCGCGGACGAGAAAAGCTGAAAGCGCATCTGGCCGTTCTGTTGTTTGCAATCTTGCTGGCCACGTCCTTTTCCTTCGGGGGCATAGCCACCCGTGTCATGGACCCGATTGCCCTGACCGCCTTCCGCTATATTCTGACTGTCATGGTCACGGGTTTTCTCTGCTTCAGAGTCAAACGCTACCGCTTTGCCCTACCAAAACGCCCGATGCGGTTTGTGATCATCGGCGCATTGATGTCAACCTACATGCTCAGCATGTTTATCGCCCTTCAATTTACCGCACCGGTGGCAACGGGGGCGATTTTTACGGTGATGCCGCTCATGAGCGCGGGCTTTGCCTGGCTACTGCTGCGCCAGCAAACCCATGGGCGGGTCTTGCTTAGCCTGATCATTGCCGCCATTGGTGCCATCTGGGTGATTTTTCGTGGTGATATCCATGCATTGCTGCGTTTTGATCTTGGCAAGGGTGAGATGATCTATCTGATCGGCGTCACCGCCCACGCCATTTATGTGCCACTTCTGCGGAAATTCAACGAAAACGAACCACCACTGGTTTTCATGTTCTGGACAGCCGTTGCCACGCTTGGCTTCATCATGATCCCCGGCACACCCAAATTGCTGGCCCTTGATTATGCCAGTGTACCAATGCTGGCCTGGGTCATGGTGATCTATCTGGCCGTGGTGATGACACTGATTACCTTTTTGCTGTTGCAGTATGCCGCCACCCGTTTGCCCGCGCCCAAGGTGCTGGCCTATAGCTATCTGACACCCAGCTTTATCATTGTGCTGGAAGGCGCTTTGGGCCACGGCTGGGCCCCCATTGCTGTGCTCGCGGGTGCGCTGATAACGGCTGCGGGATTGGTGGCCATGGCCACCCTGCCCGATTGATCAGGCCTGAAGTTTCAGGCCGTTGACAAACAGATTTTCCAAAAACCGGGCGGCATCTTCAAAACGGGTGTCGTCGCCATCATCCCGCCCCAGAACGGCCCGCACCTGCACATCAAAATCGGCATAATGCTGGGTGGTGGACCAGATGGAAAAAATCAGGTGATAGGGATCGCAATCCGCCAACTTGCGTGCCGCAATCCAGCTGCGAATGACCTCCACCTTTTCATCTACCAGTTCTTTCAGCGAACCTTTCAACACATCCTCAATGTTCGGTGCGCCCTGCAAGATTTCATTGGCAAACAACCGGCTTTCGCGGGGAAAATCCCGAGCCATTTCCAGCTTTCGGCGAATATAGGAGCAAATCTCCTCGCGCGGATCACCATCGGCATCAAAGGCTTGCAATGGCTCCAGCCAGTTGGATAACAGCCGATCCATCAGCACCCGATGCATGGCCTCCTTGGTGCGAAAATAATAGAGCAGATTGGGCTTGGACATGCCCGCCACCTCAGCAATCTGATCAATCGTCGAGCCGCGAAAGCCTCTGATTGAGAACACATCCAGTGCTGCCTGAAGGATGATTTCTTCCTTCTCTTCCTGAATACGGGTACGCCGCTGTGTCTTCGCTGCCCTTGGTACTGCCATGCTATCCTCTTGCCATTTTCCAACTTCCGCAATCAAGGACTAGCTTGCTCAAAAAAACAGGTTCAGTTTTTGGGCAAATGCCTGTAATTTTTGCGAAACATTTCCGCATTTTCGACTTGAGTACAGCTGCGGAAGTTGTAATGTTTACCAATCGGTCAAATATCAATCACTGCCCTGAGAAAGGCAATGGTGATGACTGAAACAAAGGCTCAAAAATAACAAGAGTCAAAAAAGAGGGAACAGCGGTTTTCGATCAGCATCGAAACCTCTGCAAAAATTAGGAATGATGAGATGACGGCTCAACCCGGCGCGAACCTGCGCGTAAATGCTGACCGGCTGTGGGACAGCCTGATGGATATGGCCAAGATTGGCCCCGGCATTGCAGGCGGCAACAACCGCCAGACCTTGACGGATGAGGACGCTGAAGGCCGTGCCCTGTTTCAAACATGGTGTGAGGCGGCGGGCATGACCATGGGCGTGGACAAGATGGGCACCATGTTTGCCACCCGCCCCGGCACCGACCCCGATGCTCTACCCGTCTATGTTGGCTCCCACCTCGACACCCAACCCACCGGCGGCAAATATGATGGCGTGTTGGGCGTGCTGGCAGCGCTGGAAGTGGTGCGCTCGATGAACGACCTTGGCGTCAAGACCAAACATCCGATTGTTGTCACCAATTGGGCCAATGAAGAGGGTGCGCGCTTTGCCCCGGCCATGCTGGCCTCTGGCGTGTTTGCTGGCATGCATACGCTGGATTACGCCTATTCGCGCAAAGACCCAGACGGCAAGTCTTACGGCGATGAGCTGAAGCGCATTGGCTGGCTGGGCGAGGAAGAAGTGGGTGCGCGCAAAATGCACGCCTATTTCGAATATCACATTGAACAAGGGCCGATTCTGGAGGCCGAGAACAAGCAGATTGGCGTTGTCACCCACTGTCAGGGCCTGTGGTGGCTGGAATTTACGCTCACTGGCCGCGAAGCGCACACTGGCTCGACGCCGATGAACCTTCGCGTCAACGCTGGCCTTGCCATGAGCCGGATCATTGAGATGGTGCAGGATGTGGCGATGAGCGAACAGCCCGGCGCTGTCGGTGGCGTCGGCCAAGTGTTCTTCTCGCCCAATTCGCGCAATGTGCTGCCGGGCAAGGTGGTGTTCACGGTGGATATTCGCACGCCAAGCCAAGAGAAGCTGGACCGGATGCGGGCGAAGATCGAAGCCGAAGCCGCAACAATTTGTGACGCTTTGGGCGTTGGCTGCGCGGTGGAAGCCGTTGGCCATTTCGACCCCGTGACGTTTGACCCCACGCTGGTAGGCCGCGTGCGCGATGCCGCCGAGCGTTTGGGTTATAGCCATATGAACATTATTTCCGGTGCGGGCCACGACGCCTGCTGGGCGGCAAGAGTTGCGCCATCGACGATGATCATGTGCCCGTGTGTGGGTGGGCTTTCGCATAATGAAGCGGAAGAGATTTCCAAGGATTGGGCTGGTGATGGGTGTGATGTGTTGTTGCACGCGGTGCTGGAGACGGCGGAGGTTGTGGGGTGAGAGAGGGAGTGTGCGGCACCCTTTGCGTTACACAGCAACATCAGATGAAGATGAACCGGTTGCGCCTTGGTCTCTTCTCCCCAGCGGGGAGA
>DNPN01000010.1:445-8636 GCA_003501385.1 Rhizobium sp. | reverse complement strand
TCACCCTAACCCTCTCCCCGCAGGCGGGGAGAGGGGACGCGCGCCCCACTCTACGTCGGAGAGGGACGGAGGCGGTGCGGCGTTTCCCCTTCTCCCCGTTCACGGGGAGAAGGTGCCGGCAGGCGGATGAGGGGGCCGAAGGCCACCAAACGACAACCAAAACAAACACGGGTGAACACACATGAGCACAGTCATCAAAGGCGGCACCGTCGTCACAGCCGATCTCACCTACAAAGCGGATGTGAAAATCGACGGCGGGATCATCACCGAAATCGGCCCGGACCTCTCCGGCGATACCGTGCTGGATGCCTCCGGCTGTTACATCATGCCGGGTGGCATTGATCCGCATGTGCATCTGGAAATGCCGTTCATGGGCACCTATTCCGCCGATGATTTTGAAAGCGGCACGCGCGCAGGCCTTGCTGGCGGCACCACCATGGTGGTGGATTTCTGTCTGCCCGATCCCGGCCAATCGCTTTTGTTAGCGCTGACCCGCTGGGACAATAAATCCACCCGCGCCAATTGCGATTATTCCTTCCACATGGCCATCACCTCGTGGGATGAGCGCATTTTCAACGAGATGCAGACCATTGTGCGGGACAAGGGCATCAACACCTTCAAACACTTCATGGCCTATAAGGGGGCCTTGATGGTGAATGATGATGAGATGTTCGCCTCTTTCTCGCGCTGTGCCGAGCTGGGTGCGCTGCCGCTGGTTCATGCCGAAAATGGCGATGTGGTCGCGGCCATGTCGGCCAAACTTCTGGCCGAGGGCAACAATGGGCCGGAGGCGCACGCCTATTCCCGCCCGGCTGAAGTGGAGGGCGAAGCCACCAACCGCGCCATCATGCTGGCCGATATGGCCGGAGTTCCGCTCTATGTGGTGCATACGTCTTGCGAGCAGGCGCATGAGGCCATCCGCCGCGCCCGGCAAAAGGGCATGCGGGTCTATGGCGAGCCGCTGATCCAGCATCTGACGCTGGATGAGAGCGAATATTTCGACAAGGATTGGGACCACGCCGGTCGCCGGGTGATGTCGCCGCCGTTCCGCAATAAGCAGCATCAGGATAGCCTCTGGGCTGGCCTGCAATCCGGCTCGCTGTCTTGCGTCGCCACCGACCATTGCGCCTTTACCACCGAGCAAAAACGGTTTGGCGTTGGCAATTTCACCAAAATCCCCAATGGCACCGGCGGCTTGGAAGATCGTCTGCCGATGCTGTGGACCTACGGCGTCGCCACTGGCCGCCTGACCATGAACGAATTTGTGGCCGTCACCTCCACCAACATCGCCAAAATCCTCAATATCTATCCGAAGAAGGGCGCGATCCTCGTCGGCGCCGATGCCGATATTGTGGTGTGGGACCCGAAGCGCTCCAAAACAATCTCGGCCAACAACCAGCAATCCGCCATTGATTACAATGTGTTCGAAGGCAAAACCGTCACCGGCCTGCCGCGCTTTACCCTGACCCGTGGCGTGGTGGCGATTGAGGAAAGCACCGTGAAAACGCAGGAAGGCCACGGCAAATTTGTGAAGCGCGAGCCTTATCCGGCGGTGAGCAAAGCGCTGTCGACGTGGAAAGAGCTGGTGTCGCCGCGCAAGGTGGAGCGCACCGGCATTCCGGCCAGCGGGGTGTGATGTGCATTTGCACTTAGCCGCACCCTCCGCGTCATCCTCGCCCCTGCGGCGGGGATCCAAAACCCCAAACGCCGACGGGCGTGGATGGATGCTCGGGTCAAGCCCGAGCATGACCCATGCGAAGAGTGGTCACGCCTTCAATCTAGCTCTCTCAATCGGCATATCCCCATGACCAATCCCTACTCCGTCGTTTCCGCCAAAGACCTCTGTCTCACCTTCCAGACCAATGATGGGCCGGTGCATGCGCTGTCCAACGTGGATCTGGAGGTGAAAAAGGGCGATTTTGTTTCCTTTATCGGCCCATCCGGCTGTGGTAAAACCACGTTTTTGCGCGTCATTGCGGACTTGGAAAAGCACACATCCGGCACCATCACCGTCAATGGCATGACACCGGAAAATGCCCGCAAGGAACGTTCCTACGGCTATGTGTTTCAGGCGGCAGCGCTTTATCCGTGGCGCACCATTGAGCAAAACATTGCCCTGCCGCTGGAGATCATGGCCTATAGCGCCGATGAGAAGAAAAAGCGGATTGAGCAGACGCTGGAGCTGGTCAATCTCGCAGGCTTTGGCAAGAAATTCCCCTGGCAGCTTTCTGGCGGCATGCAGCAGCGCGCTTCGATTGCCCGCGCACTGGCCTTTGATGCCGACCTTTTGTTGATGGATGAACCCTTTGGCGCGCTGGATGAAATTGTCCGTGACCATTTGAACGAGCAATTGTTAAAGCTCTGGGATCGCACCAACAAGACCATCTGTTTTGTCACCCATTCGATTCCAGAGGCCGTCTATCTCTCCACCAAAATCGTGGTGATGAGCCCCCGCCCCGGTCGCGTCACCGATGTGATTGAATCCACCCTGCCACGAGAGCGGCCGCTGGATATCAGGGAAAGCCCTGAGTTTTTGGCCATTGCCCATCGGGTGCGCGAAGGTTTGCGGGCGGGGCATAGTTATGAGGAATAGAGTTCTCCCCATCCTCACCGTTATCCTCGCCATCCTGATCATCTGGCACGTCTTCGTGGTCATTCTCAACGCGCCCTTTGTGCGCGATCAGGCGGCAAGAGCGGGTGAAACGCTTACCACCGCCCAAATTATTGAGCAAACGTTCAATCAGGAGCGCCCTGTCCTTCCCGCTCCGCACCAGATTATTGCCGAGCTGTGGGATACCACCATCGACAAACCGATCACCTCCAAGCGTAGCCTTGTGTATCACGCATGGATCACCCTTTCCGCCACGCTGATGGGCTTTGGCATGGGCACAGTGCTGGGCATTCTGCTGGCCATTGCCATTGTCCATAATAGGGCCGTGGATAAATCGCTGATGCCGTGGGTGATTGCCAGCCAGACCATTCCCATCATTGCCGTCGCCCCGATGATTATCGTGGTGCTGAACGCCATTGGCATTTCCGGCCTGATGCCGAAAGCACTGATTTCCACCTATCTCTCCTTCTTTCCGGTGGTCGTCGGTATGGTCAAAGGCCTGCGCAGTCCAGATGCGATTCTGATCGACCTGATGCGCACCTATTATGCCAGCAACACCCAGACCTTTTGGAAGCTCCGCATGCCCGCCGCCATGCCCTATCTGTTCACCTCGCTGAAAGTGGCTATTGCCATCTCACTGGTGGGGGCGATTGTGGGTGAATTGCCGACGGGTGCGGTCGCTGGCCTTGGCGCACGGCTGCTGTCTGGCTCTTACTATGGGCAGACAGTACAAATCTGGGCCGCCCTGTTTATGGCGGCGGGGCTTGCGGCTTTGCTGGTGGCCATCATCGGGCTTGCCCACACGGCGGTTCTCAAGCGCATGGGAGAGCGAGCATGAGTGGATATCTGCTGTTTGCGCTGATCTTCTGGCTTGTGGCATGGGGTGCGAATGAATGGCTGGTACGTCAGCACTTTGCCGTCCTGCCCGCCCAACGCGCCGCCAATATTGCCGTGCCGCTGCTGTTTGGCATCACGCTTTTGGTCATCTGGGAATGCGTGGTGCGGGGCTTCGATATCCCCTCCATTCTGCTGCCCGCCCCCAGCATGATCTGGACGCGGCTGATCCATTCCCTGCCCATCCTCTGGGCTGATTTTCAGCAGACATTTTTGAAATCAGTGCTCACCGGCTATGTCGCAGGCTGCGGCCTTGGCTTTATCGTCGCGGTGTTGATTGATCGCTCGCCGTTCCTCAAGCAGGGCCTGTTGCCGATTGGCAATTTCGTCTCTGCCCTGCCCGTGGTGGGCGTGGCCCCAATCATGGTGATGTGGTTCGGGTTTGATTGGCCGTCAAAAGTCGCGGTCGTGGTGATCATGACCTTCTTTCCTATGCTGGTAAACACCGTGCAGGGCCTGTCTGCGGCAAGCGCCATGGAGCGCGACCTGATGCGCACCTATGCCGCCAGCTGGTGGCAAACGTTGATCAAGCTCCGGCTTCCCGCCGCATGGCCGTTTATCTTCAACGCGCTGAAAATCAATTCCACATTGGCGCTGATCGGGGCGATTGTGGCGGAGTTTTTCGGCACCCCCATCGTCGGCATGGGCTTTCGCATTTCCACTGAAGTGGGCCGCAGCAATGTGGATATGGTCTGGGCGGAAATTGCGGTGGCGGCGCTGGCCGGTTCTGTTTTCTATGGTTTGGTGGCGCTGGCTGAAAAAGCCGTCACCTTCTGGCATCCGTCTGTCCGTGGTGGGCATATTCGATAACACAAGAGAGGGAACGATCATGAAAAGCAAAATTGCTTCACTATTGATGGCTGGCACCGTGTCATTGCTCGCCATGCAGGCCCATGCGGCAGATAAGCTGACGCTGCAATTGAAATGGGTCACACAAGCACAGTTTGCCGGATATTACGTGGCCAAAGACAAGGGCTATTACAAGGAAGAAGGCCTTGATGTCGACATCAAGCCCGGCGGCCCAGACATTGCGCCCGCGCAAGTGCTCGCCGGTGGCGGTGCCGATGTGATTGTCGATTGGATGCCATCGGCCTTGGCCACCCGCGAAAAAGGCGTGCCGCTTGTTAACATCGCCCAACCGTTCAAACATTCGGGCATGATGCTGACCTGTCTGAAGGAAAGCGGCGTCAAGACACCTGCCGATTTCAAGGGCAAAACGCTGGGCGTGTGGTTCTTCGGCAATGAATATCCGTTCCTGTCATGGATGGCGCATCTGGGCATCAAGTCCGATGGCAGCGCAGACGGTGTGAAAGTGCTCAAACAGGGCTTTAACGTCGATCCGCTGTTGCAAAAGCAAGCTGCCTGCATTTCCACCATGACCTATAATGAATACTGGCAGGTGATTGATGCCGGTATCAAGCCCGATCAGCTGATCACCTTCCCCTATGAGAAAGAAGGCGTTGCCACGCTGGAAGATGGTCTCTACGTGCTGGAGCCAAAGCTGAAAGACCCGGCCTTCAAGGAAAAGATGGTCAAGTTTGTGCGCGCTTCAATGAAGGGCTGGAAATGGGCTGAAAAGAACCCGGATGCCGCAGCCGGGATCGTGCTCGACAACGATGCCTCCGGTGCCCAGACCGAAAAGCACCAGAAGCGGATGATGAGCGAAGTCGCCAAGCTGACCCAAGGTTCCAATGGCGCGCTTGATGATGCCGATTACAAGCGCACGGTAGCAACGCTTTTGGGCGGTGGCTCTGATCCTGTGATCAGCAAGGAACCGGTGGGTGCTTACACCCACGAAATCACCGATGCTGCCCTGAAATAGGACATCACCTGCCACCAAATGGGGCCAAGTGTCTGAGAAGATCACGCTTGGCCCTTTTTTGTTGCGCTTGTTCTTGTGCGCCGCAAACCGCGGCATTTGAACTGAACACGGTGCCAAATCATCCAAACTATCCAGAGGCTTCGCACAACAGGCACCGATGCATCATTGGCATGGCACGCGATGCTTTTTTAACCACATATGCGCTGACCACCCCACAACCAAACCGATTGTCAATTTAAAGCATTGTGCGAAAAACAGCGCTGACGTATCATTTTGCACAGTGTCAATCAGAGGCACAGTTATATCTATCGGTATTTCGTTCGAATTCCAAAATTTCATAATACAACATATAAAAAAATTAACTAAAACATTGATCCAACTCTATTAAGCTTTGCGTATTCCCGCATTGACACTGATGACATTTGAAGGACGAGACGGGTGACACTTCTCAAGACAGCCAGCCGCCTGGGCGTTTGCGTCGGCATATCCATTGCCGTGACCGCAATTGCCCATTCCGAGAGCAATGTTTCTGATAAGCGCTATCCTGCCATTGTGGTGATTGAAGCCAATCAGGCCCGTCTGACGGATAGGGTTGTGGCAACCGGCACCATTGAGGCAGTGGAAGAGGTTTACGTTCAGCCTCAGGTTGATAGTCTTGCGATCAAGTCGCTGTCCGCCGATGTTGGCGATAAGGTGGTGGCAGGACAGGTGCTGGCAACGCTGGATGATAGCAGCCTGATTGTGCAAAAGGCACAATTGGTGGCCAATCAGGCCAAGGGCGAGGCCTCGGTTGCGCAATATAAAATCCAGCTGAATGATGCCAAAACCAATGAAGCGGAAGCGCAACGGCAATTGGTTCGCGGCCAAACGCTGGTCAGCAGCGGCTCCATGTCAACCTCCGAGTTGCAAAAGCTTGAGACATCGGCCACAAACTCTCACAACAGCGTGGCCAGCGCCGCACAGGCCGTGGCCATTGCAGAGGCTGACCTGAAAGCCGTGATCAGCCAGATTGATGAAGTGAACCTCAAACTGTCACGCACCGCCATCAAGGCCCCGTTCGGTGGGCTTATCACCGCCCGCAACGCCAAGATTGGTGCAATCGCCTCTGGCTCCGGCACACAACTCTTCACCATTCTGCGCGATGATCAGCTGGAGCTGGTGGCCGATGTATCGGAAGATGACATTTTGAAAATGCGCCTCGGTCAAACCGCAAAGATCACCATTGCTGGTCTGAAAGACCCGGTGGATGGAAAAATCCGGCTGATTTCCCCTGTCGTCAATTCCACCAGCCGGTTGGGCTCCGTGCATATCGCGCTGACCGATAGCGATGTTGCCAGACAGGGCATGTATGCCAACGCCACGATTTCCGTTGCCGAGGGCGATGGGGTTGTTCTCCCCATCTCGGCGGTGGAGACCAACAAATCCGGCAGTGTCACCCGCATTGTGCGCGACAATATTGTGCATCAGATTTCCATTGAAACCGGTATTGTTGACAATGGCCGGGTGCTGATCACCAAAGGCATCAAGGCCGGTGATCTGGTGGTGGTCAAGGCGGGTGCCTTTGTGCGGGATGGCGACACGATCCGTCCGGTGCGCGACGCCGCCGCTCCTTCGAACTGACAGGCGAGATAGGACACGATCATGAACTTCTCCGCCTGGTCCATTCGCAATCCCATCGCCCCTTTGCTCGCCTTTGTGCTGCTGATGGTTCTGGGCTATCAAGCCTTTCTGCACCTGCCCATCACCCGCTTTCCCAATATTGATGTGCCGGTGGTGTCTATCACGATCACCCAGAGTGGTGCGGCTCCGGCAGAGCTGGAAATGCAGGTCACCAAGGAAATCGAGGATGCGGTCGCCTCGGTCAATGGCGTCGATGAGCTCTCTTCGCGCGTCACCGATGGCCAATCTGTCACCACGGTTGTGTTTCGCATTGAGGTTCCCACCGAACAGGCGGTGCAAGATACCAAGGACGCCATCGACAAGATTCGCGGTGAATTGCCCTCAACCATTGACGAGCCCATTGTTGCCAAAGTGGATGTAGAGGGACAGGCGATTCAGACCTTTGCGGTCTCCGCCCCCAATATGACGCTGGAGGAATTGTCGTGGTTTGTCGATGACACCGTGAAGCGGGCGTTGCAGGGCCAGCGGGGGATTGGCCGTATCGACCGGGTTGGCGGTGCCGATCGGGAAGTGCATATTCAACTCGACCCGGACAAGCTGAATGCTTTGGGCATAACAGCCTCCAGCGTCAGCACCCAGTTGCGCAGCACCAATGTGGACTTAGGCTCTGGCCGCGGACAGGTGGCAGGGGCCGAACAGGCCATCCGGGTGATGGGCGACAGCCGCAATGTCGCGGCACTGGCCAACACCATGATTGCCATTTCCAGCAGCCGCTTTGTTAAACTCTCGGATCTGGGCACGATTATCGATACCTATGAGGAACCATCATCCTTTGCGCTGTTCAACAATCAGCCAGTGGTGAGTTTTTCCGTGTTCCGGGCCAAGGGCGCATCCGAAGTGTCGGTGGCCGAAACCGTGGCCAAAAGCCTGGATGAAGTGCGTGCCAACAATCCCGGCGTGGATATCAAACTGATCAGCGATTTCGTTTACTTCACCTACGGCAATTATACCGCTGCCATCGACACCCTGCTGGAAGGCGCGTTTCTGGCGGTTGTGGTGGTGTTTTTGTTCCTGCGCAATTGGCGTGCCACGCTGATCTCGGCCATAGCCCTGCCCCTCTCCGCCATCCCGACCTTCTGGATTATGGACGTGATGGGGTTCTCGCTGAATCTGATCAGCTTTCTGGCGCTGACGCTGGCCACCGGCATTCTGGTCGATGACGCCATCGTCGAGATCGAGAACAT
>DNPN01000010.1:0-204 GCA_003501385.1 Rhizobium sp. | reverse complement strand
CGCCATCGTCGAGATCGAGAACATTGCGCGCCACATCAAAATGGGCAAAACACCCTATCGTGCCGCCATTGAGGCTGCCGATGAAATTGGCCTTGCGGTCATTGCCACCACCTTTACCATCGTCGCCGTTTTTGCGCCGGTGTCTTTCATGCCCGGCATTCCCGGCCAATATTTCATTCAATTTGGTCTGACGGTTGCCTTTTC
>DNPN01000087.1:38748-39136 GCA_003501385.1 Rhizobium sp. | reverse complement strand
GTGAAAACCAGCAGGAAGTGTTCCTGGGCCACTCGGTTTCGCAGTCTCGGAACGTCTCCGAATCGACAGCACAGAAAATCGACACAGAAGTGCGTCGCCTGATCGAGGAAGCCTATACGGAAGCGCGTCGGATTATCACCGAACAGCATGATGAATTCGTCATTCTGGCCGAAGGCCTTTTGGAATATGAAACGCTGTCTGGCGAAGAAATCAAGGCGCTGATCAAGGGCGTTAAGCCCACCCGTGACAGCGGTGAAGATGGCCCGAGCCGTGGCAGCGCCGTTCCATCGGCTGGCAAGAAAGACACGCCAAAGGGTGAAGAGCCAGAAGGTGGTCTGGAACCGCAGGCCCACTAGAGTTTGGCAGGGAAAAGTTGAACCCGGTTTTC
>DNPN01000087.1:38029-38464 GCA_003501385.1 Rhizobium sp. | reverse complement strand
ATCTGAACCTGACAGACTCTAAAAGACGCTTTTTAACGTCAAGCAAAGCCGCCCTCCATCGGGGCGGCTTTCTTTTTGGTAACGGCATATAATCAATGTTGACGGTAATTTAAGTGAATGTCGTGACAATTTATGTCATGACACCGCAAAGGCGTGGAACAGCATGGCGGAAGCCATTGAACAACGCTCTGTCTGACGACAGCGATGATAACAGCGGCTGATCGGTGCGGTTTGTACCTGATCGCCAGGATAAGAATTCAGGAGACAGTATGACACGACGTTATTTCGGCACCGACGGTATTCGCGGCCAATCCAACGTGTTTCCGATGACGCCCGATCTGGCCATGAAGGTTGGCATCGCCGTTGGCACGATTTTTCGCCGTGGACACCATCGCCACCGTGTCGTGATTGGCAAGGACACCCGCCTTTCCGGCT
>DNPN01000087.1:37650-37774 GCA_003501385.1 Rhizobium sp. | reverse complement strand
CGCCTTTCCGGCTATATGCTGGAAAATGCGCTGGTGGCGGGCTTTACCGCAGCGGGCCTCGATGTCTTCCTGCTCGGTCCCATCCCTACTCCCGCCGTTGCCATGCTGACCCGCTCGCTGCGCG
>DNPN01000087.1:32097-37378 GCA_003501385.1 Rhizobium sp. | reverse complement strand
ATGATCTCGGCCTCGCACAACCCCTTTGCCGACAATGGCATCAAGCTGTTTGGCCCGGATGGCTATAAGCTCTCCGACGAGATTGAGCGGCAGATCGAAATGCTGCTGGATCAGGAAGCACCCCTGCCCTTGGCCAAGGCCGATGAAATTGGCCGCGCCAAGCGCGTGGATGGCGATATTTATCGCTATATCGAATTCGTCAAGCGCACCTTGCCTCGTGATGTGACGCTCAATGGCCTGAGAATCGCCATCGATTGCGCCAACGGCGCAGCCTACAAAGTGGCCCCTCTGGCCCTTTGGGAACTGGGTGCCGAAGTGATCACCATTGGCAACGAGCCAAACGGCACCAATATCAATCTGGAATGCGGCTCCACCCACCCGGCAGCCTTGCAAAAAAAGGTGCATGAAGTGCGCGCCGATATTGGCATTGCGCTGGATGGCGATGCCGACCGGGTGATTATCGTGGACGAGACCGGCACGGTGATTGATGGCGACCAGTTGATGGCCGTGATTGGCGAAAGCTGGGCCAATGATCAGACCCTGCGCGGTGGCGGCATTGTGGCAACCGTCATGTCCAACCTCGGGCTGGAGCGCTTCTTGGGTGACAAAGGTCTGACACTGGCGCGCACCAAGGTTGGCGACCGCTATGTGGTTGAGCATATGCGCCAGCATGATTTCAACGTCGGTGGCGAGCAATCCGGCCATATCGTTTTGTCGGATTTTGGCACCACGGGAGATGGCCTTGTGGCCGCCCTGCAAATTCTCGCAGCCGTCAAGCGCACTGGCAAAACGGTCAGCCAGATCTGCCATCGCTTTGAGCCTGTGCCACAGCTTTTGCGCAATGTGCGCATCTCTGGCGGTAAACCTCTGGAAGATGGTTATGTGCGCCAAGCCATTGCTGATGCGGAAAGCGAACTGGCCAAAAATGGCCGCCTCGTGATTCGCCCATCCGGCACCGAGCCGCTGATCAGAGTCATGGCCGAGGGTGATGACCGCAGCCAAATCGAGCGCATCGTCAATGATCTGATTGGTGTGATTGCCAACAGCCGCGATGTGGCGGCGTGATATGACCCGTCTGAGATGGCCGGGGCAGATTGCTTAAAGTGTGGCTTCGCCCCCCTCATCAACCAATAACATAACAGCAAAAAGCCCGGCTATGGTTCACCAGAGCCGAGCTTTTCTATCAAGATTGAACAGATCAGGCCGAGAGCTTGGCCATCACTTCATCAGACACTTCGAAGTTGGAATAGACGTTCTGCACGTCATCATCATCTTCCAGCGTGTCGATCAGCTTCATCAGCGACTGGGCCTTTTCTTCATCCACGGGCACGGTGTTCTGAGGCCGCCAGACGGCCTTTACCGATTCGGCTTCGCCCAGCACGCCTTCCAGCGCCTTGGAGACTTCGTTCATGTCTTCAAAGCCGCAGATGATCGTGTGGCCGTCTTCGTCGGTGGTCACGTCTTCAGCACCAGCTTCAATAGCGGCTTCCATCACCTTGTCAGCATCGCCAACAGCGAGTTTATAGGTGATTTCGCCAACCTTATCGAAGGAGAAGGATACCGACCCGGTTTCGCCCAATGCACCGCCAGCCTTGGAGAAGGTGGAACGAACGCTGGAAGCCGTGCGGTTGCGGTTGTCGGTCAGTGCTTCAACAATCACGGCAACGCCGCCGGGGCCGTAGCCTTCGTAGCGGATTTCTTCGTAGTTCTCACCATCGGCAGCCGAGGCCTTCTTGATGGCGCGTTCAATATTGTCCTTCGGCATCGATTGTGCCTTGGCGTTTTGAACTGCCAGACGCAAACGGGCGTTCATGTTCACATCGGGCATACCGGTTTTGGCGGCCACTGTGATTTCACGCGCGAGCTTGGAGAACATCTTTGAGCGCACAGCATCCTGCTTGCCCTTGCGATGCATGATGTTTTTAAACTGTGAATGGCCTGCCATGGGACACCTGATGTCTTAAATTTTCGGATTTGGCGTCCTTATAAGCGGCGAATGCCCATCGTTCAAGGGGGCCAAAGGCCCAACCTGCCCGCCTTCTTGTGCGAAAGGGAACAATACCGCCTGCCTACCGTTCTGGTTTGGAGATTCAAAAAAAATAGAAAGGATCCATCATGGTCAGCATTACCCAAGCCAACGACGCCCCTGCAACCCAGCTGTGGAAAGAAATTGACGCTGTTCACGCAGGCATGCTCGGACTTGAGGGCTCTATCTTCCACATGCAACCCATGGCACCCTACAGCGATCCAAAGACAAACACTGTCTGGTTTTTCGCCAAAACAGATTCAGAATTGGCCAGGGGTATTCGCCCCGGCAGCCGTGCCCATTTTTGCGTGATTGGTAAAAATCACGATTATCACGCCAGTCTCTCCGGTGTCATTGAACTGCGCAAAGACCCCGCCAAAATTGACGAGCACTGGAGCTCCATTGTGGAAGCCTGGTATGAGGATGGTAAAAATGATCCGACCCTGACCATGCTGGCGCTGCATGTGGATGATGCCGAAATCTGGGCCTCAACCGGCAATCCGCTCAAGTTCGGATGGGAAATTGCCAAGGCCAATCTGGACGATCACAAAATTCCGGATGTGGGTGTGCATCGCCATCTCAACTTCGCTTAAACGGGCTTGAGCGATTGCGGCGGGTTCTCCTGCCGCAACCCATCCCCTCATGAGGCGGTTTTGGGGCTGAAAAAGCGATGACGCAGGCCAATCAGCCACTTTGCCATACCACGCAGGCTGAGGAAGGCTGGCGCATTGTCGGTGGGGTCCACGGCTTCCATTGAGACGCCAACGGATGCGATATGACCATTCTCATCGAGATCGCGCACAATCAGAATAATTTGCCGCACACGAACCCGGTCCGCATATTCGGCCACACCACCGAGCCTTGCAGTCATGAACTCGCCAAGGGTTTTCTGCTTTTCGCTCTCTGCAAACAGGCCCGGACCATAGGCAGCATCCACCTCTGCCAGCGGCCGCGCTGGAGAAATCGTGAACGTGCCAAAAAATTCGCTGTCATCCGAATGCACCGGTGCCTTGCTGGCAAACAAGCGGTCGAGGAGACGCGAATAGCCCGGCGCGATAAACAGATAAACCTGATCATTCTCCCGCAAGCGGCCCGCATATTGATATCGCATCGATTTGCCATCGCGGATCACCAGCGAGGGCATGGCCCAGCGCGGGATACGGGCACCGCTCAGCACCGGGCTTGAGGCCACCACGCGATAGGAGAGCAATTCATGATTGGCCGCCCCCGGCAGATCCAGCTCCACCTTATCGATGGCACCGATTCGCGGCGGGATAATCAGGCCCAGCCGTTTGGCCATGGGTTTGATGGTCCAGCCTTGTAGCAAAAGCGAAATCATCACCACGATGAAGGCGGCATTGAAATAGACCTCGCCGCCTTTCAGCGCGCCAAGCACCGGCAGGATACCAAGCAAAATCGAAACGGCACCGCGCAGCCCCACCCAGGAGATGAACCGCTTTTCCTGCTGCGTATAATCAAAGGGAATGAGGCACAGCCATACCGCGATGGGTCTGGCGACAAACACCAAAAACAGGCCCAGAAACACCGCAGGCAGCAGAATACGCAGGAAATGCGACGGCGTTGCCAAAAGGCCCAGCACCAGAAACATGATGATCTGGGCAAGCCACGTCATGCCCTCCTGAAAACGGGCAATGGCAACTTTGCCCGGCAATTTGCGATTGCCCGCATAAAGCCCGGCCACATAGACCGCCAGAAAGCCGCTACCGCCAATGGCACCGGTGTAGGAAAACACCACCATGGAAAGGGCCAGCACGATAATTGGCAGAAGGCCCCTATCAATCGAGATTTTCTTGACGATCACCACAATCACCGCGCCGCCAATCAAGCCAAGTGCGAGGCCTAGGCCCATCTGTTCGATAAACAGTTGCACCATAGACCAATCCAGACTGGTGTGATCCTTGCCCGCGGCCACCATCTGCACCAATGCCATGGTCAGAAAGATTGCCATCGGGTCGTTGGTGCCGGATTCGACCTCCAGCGTGGAGCGCACCTTATCACGGATATTAACGCCGCCGACGCGCAACAGAAAAAACACCGCCGCCGCATCGGTGGAGGCGACAATCGAGCCCAAGAGCAGCCCTTCCAGCACGCTCAGATGAAGCGCCCAACTGGCCACAAGGCCAAAAATGCCGGTGGTCAGCAACACGCCAAGGGTGGCCATGGTCAGCGATGGCCCCGCCGCCTGCCGGAAAGACTGGATGGACGTGGTGTAGCCGGAATCAAACAGAATGACCGCAAGGGCCAGCGAGCCAATAGTATAGGCCACAGAATTGTTATCAAAATGGATGCCAAGACCATCCACACCCGCCATCAGGCCGATCATCAAAAACAGCAACAGCAGCGGCGCACCAAAGCGAAAGGCAATCAGGCTGGAAAAGGCAGCAAAGAGAATCAGCGCGGTCAGGACCAGCGTGACAATATAGAAATGTTCCAACCTTTGACCCCTTCGCCCGCTAACCCTCGATTAAAATCTACCCTGTTTGGCTTTTATAACTTAACCCATACGACATATTGCAAATGCCTTAACAGGGCATAGAAACTTTAAAAACAATGTGACGTGACGGCAAACGCCGCACCCTTTCATGTCCACAAATGGCAACGGCATGTCATAGCTCAAGCCATGACATCGGCTGCGCCCGAAAAACGCGCCAAGGTTGAAGAATGCGGGCAGAAACGCCACAGGCCTATAGTCAGCAATAATCATGATCAGAGTAGGGCAAAACCCCAAGATGACGAAAGGCGGACCAGTTTCCCGATCCGCCTTGCGATTCACCCAAAGATGGACTGATTAGATCAGCTTGCCCATGGCAACAGCCGTATCAGCCATACGGTTGGAGAAGCCCCACTCGTTGTCATACCAGCTCAGAATGCGAACGAAATTGCCGTCCATCACCTTGGTCTGGTCGCCCGAGAAGGTCGAGGAATGGCTGTCGTGGTTGAAGTCGATGGATACCAGCGGCTCCTCGGTATAGCCGAGAATGCCCTTCAGCTCGCCTGCAGCCGCAGCCTTGATGGCTTCATTGACTTCTGCTGCTGTGACATTGCGCGAAGGCACGAACTTCAGGTCAACAACCGACACATTCGGGGTTGGAACGCGGATGGAAGAGCCATCCAGCTTGCCCTTCAGCTCTGGCAGAACCAGACCAACAGCCTTGGCAGCGCCAGTGGAGGTTGGGATCATGGAGAGAGCGGCTGCGCGGGCGCGATGCAGATCCTTGTGCATCGTGTCCAGCG
>DNPN01000087.1:27232-31810 GCA_003501385.1 Rhizobium sp. | reverse complement strand
GTGTAGGAGTGGATCGTGGTCATGTAGCCTTTTTCAATGCCGAATGCCTTTTGCAAGACATAGGCGACCGGAGCCAGGCAGTTGGTGGTGCAGGATGCGTTGGAAACGATCAGATCATCCTTGGTCAGCGTACCGTGGTTGACGCCGAAAACGATGGTCTTGTCTGCGCCGTCAGCAGGTGCCGATACCAGAACGCGCTTGGAACCGTTGGAAAGGTGCAGGGATGCCTTTTCCTTCGAGGTGAAAATGCCCGTGCATTCCAAAGCAATATCAACGTCCGCCCATGGCAGATCCTTGGGATCGCGCACAGCCGTCACCTTAATGGGCTTGCCGCCGTTGATGACGATGCTGTCGCCCTCAACCGCAACCGAGGCTGGGAAACGGCCGTGAACGCTGTCGTAACGCAGCAGGTGCGCGTTGGTTTCAACAGGGCCAAGATCGTTGATGGCCACAACTTCAATGTCGGTCCGGCCAGATTCGACGATGGCGCGCAGTACATTGCGACCGATACGACCAAAGCCGTTAATGGCTACTTTTACAGTCATTACAGTAACTCCCGCTTCTCAAATCGGCCCCGGAACCACAATCGTCCGGGGCAATGGTTGTCTTTTAAGCCAGCTTGGCTTCAGCCGCTTCAACAATGGCCTCAACCGTGATGCCAAAATGCTTGTACAATTCCTTGTATGGACCCGATGCGCCAAAACCGGTCATGCCGATAAAGGTGCCGTCCGAGCCAATGATCTGATCCCAACCCTGACGGATCGCTGCTTCAACGCCGATGTTGACAGCAGCCGTGCCAATAACGGCTTTGCGGTAGTCTTCTGGCTGTTCAAAGAACAGCTCAAAGCACGGTGCAGACACAACGCGGCCCGCGATGCCCTTAGCCGCCAGAACTTCACGCGCCTTTATGGCCAGTTCCACTTCGGAGCCGGTGGCAAAAATCGACACCTTGGCATTATCGGCACCCAACAGCTCGTAGGCACCCTTGGCCGAGAGGTTTTCTGCCGAATATTCGGTGCGAGCAGCAATCAGGTTCTGACGGGTCAGCGCAATACCCGATGGACGGTCCTGATGGGTCAGGGCAATCTGCCAGCATTCGGCCACTTCCGTGGCATCCGCCGGACGGAACATCATGAGGTTTGGAATGGCGCGCAGGGCTGCCATCTGTTCCACCGGCTGGTGGGTCGGGCCATCTTCGCCCAGACCAATCGAATCATGGGTCAGGACGTGAATGACGCGAATGCCCATCAAAGCGGCAAGGCGAATAGACGGACGGCAATAATCCGAGAAGATCAAGAAACCGCCGGAGTAAGGAATGAGACCACCATGCAGCGCAATGCCGTTCATGGCAGCGGCCATGCCGTGCTCGCGGATACCCCAATGCATGTAACGGCCAGAGAAATCCGTTGGCGTGATGGATTTAGTCTGGCTGGTCTTGGTGTTGTTGGAGCCGGTCAGATCGGCAGAGCCGCCCAGCGTTTCAGCAACAACGCCGTTGATCACTTCCAGCGCATCCTCGGAGGATTTGCGGGTGGCCAGAACCGGCTTGGTGTCTGCCAGCTTCTTCTTGTAGGCATCAATCGCCGCATCAAAGCCGGCAGGCAGCTTGCCTTCAAAGCGACGGAGGAAGTCTTCCTTCAAAGGTGACGCGTCCAGCAGCTTCTGCCATTCGGCATGGGTGGTAGCCCGGCTGCTTGCTGCGTCGCGCCATGCTGTCAAGACGTCAGCAGGAACCACGAAGGCTTCTTCTTCCCAGCCCAGCGCCTTGCGGGTGGCGGCAATTTCGTCGGCACCGAGCGGCGAGCCATGAACCTTATGGGTGCCAGCCTTGTTGGGCGAGCCAAAACCAATCACGGTCTTGCAGGCAATCAGGGTTGGCTTGTCGGATGTCTGGGCAGCCGTAATCGCCGCCGCAATGGCTTCCTGATCGTGACCGTCAACGGCCAATGTGTTCCAGCCGGAGGCACGGAAACGCGCATGCTGATCGGTGCTGTCGGCCAGCGAGATCGCGCCGTCGATGGAAATGCCGTTATCGTCCCACAGCACGACCAGCTTGTTGAGCTTCAGGTGACCCGCCAGCGAAATCGCTTCCTGGCTGATACCTTCCATCAGGCAACCGTCGCCCACGATGGCGTAGGTGTGGTGGTTCATCAACTGACCGCCAAAATCGGCAGCAAGCTTCTTTTCGGCAATCGCCATGCCAACCGCATTGGCAATGCCCTGACCGAGCGGACCAGTGGTGGTCTCGATGCCTTCGATATGGCCATATTCAGGATGGCCAGCGGTTTTTGCGCCCATCTGGCGAAAATTCTTGATGTCTTCGATGGTGATGTCTTCATAGCCGGTCAAATAAAGCAGCGAATAGATCAGCATCGAACCGTGGCCGGCCGACAGCACAAAGCGATCGCGGTTGGCCCATTTGGGTGCCTTGGGGTCGAATTTCAAAAACTGGGTAAAGAGGACGGTGGCAACATCGGCCATGCCCATTGGCATGCCGGGATGGCCAGAATTGGCCTTTTCAACCGCATCCATGGACAGAAAACGGATCGCATTGGCCATCCGGTTGTGAAGTTCGGGAGAAATCATAGGTGTTCCGCCTGTTCCGGGTCTCGATGGACGCCGCCGTCCCGGCGAACGTCAGAAAGCGGCTGATCCTTATCAGTTGGAACGCGCAAGTCAATAAAATCGGCGCAGCTTGCCTGTCTTCGAGACAATATTTCCACGTATGCCTTAAATTTGAACAGAGTTTCAGATTGATGCAAACCAACAACAACAGACAAGAAGGCTTCGTCCACAAGCACAATAGCACGTTTGAAGGGCTTTTGTTGACGGCGGGCAAATCCGATGGCTAGAGTTAAGAGCGAAGTTTGGGTTCCAAGGGGTCGATTCGGCTAGCCTTTTTCAATAAGCCGGGACAAATGACATGGTGACGGACAGAACAGCAGCTGCGCTCGGTGCATTAAAACAGGCGATCATGAACCTGGAAAATGCCATTGACGTGCGGATAGACGCTCAACGCACCAACGGTGAGGTTGAGCATGAGGTCAGGCGCGTTCACGCTGATCGTGCACGCCTTGCGCAAGAGCTTGATCAGTCGCAATTTCGGGCCAACCGGCTGGAAGAGGTAAACCGCGAGGTTTCCCGCCGTCTGGTGACAGCCATGGAAACCATCAGGGCGGTGCTGGATCGTTAAGATCAACGGTCCATCCTCATTTAAGGGAAAACCACATCGACATGGCACAAGTCACGGTCAACATTGATGGAAAGCCCTATCGCATGGCCTGCGAAGAGGGCCAGGAAGATCATTTGATCGATCTTGCCAGCCAGTTTGACCGCTATGTGGGCCATTTGAAAAGCCAGTTTGGCGAAATCGGTGATCTGCGCGTCACCGTGATGGCAGGTATTATGGTGATGGACGAATTGTCCGAGCTTAAACGTCGCCTCAGCGCCATTGAAAACACCTCTGCCGGAGCCAACAACCGTGAAGAAGCGCTGCTGGGAGCCATTATGGAGCTGACCGAGCATCTGAACGGCGTCACCCGCAAGCTGATGTCGAGCCCGCAAACCTCGATCTCTTGAGTTCCAGAAATAAAGCACCGCGAAAGCCTGAATGGCACTGGCGCTGACACGCAATTAAGCCTATATCTGTGTTGCGGTCTGCGCCTCTCGACAGGAACACACAATCCCTGGGGCCATACCCGATCTTGAGGGAGCTGTCCCTGTCCGGACTCGTGGGTTCGGATATATGGCCCCCACCTACTTTGTAGGCTCCCAGGATCGCAAAAATCCATCGGTTGCGTGGATCGCACTTATTCATTGTTTTGATGTCTTGCTGTTTCCCCTTGTGGTTTGGCAACCCTCAAGCAAGATGGCCTCTCACAATAAAGAGACGCGCCATGTATCAACCTCCCCATTTTCGCCAACACGACATCGAAGAACTTTTTGCCTTTATCCGGCAAAATCCGCTTGGCCTGTTGATCACCTCCGGCACCGGCGGCTTGATCGCCAATCCCCTGCCCTTCTTTTTGCGCCGCGGCACCACGGAGACCGAAGCCGATTGTCTTCTGGTGCATCTGGCCCGCGCCAATCCGCAATGGCAGGCCATTGAGGCCGGTGACGAGGTGCTGGTGAGCTTCATGGGAGCCGATCATTACATAACCCCCAATTGGTATGCGACCAAGCAGGAAACCGGCAAGGTCGTGCCCACATGGAATTACCAGATTGTGCAAGTGCGCGGCAAAGCCACAGTGCATCAGGATGCAAGCTGGTTGATGCAGCAGGTGAGCGCGCTCACCGACCAGCAGGAAGAAAGCGTGCCCCGCCCTTGGGCCGTGCAGGACGCGCCAGAGGTATTTTTAACGGCCCAAATGCGCGGCATTGTTGGCATTGAATTGATGATCTCATCCATCGAAGGCAAGCTGAAAGCCAGCCAGAACCGCAATCAGGCCGATGTGAATGGCGTGATCACGGGCCTGCAAGCAGAAGGAACGGAGGCTGCTCAGGCTATGGCTGGCCTGGTGCGCGGTCGCTAGAGTCTGTCGGGGAAAAGTGGAACCCGGCTTTCCCGAAAAGACAAAC
>DNPN01000087.1:5818-26977 GCA_003501385.1 Rhizobium sp. | reverse complement strand
CCCGAAAAGACAAACGAAAACAAAGAAGTTTAGAGTCTGTCTGGTTCAATCTGAACCAGACAGACTCTAAAGCGGGTCGCCGTGAATAGGATACGGCCATCAGGGCCTATGACATCCGCAGCGCTACAACGCCATGCGCCATATATAGCGCATGGCGTTGTAGCTCTTTATATTTGTTGCGTAATTTTCGCTTTCAACCGATTCCGGTTTAAGGAATTATGCAATAACTGCTCTCAAAATTCTTCCCAGCTCTGATCCGATGTCGGCTTCATCGGGGACGGCTTCATCGGGGCGCTTTTCGGTTTGGTGCTGTCAAAAGCATTGCTCAACGTGCCCATCATCGAGCGGGCCGGAGAGCTGACGGGGCGAGAAGTCGGTTGCGCGGGCCGAACATTGGACACCACCGGGCGACCGATAACGGGAGCCTTGGGAGCGGCAGGACGAGCTGGCGAAGACGGTTTGTAGGTGGAAGCGCCAGGTGCGCGCGGCATGACCGCAGAGCTGAACGCCTCGCCCGGCACCTTGAATTGACCCAGCAAGCCCACGGCAGCGCCGGCGCTGTCTGCCAGCTTGTGGGTCACAGCCGAGGTTTCTTCCACCATGGTGGCGTTTTTCTGGGTGAACTGATCCATATGGTTCACGGCGGTGTTGATTTCCTGCAAGCCCGTTGTCTGCTCGCGCGATGATGTGGCGATCTCGGCTATCAAACCGTTGATCCGCGACACCTGTTCGGAAATCGCCCCCAGGGCATCGCCTGTCTCGCGCACCAGCTTCACGCCGCCCGCCACTTCGTCGCCAGACTTGGTGATGAGGGTTTTGATGTCCTTGGCTGCATTGGCAGAACGCTGTGCCAACTCGCGCACTTCCTGAGCAACAACCGCAAAGCCCTTGCCTGCTTCACCCGCACGGGCGGCTTCCACACCGGCATTCAATGCCAAAAGATTGGTCTGGAAGGCAATTTCATCGATCACATTGATGATTTTTGAAATCTCGCTGGAGGCCTGCTCAATCCGGCCCATGGCATCAACCGCCCTGGATACAACGCTCGCAGACCCTTCCGTGCTGTTTTTGGCATTTGCAGCAAGCGCAGAGGCTTCCTGCGCCCGCTCGGCGGCGCTGCGCACCGTGGTGGTTACCTGCTGCAATGCGGCGGATGTTTCCTCCAGCGAAGCCGCCTGCTGCTCGGTGCGATGGGCAAGATCATTGGTGGCGCTTCGGATTTCTTTGCTGGCGGCTTCAACCGAAATCACCTCATAACGCAAGCCCCCAAAGGCAGCGCTCAAATTGGCAACGGAATTGTTAAAGTCTGCTTTCAACGGCTCCAGTTCGGGCGTAAACGGCTGGTCGATGCGCACCGTCAAATCGCCGGTACTCAGGCGATGGAGCGCCTGTGCCAGAGCATCGGCACAGACACGCCGACGGGCGGCCTCCTCATCCTTCTCAGTCTCGCGCTGACTGCGTTCCTGCTCACCGCGTGTGCGACTTTCCAAAGCCTCACGCTCAAGCCGCAATTTGCTGGCAGCATCCAGACGAAACACATCCAGCGCCCGCGCGAGTGCGCCAATCTCGTTTTTTAACGTCTGGTGCGGAACATCACGATCAATATGACCGCTGGCAAGGGTTGCTGCTGTCTCCGTCAACGTTGGAAGAGGCCCCATGATGCGGCGGGTTATGATGATCATCAGCGCCATGGATATGACAAAGGCAATGGCAGCCGTCACGCCAATGGCCCAGGCAAATTCGCGACCAATGTTGGCAATCTCTGCAACACGCACACCGGCATAGAGAATACCAATAACCGCACCACTTGTGGAAACAATCGGCTGATAGATGGCGTAATACGGTGTGTCGAGAATGACAGCGGCACCGCGATACACTTCTCCGCGCTGAACCGCCGGAAACACGGCACCCTTTGGATCCAGCGGGGTGCCAACCGCCCGTTTGCCGTCCGGCTTGATAATATTGGTGGTGCGGCGAATAAAGCCGTTGGTGGCGGGATCAAGCGTAAACAGCGTCGCCGTTTGGCCCGTCATCCGGCCAATCGTATCGATCATATTGTCCGAGGCAAATTCTGTGGGCAGCGTCTCGGCCACAATGCGGGCCACATTGCCAGATTGCGTCCAGCTGACCTTCACACCGGGAATATCGCGTTCCAGAATCGTCGCAGCAACGCGCAGGTTGAAGTTTTGGCTATCAAGTGCCTCTTGCGTTATGCGATCTTGCACCAGCGATGAAATCGTCCAGGCAACGGCCCCGAGACAGAGAATGAGAACCACGCAAGTCGCCGATGTTACGGTGCCAACCAGACTAAAACGCGATAGTATCTTCATGTGGCCTCTTTAATATTCCAAAACGGGCTAAAATCTTCTACGGGAATTTTAAAATTCATCGTCCAGCGATAGAATATGACCATCAATGCCTACAATTCAATTAATTCTCAGGGGTACAAGTGATCAATATCCACACGAAATCTGATCTTCGCCAAATCAGTTTGGCCCGCAGAGATCACTTGAGTGCTGAGCAAAGGCTTTCGCTCTCGCACACTCTGGCACATCACGGTGACGCTGCCATAGTGTTTGACCCGGGCGTGATGATTGCCGGATTTTTGCCGATCCGCTCAGAAGTTGATCTGCAACCGCTGCTGGGATTGCTGAGACAGAAGGGCGCAAGGCTTTGCCTGCCTGTTGTTGTGGACAAGCAAACCATCTGCTTTCGGCAGTGGGTTGAGGGTGTTGAGCTGATCAGCACCGGCTTTGGCACCCGTGGCCCCGGCCCTGAAGCTGCCGTGGTTGACCCTGACATTATGCTCATTCCACTCTCTGCCTTTGATGGTCGCGGCAACCGGATTGGCTATGGCGCGGGCCATTACGACCGCGCAATAGCGCGTTTGCACCAGAAAGGTTGCAATCCGACCTTGATCGGCATTGCATTTGACTGCCAGGAAGTGGCAGATGTGCCGTTCGAACCCCATGACGTCGCTTTGCATGCCATTTTGACGGAAAGTGGATATAAAAACTTCAAGACCTGACTGGATGATGGAATGCGGCTGCTTTTTCTGGGTGATATGGTCGGCAAAACGGGCAGAACGACTGTCTGGGAAAAACTGCCGGGCCTGATTGCCGATCTGAAACTGGATTTTGTGATCGTCAACGGTGAAAACGCCGCAGGCGGCTTTGGCATCACCGAAGATATCTATCTGGAAACCATCAACGCCGGGGCCGATGTTGTCACCACCGGCAACCATGTGTGGGACCAGAAAGAGGCTGTCACCTTCTGCACCCGCCACGATCAATTCCTGCGCCCTGCCAATTATCCGGCTGGCACACCGGGCAAAGGCTCGGGCCTGTTTTACGCCCGCAATGGCGCGCGTATTCTGGTGGCCAATATCATGGGCCGGGTGTTCATGCATCCTGAGCTGGATGACCCCTTCAAATCTGCCGAGCAGATTCTGGCCGCCTGCCCGCTGAAGGAACAGGCCGACGCCATCATCTTTGACTTCCACGCCGAAGCCACCAGCGAAAAGCAATGCTTTGGCCATTTTGTCGACGGCCGCGCCAGCTTTGTCGTTGGCACCCACACCCATGTGCCCACCGCTGATCACCAGATTCTCAACGGCGGCACCGCCTATATGTCGGATGCGGGCATGTGTGGCGATTATGATTCCTCGCTGGGCATGGAAAAGGAAGAGCCGCTCAACCGCTTCATTTCCAAAATGCCCAAGGGCCGGTTTGAAGCCGCCCATGGGCCAGCGACGCTGTGCGGCGTGGGCGTTGAAATTTCCGATAGCACTGGTCTTGCCGAGAAAATTGCGCCTTTGCGCATTGGGCCACGGCTTGCGGAAACCATTCCGGATTTCTGGGCCTGATCATGCAATCACCTTGCCTCTCACTGTCACCGGTGTAAGGTCCGCACGCAACACCGTATCTCTTTTCAAAACGGGAAACTGACCATGCCTGCTTTCAAAACACTCGACGACCTCAACGATATCGCTGGAAAGCGCGTGCTTTTGCGCGTTGACCTCAACGTGCCGGTTGCCGATGGCAAAGTCACCGATGCAACCCGCATCGAGCGCGTCGCACCGACCATCAAGGAATTGTCTGCCAAGGGCGCAAAAGTCATTCTGCTGGCCCATTTTGGCCGTCCCAAGGGCGAGCCGGTGGCCGATATGAGCTTGAACCAGATAGTCTCCACGGTCTCGGAAGTGCTCGATCAGGCCGTTGCCTTTGCCAGCGATTGCATTGGCGAACCAGCGGCAACCGCTGTTGCTGCCATGAACAATGGCGATATTCTGCTGTTGGAAAACACCCGTTTCCACAAGGGCGAAGAAAAGAACGATCCCGCCTTCACCGCAGAACTGGCCAAGAATGGCGATATTTTCATCAATGACGCCTTCTCTGCCGCCCACCGCGCCCATTCGTCCACAGAAGGCTTGGCCCATATCCTGCCCGCCTATGCTGGCCGCACCATGCAGGCCGAGCTGGAGGCGCTGGAAAAGGGTCTGGGCAAACCCACCCATCCGGTTGTTGCCATTGTTGGCGGTGCGAAAGTGTCGTCCAAGATCGATTTGTTGATGAACCTTGTCGATAAGGTGGATGCATTGGTGATCGGCGGTGGCATGGCCAATACGTTTTTGGCGGCCCAAGGCATCGATGTGGGCAAATCGCTCTGCGAACATGACCTCACAGAAACCGCAAAGCAGATCATGACCAAGGCCGAGGCCGCTGGCTGCGCTATCGTGCTGCCAGTCGATGGCGTCGTGGCCCGCGAGTTCAAGGCCCATGCGGCCAATGAAACCGTCAGCGTCAGCGCAATCCCTGCTGATGCGATGATGCTGGATGTTGGCCCCAAATCCATCGCTGTGGTCAATGAGTGGATTTCCAAGGCGGCAACGCTGGTGTGGAACGGCCCATTTGGTGCGTTTGAGATCCCTCCCTTCGATACAGCCACAGTATCGGCTGCCAAACACGCAGCAGAATGCACCAAGGCTGGCAAGCTGGTATCGGTAGCAGGCGGTGGCGATACCGTCTCCGCGCTCAACCATGCAGGTGTTGCCGATGACTTCTCTTATGTGTCTACCGCTGGCGGCGCGTTTCTGGAATGGATGGAAGGCAAGGAATTGCCCGGCGTGACCGTTTTGACCAAAACGGCCTGATCCAACCGTGAAATAAAGTGGGCGCGGCATGGAACAAAATGCCGCGCCTGAATTTTTTAAAAAAACATTGAATTTTAAAACGATTGAAATGATTTCAATCGTTTCAATGACTTAAGCCCCCATTTCGCATGTCATAATCTTCTGTTACGCGATGACATGAGGTTTGTCAGGGAAAAGTGGAAGCCGGTTTTCCTGACCAGACAAACTCAAAAAAGTTGTCACGTTTTGGGAGAATGGACATGAGTGAGAGACTTGAAGACATCGCCGTGAAGATGGTTGCGAACGGCAAAGGGCTTCTGGCCGCAGACGAATCCACATCCACCATCAAAAAGCGTTTTGACACCATTGGTCTGGAATCAACGGAAACAAGCCGCCGCGATTATCGCGAAATGCTGTTTCGCTCCGACGACGCCATGAAGAAATATATCTCTGGCGTCATTCTCTATGAAGAAACGCTGTTTCAAAAGGCAGCAGACGGCACGCCGTTCGTGGACATCATCAAGGCCGCAGGTTCCATTCCGGGCATCAAGGTTGATACCGGGGCCAAGCCCATGGCCGGTTTCCCCGGTGAAACCCTGACCGAAGGTCTCGATGGTCTGCGCGAACGTCTCGCCACCTATTATAAGGCCGGTGCTCGCTTTGCCAAATGGCGCGGCGTGATTGCCATTGCCGATGGCCTGCCCACATGGGGCTCCATAAAGGCCAATAGCCAAGCCTTGGCCTATTACGCTGCTCTGTGCCAGGAAGCTGGCATTGTGCCCATCGTTGAGCCAGAAGTGCTGATGGATGGCGCACCGGGCACCCACGACATTGCCAAATGCGCAGAAGTCACCGAATGGGTGCTGCGCACCGTGTTCAACGATCTCTACGACGCCCGCGTCAATCTGGAAGGCATGATCCTCAAGCCCAATATGGTGATTGACGGCAAAAATGCTCGCAAGGCATCCGTTGAGGAAGTTGCCGAGCAGACGGTCAAGGTGCTGAAAGCAACCGTTCCGTCCGCCGTTCCCGGCATCGCCTTCCTGTCTGGTGGCCAAAGCACCCAAGAGGCCAGCGCACATCTCTCGGCCATGAATGCCAACTACGACATGCCATGGGCGCTGACCTATTCCTACGGACGCGCCCTGCAAGACAGCGCCCTGAAGGCTTGGGGCGGTCGCTCTGAAAATGTCGCTGCTGGTCAGCGCGCTTTCACCCACCGCGCCGAAATGAACAGCCTTGCTGCCAAGGGATCGTGGAAGAAAGATCTCGAAAAGGCGGCTTGATCAATCATACCAAGGCATCGAAGATGCTGACACATCCTCGCCTTGACGACATTGATCTTAAGCGGATCGCCCTCGAATGCCTTACCCGGCATTTGAGGGCTTTTTTATTGCATTGATATGGTCTGCAATTATCCAAAACAAAACCCGGCGCTGCAAAGCAGAACCGGGTTATCAAATGCACTGATGCTGCGGGGTCTTGATCAGCTGGCGTTAAACGCCGTTCGCAGCAGATTCAACTGGGCCTGAACGCTATTTTCATTGTCTGGCACGATCGATGGATCATTTGGACGATAGATTTCACGGTCCAGCAGCGCAATGCGGTTCTGCAGGCGCAAGGAGCGCTCGATCAGGTCGCGGAACGCTTCTGGCAGATCATTCCAGCCCGGTGCGTTGCGGTCCACGTTAAAGCCATCAAGACGAACCTTGCTCTTTTCAGAGAGCACCTGATCGCGTGACATTTCGCCATTGTTCACAGCGCGCTGCAACAGCAGCCAGGATGCCATCTGCATCAAGCGGGTGGTGAGGCGCATGGATTCGGCCGCATAGAGCACCGATGCCATCCGCGGCAACACCTTGGCGGCTGAGCGGCCAGGGCCGTCGAGATAGGCTGCGGTTTCTTCAACCAGACCCATTCCCTCAGCATAGGTTATCTTGAACTGCGGCGACGACGCGGCGCGGCCTGCAAAGCTAACCGTATTCGTATTCAATCCGAGTTCTGACATCGACATTAACCCCTGTCCTACGCATCACACTCTAGGTAGCGCGACCAAAAAGAAAGCCCGGTTCGTACTGCTTGAAATCTTAAGCGCCGTTTGGACTTTTTTAAGTATCATTGCTTGGACCTCAAGATGCTACCAATAGCGCAAATTCGCAAGTCGTTTCTTAAGAAAAGGTTAATTCCCACAGTTTTGCGCGCAGTTGTTCGACGTAAAAAAAGAGCCGCGCGAGCGGCTCTCAAGGTAAAACAGGGAGGAAAAGCAGACTATTTTCCTAAAATGGGAAAACGCCTGCATCCAGAAGAACTGGATAGCTTATAAATTCTCACATAATGCATAATATCTGGTTAATACTGTGCCTCATGGTGCCAGACGATGTCACTTTCTGCCCCTGTCCGGGGTGATCAACCCCCATTTTGCTATAGAGCCAAGTGTAATATTTTGAAGCAAATCGGACTACTTCAGACCTTTAAAAAGGGCTTCAGCCGCCATTTTACCTGCTTCTTTACTCTGACGTTCCGTTTTCAGGCGGTTTATTTCCTCTTCCAGCAAAGTGATTCTCTTCTGGAGTTCGTCCGCAGACAGCAGCGAGAGATCGCATCCGATCTCGTGCTCCGGCTTTTTGATGGGTCGATCTGGGTCAAAACTCATCGTTTAACTCTCTTTAACAGTATCCGTCGGCTCGGTCCGATCGGCGCGCGGATCAAGGTTGGCAGATTGCGGCGTGGCCGTCATGGTGGCAATCGGACCATGGGCGTGGGCGAAACTTTCCCTTTCCTCCGGCGGTAAGGCTTGGCGCAGCCTACTGCGGAAGATCGCATAGAAAACCAACAGCGCATGGGCAACAGCCGTGACTGCAAACAGCGCATGCGGGCCAAAATAGGTCATCACCGGACCGCCAATCGTCGGCCCAATAATGGTGCCAATGCCAAACAACAGCAAAAGCCCACCAGAAACTTTGACGAAATCGCCGCTATCGGCGTAGTCATTGGCATGAGCCACCGCGATGGGATAGAGCGAATTGGCCGCAGCGCCATAAATGGCAACCAGCGGAATGAGAACAATGGCCGTTGCCGGTTGCGTCAGCAGCAAGATCAACGCCGCGACAAGCGCAATAATGGCAATTCCCGCCAACACATAACGCCGGTCTATTCTATCGGACAAGCGGCCTGCCGGAAACTGTGCGGCAGCGCCTGCGAAAATCGTAAAGCTCAACATGCTGGCAATGGTAATATCCGATAGACCCACCCGCGCGCCAAACACCGCAACCAAGGTGCCATAGGCACCGTTGGCAATCCCAATCAGCAAAATCCCAACAAAAGACACGGGCGAATTGCGAAACAGGCTCCGCAAATCCAGTTTCACCGACCTGAGCGGCTGCGGCGATGCCGCATTGGACCAGGTGGTGGGCAACATCGCCAGACAGTAAAGAATACCGCAAATCATGAACAGAATGGGCGTATGGACATTGCCAAAGGCCACCATCATTTGCCCACCGACAACACCCATCAAGGTGACGGAAATGTAGAAGGAAAAAATCGCTCCGCGACTTTCATTGCTGGCCCGTTCATTCAGCCAGCTCTCAATAATCATCGACGTCCCCGCCGTGCAAAACCCGGTCAAAGCGCGCAGCAGCACCCAGGAATGTTGCTCGACAACAATGCCCGTCATCAAAGCAATGATAGCGATAACAGCGATAAAACTGGAAAAGGCCCGCACATGGCCAATCCGCATGACCACTTTGGGAGCCACAAAGCAACCCACCACAAACCCCGAGGCCCAGGCCGTGCCCAAAAGGCCCAGCACTTCATTGGAGTAGCCCTCAGATGAGCCACGCACCGGCAGCAAAAGACCGTGCAAACCATTGCCCAGAAACAGAAAAAGCGTCCCCAACAGCAGGGAGAAAACGGGGAAAATTTTTCTGCTCATAAGATCTCCACCTCTCACGCATGCTTGCATTGCCGTCACCATGGCGGTAACGCAGAGTGAAAATACTCCGTATGATGAAAACATGTCCTCCCTAAGGAAGATTTACCGATAACGGCGATTCTGTTCAATGACCAAAGCCATCTCTCTTTTTCTGATTTTGGTCATGGCGGTTCAACTGATCAAACCGCTCGGCCTTCCGGGCTTGCGCCGTCGCCGTGATTTCTGGCGATTGGCCGTGCTGGCCTTTGCCATATGGTCGCTCACATTGCTGCTGCGACCGTAATACTCCCCTGCATCACGCTGACAGCCTGCCCTGAAATATCGACGCTGACGATCCGCTCGTCTTTCTTTTCAGCCGTGATGGTGATCAGGCTGCGACGGCCCATCTCAACCCCCTGCTCGACCAGAATCGTGCGGCTCGCATCTGGCTCCGGCGAAAGCTGGGTGAGAAAAGCCCCTAAGGCCGCAGAGGCGCTGCCAGTGGCTGGGTCTTCCGGCACATTGTCGAAAGGCGAAAACATCCGGGCGCGAATATGATTGTCACTCATCCGGCAATAAAGAAAGGTCGCACCATCGGTTTTCTCCGCCTTATGCGTTGTGACGAGCTGCGCCAAAACATCGAGATTGGGCTTGGCACGGCCAAGGGCGGCAAGATCCACCAGTTCGGCGGCCACAAATTTTAACCCCACGGACACAAACATCGGCTGATGCTGCGCTGTGACAATATCCGCCTCCGACAAAGACATGGCCTTAGCCAAGTGAGGCGTGGAAAGCGCACCACTCACCGAAAGCATCTGCGGCGCGCGAATTGTGGCAAAGAGCGATTGATCGTCACCCCGATGTAGCCGGACCGTAACCAGACCAGCTTTTTCCTCAAATTGCATGTCATCGCTTAGGGCTTTGCCAAACAACGTGCCCTGCCGCGCAAGCGCAATGGCCGTTCCGACATTGGGATGCCCCGCGAAAGGAATTTCCGCAACCGGCGTAAAAATCCGCACTTCCGCCGTGTGGCGTGCATCCTTGGGCGGCAGTACAAACGTGGTTTCAGAATAGCCAAATTCAGCCGCAATCATCTGCATTTGCAGCTGCGACAGGCCGCGAGCATCAAGAATGACCGCCAGCGGATTGCCCTTGAAAGGCTCAATCGTGAAGACATCCAGCGTGGTGAAAGGAATCGTGGTCATCGGATGGTCTCGCTTGAGGTTGCACGGTCTTGATAGACTCAAAATGATAAAAACCTAAAGTCGAATTTTGTCGCGGTGACACAAAACCTGCGGCATCAACAAAGGAGCGTTCAATGCATAAAGGATCATGCCTTTGCGGCGCAGTAAGCTTTGAAATAGACGGCGCGCTCAAGGCCCCCGACGCCTGCCACTGCACAAAATGCCGCAAAACATCGGGCCATTATTTTGCTTCAACCGATGTTGCCAAAGACAAAATACGGATTGAAGGGCAGGATAATCTGCGCTGGTACCAATCTTCGGAAAAAGTCAGACGCGGATTTTGCGCCACATGCGGGGCGTCGCTGTTTTTCGACCCACCGCATCGGGATTGGATCGGCGTGGCCATGGGCGCGTTTGATGGCCCCACCAACACACATCTGCACATCCATATTTTTGTCGCCGACAAGGGTGACTATTATGACATCGCCGATGGCCTGCCGCAAAATGCACAATGAAACAAAAAGGCCGGATTCGTCAAAACGAACCCGGCCAATTTCTGAGATCCAACCGGATCGGACAAGCGTAAAATTAGAGGCCGAGGCCGCCGAAACGCTTGTTGAACTTGGAAAGACGACCACCGCGGTCCATCAGCTGCTGATTGCCGCCGGTCCATGCTGGATGGGACTTGCAATCGATTTCGAGGTTCATGACCTGACCTTCGGAACCCCAAGTGGAGAAGGTTTCGTATTCGGTACCGTCGGTCATAACAACCTTGATCTTGTGGTAGTCTGGATGAATGTTAGCCTTCATGACGCTTTTCCTGCTGTGCCGGGGGGTCTATTTGCCGCAATTGCGTCAGCCGACCCAATTCAATACATGAAGCCATAGACAAATGCTGTCTAAGCTTCCCAATTTGATGGGGAGCCTATACATGAAGGTCACAAAGATAACAAGGCCCCCGGCGCAACAGTCGACAAGGCCATGGAGGAGAATGCCGCATTGTCTGAAATTGCAGCCGCTGAGACAAAAAAACGCCGCTCTCTCAAGCCTCTTGGCCGTCTCACACCCTATCTGATGCGCTATCGGGGCATGGTTTTTGCCGCCCTGCTGTTTCTGGCACTGGCTGCCATCACCACCTTGATCCTGCCGCTGGCAGTAAGACGGATGATTGATCACGGTTTTGCCTCATCTGATTCCGGCTTCATCAACAAATATTTTGCCATGATGATTGTGCTGGCGGTGGTTATGGCCGTCTCCAGCGCGCTGCGATATTACTATGTCATCACCATTGGCGAGCGCATTGTCTCCGATATCCGCCGCGAAGTATTCTCCAATGTCAGCCGCCTGTCGCCTCAGTTTTTCGACATCAACCAGTCGGGCGAGATTGTCTCACGGTTGACTGCCGATGCCACCCAGATCAAGTCTGCCGTGGGAGCCAGCGCCTCGGTGGCCCTTCGCAACACCATCATGTGTTTCGGCGCCATTGGCATGATGATCTACACCAGCCCCAGCCTTTCCGTGCTGGTGCTGGCCGCCATTCCCATCATTGTCTTTCCGTTGATTGCCTTTGGCCGTTCTGTTCGCCGCCGCTCACGCCGGGCGCAAGATACCCTGGCGGCGGCCTCGGCATTTGCCGGGGAGAGCATTGGTGCGTCGCGCATCGTGCAAGCCTTCAATGGTGAAAAAGCTGCCGAAGCCCGCTATAGCGCCGCCGTGGAACAGGCCTATGAAGCGGCGCGCGTTGCCACCCGCTCCCGCGCCGTCTTGACCGGCGTTGCCATCACCATGGTGTTCAGCAGCATTGTTGCCGTGCTTTGGTATGGCGCGCAAGGTGTGCTGTCGGGCACACTGACAGCAGGCACACTCGGGCAATTCCTGATCTATTCCGTGGTGGCAGGCAGTTCACTGGGGCAATTGTCGGAAGTCTGGGGCGAGTTGATGCAGGCCGGAGGTGCCGCCGAGCGCCTGAGCGAATTGCTGACAGAGGTTTCCGCCGTGCGTTCACCGGACAAGCCAAAGAGCCTGCCAAAGCCCACCCGCGGCGAAGTCTGGTTTGAAAATGTGGAATTTTTCTATCCGAGCCGCCCCGGACGCTCGGCGCTCAAGGGCCTCAGCTTTGCTGTGGATACCGGCGAAACCGTGGCGCTGGTTGGACCGTCTGGCGCTGGCAAAAGCACCGTATTGTCCCTGATCCTGCGCTTTTACGATCCCACCAGCGGGCGGATCTGTCTGGATGGCGTGGACATCCGCGATCTGGCGCTGGAAGACCTGCGCGACCAGATGGCGATTGTGCCGCAAGAGGTGACGATTTTTTCCGGCACGATCCATGACAACATCGCCTTCGGCTGTCCCACCGCCAGCCGTGAAACGGTGGTGGCGGCCGCCCATGCTGCCCAGGCGGCAGAATTTATCGACAAGCTGGAAGCGGGCTATGACACGCAAGTGGGCGAACGTGGCATTACGCTCTCTGGTGGTCAGCGCCAGCGCATTGCCATTGCCCGGGCGATTTTGAAAAATGCGCCCGTACTGTTGCTGGATGAGGCCACTTCGGCGCTGGATGCGGAAAGCGAAACGCTGGTGCAAAAGGCACTGGACGAGCTGATGAAAACCCGCACCACCATTGTTATCGCCCATCGGCTCGCCACGGTGCTGAAAGCGGATCGCATTCTGGTGGTGGATGATGGCAAGGTGGTGGAACAGGGCACCCACCAAAGCCTGATCCAACAGGGTGGACTTTATGCCCGGTTGGCCCGGCTGCAATTCCAGACCAGCAACGAGGACGATCTCTCGCCCGCGAAGTGACACTCAAACCGCCACATTCCGGCCAACCACCCGGCCGGAAAACAGGCAACCTCCCAAAAATGTGCCTTCCAGTGCATTATAGCCATGCATGCCGCCGCCGCCAAAGCCTGCCACTTCGCCTGCGGCATAAAGCCCCGGCACAGGCACGCCTTGATCGTTCAACACCCTACCCTTCAAATCCGTGTGCAATCCGCCCAACGTCTTGCGGGTGAGAATATGCAGGCGCACCGCAATCAGCGGCCCATGGGCCGGATCGAGCAAACGATGGGGCTTGGCGGTGCGCATCAGCCGATCACCAAGATAGTGGCGGGCACCACGAATGGCGGTCACTTGCGCATCCTTGCTGAAACCATTGGCAATTTGACTATCCCGCGCCTCGATCTGCGCCCGCAAATTGGACACTTTCAGCCGGTTTTCGCCCGTGATGGCATTCATCGCCGCCACCAGCCCTTCCAAGGTTTCGCGCACCGCAAAATCCTCGCCCTTATCCATGAACGCCTGAATTGGCTGCGTTGGCTCATCACCCAGACGTTTTAACAACAGCCTAATATTTTTATCGGTCAAATCCGGGTTCTGCTCGGAGCCAGACAGCGCAAATTCCTTTTTGATGATGGATTTGGTGAGGATAAACCAGCTGTAATCGCTGCCACGCTCGCGCAGGATTTTCAGCGTGCCCAGCGTATCAAAGCCGGGCATGGCGGGTGCTGGCAACCGCACACCATCGGCATCGCACCAGAACGAGCTTGGGCCGGGCAAAATGCGAATGCCATGATTGGGCCAGATTGGATCATGGTTTTTCAAGCCTTCGGTATAGTGCCACATGCGGTCGCGGTTGATCACCTGCCCACCCGCGGCCTCAGAAATCGCAATCATCCGGCCATCGACATGGGCAGGCACACCACAGACCATATGAACGGGCGGTGGCCCAAGCCGCTCCACCGGCCAATTGCGCCGCACCAGCGCATGATTGCCACCAATGCCGCCGGAGGTAATAACCACCGCATCAGCCTCGATGTCAAAATGGCCAACCGGCTCACGGCTGCTGCGCTCACCACGTTTGACCGAATCGATCGGCAACACGGTGCCTGAAACACCCGCCACAACTGCGCCGGATTGAATGAGATGATCGACTTGGTGACGAAATAAGAAGGTAATGGCCCCGGCCTCTTCCAAGGCTCTTGCCCGTTTGACAAAGGGAGCCAGCACCCCCGGCCCGGTTCCCCACGTGACATGAAAACGCGGCACCGAATTGCCATGACCATCCGCTTGCCCGCCACCGCGCTCGGCCCAGCCCACCACCGGAAACCAGCGCATGCCCATTTGATGCAGCCAGCTGCGTTTTTCACCCGCAGCAAACTCCAGATAGGCCTCGGCCCAGCGGCGCGGCCAGAGATCCTCCTCGCGATCAAAACCCGCCGAGCCAAACCAATCGCGCCGCGCCAGTTCAAAACTATCACGCACCCGCATGCGGCGCTGTTCCGAACTGTCAATGAAAAACAGCCCGCCGAGCGACCAAAAGGCCTGACCGCCGAGATTTTGCTCCCCCTCTTGATCAATCACGCAGACTTTCAGCTTACGCTCCGCCGCCTCCACAGCCGCGACCAATCCCGCGAGACCGGCCCCCACCACAATCACGTCAAATCTGTCCATCCATCCCCTCCCAAGGACTAAAAGACTTACTTTTACGCGAAGGTCAAATCTTGGCAAGCATCAAGATATATGCGATTGGAAAAATGGGGTGACGTGATACGTAATACAAAAACAAAGACCCCTCCCCAACCCTGCCCACAAGGGGGAGGGTTGGGGAGGGGTTTTGTCACAAAAAATAAGGATCATGTACCGTGACACAAGGACACCAAAAGGCTCTACCGTTCCGTCAACTTCAACTCAATACGGCGGTTCTGGGCGCGGGCTTCCGGCGTATCGCCGGGGGCAATCGGCTGGAATTCGCCAAAGCCAGCAGCAGCGAGACGATCCGCAGGAACACCCTTGGAAATCAGGAATTTCACCACCGAAATCGCACGCGCTGACGACAGCGCCCAATTGTCCGGATAGCGCCCAGAGCCAGACATCTGCACATTGTCGGTGTGGCCATCGACGCGCAGCACCCAATTGATATCAGAAGGAATTTCCTTGGACAGATCAATCAGCGCCGTGGCCAGTTTGGCCATTTCATCCAGCCCTTGCGGGTTGAGATCGGCACTGCCGGAGGAAAACAGCACTTCCGACTGGAATACAAAACGGTCGCCAACAATGCGGATATTCTGACGATCCGAGAGGATTTCGCGCAAACGACCAAAGAAATCGGAGCGATAGCGGTTCAACTCCTGCACCTTTTGCGCCAAGGCGACATTCAGGCGCTTGCCAAGATCGGCAATTTTAACCTGCGAGTCTTTGTCTTTGGCTTCAGAGACCTGCAAGGCCTGCTCAACGGCAGCAATCTGGGCACGCAGGGCGGCAATCTGCTGATTCAAAAGCTCGATCTGGCTCATGGCGCGGGCGCTGACCTGCTTTTCGTCATTCAGCTTACCGGACAGCTCGTTGATTTTTCCTTGCGCTTCCGCAGAACTGCCACTGCCAGCATCCAGCAGGGCTTGCAGCCGCGAGCGCTCACTTTCCGAGGTAGAGAGTGACGATTGCAGATTGGCCAGCGTGTCTTCCAGATCCTGCTTGCCGCTTTTTTCCAAAGCCAGCAGCTGGGTCAATTCGGCAATCTGGTTGTTGAGGCGGCTCAGCACCTCATCCTTGCCGGAAATTTCACGGCTCAGCACAAATTGCGCCACCACAAACACGGTGAGCAAAAACATGATGGCAATCAGCAATGTTGACAGAGCATCAACAAAGCCGGGCCAGTAATCGCCGCCGCGCTCACGCCTGCGGTTGCGCCCCAGAGCCATGGCTATTTGCTCCCAAGCTTGTCGTTCAAGCGTTCCAGCACCTTGCGCATGGCGCGGGCATCTTCCTGCTGCGCCTCAATCCAGTCCCGCAGCATCTGCTGCTCGTTGCGCATGTTCTTGACCAGCCCCTGAATCCCTTCAGACAGACCAGCCAGCGCCGCCAAATTGCGATCAGCACCCGCTGTAGGCTGTTGCGACAAGGTCTTCATCTGCTCCAGCATCCGCGCCATCATTTGTGCAGAGACGGCATCTGGAGCAGTGCGGTGTTCATTGGTCACGTCGGTGACAGAAGACAGCCAGTTTTCCAGCTCGGTGTAAAACCGGTTCTGGGCACGACCAGCCTGAAGATCGAGAAAGCCAAGAATAAGCGAGCCAGACAGACCAAGCAGCGAGGAGGAAAACGCCGTACCCATGCCCGCCAAAGGCGCTGCCAGACCATTTTTGAGAGTTTGCAGCACATCGCTACCCTGCCCGCCGGAGCCAGCATCCAGAGACTGGATCACATTGCTGATCGAGCCAATGGTGCCAATCAGACCCCAGAACGTGCCCAACAGGCCGAGAAACACCAGAAGGCCAATAAGATAGCGCGAGGTATCGCGGGATTCATCCAGCCGCGTGGCAATGGAATCCAGAATAGAGCGCAAAAGCGTGGCCGACAGCGCAACAGAGCTGCGATTGCCCAAAAGCGAGCGCATAGGTGCCAACATTTTTGGCTCGCGGCCCACTTTATCAATGCGGCCGACCGTCTGGTAATGATTGAACCAGCGCACCTCGGAGATCAGCCCGATCACATGGCCAAAAATCAGCAGGATGCCAACGGCCAGCACACCCAAAATCAGCCCGTTCAGGCCGGGATTGGTGAAAAACGCCTGCTGGGCCTGCCGAAACAGAATGGCGGCAATAAAACCAATAATGATCAGAAAGATCAGCATCGTCAAAATGATAGGTGCAGGACTCGACAATCTTGAGCCGTACCGGGCCGGTTCTGCTTCCGGTGCGTCCACATCCACGTCCGTCATGTGCGCCATATCTCCGTGATAGCTTCCAGATCGCTGGAGGCACCTGCATATTTCCTTAAGTCACACCTGAATTAAGGAAAAAATTATGCAGCAGATTGAAAGTCTTACAGCATCGCGCGTTTTATAAAACGTGCGATGCTGTAAGTCAAACTTGAGACAAATGAAACTAAAACCCGCAAGCTGAGATTATGCGCTTGGCAGCGGACGGTTGACCACGTCCAGCAGGGCCTTCTTGATATACTCATTGCCAGCAACTACGTCGCCACGGTTGAGTGCATCATTGCCGCCCGCCATATCGGATACGAAGCCGCCCGCTTCACGAATCAGCAACAGGCCTGCCGCGATATCCCAGGCATTCAGGCCCGTCTGCCAGACGCCGTCAAAGCGGCCAGCTGCCACATAGGCCAGATCCAGCGCCGCAGCGCCCATGCTACGAACGCCAGCTGCTTCGCCCATAACATGGCGAAGCTCGATCAGGGACTTGCCGTGGTTGGAGCGGCCCAGATGCGGGATCGAGCAGCCAATCACGCAATCCGACAGCACTTTACGGGCTGCCACACGAATGCGGCGGTCGTTCATGAAAGCGCCGCCCCCCTTTTCAGTGGTGAACAGCTCATCGGTGGCCGGATTGAAAATCACGCCTGCGACGATTTCATCATTGCGCTCCAGCGCAATCGAGACGGCAAATTGCGGAATACCATGCAAGAAGTTGGTGGTGCCATCCAGTGGATCAACGATCCAGCGATGCGCGCCGTCGGTGCCTTTGATTTCCTCGCCTTCTTCGCCGAGAAAGCCGTAAGTTGGGCGCACTTTCAAAAGCTCTTCACGCACCAGCTTTTCGGCCTTCATATCGGCCTGCGAGACGAAATCGCCGGGGCCTTTGACAGAAACCTGAAGATTCTGCACTTCGCCAAAATCCCGCGACAGCGATTTACCGGCCTTGATCGCGGCCTGAACCATGACATTAAGTAGGGCTGAGCGGGCCATAAACTGTTTCCTTAGATCTTGTTAGCAAATGTGCCGCAAACCGCCGTCGTCCGGATCATGTTTGCGACATAAGCCTGCCTGTGAGGCCTTTGTAGTGATTGGGCGGTTCAAGACCACAAAAAAGCGCAGAATTCAAGGGGCAGCAGGTTTCTCGGGCGGGGCAGCGGGCGCAACGTCGGTGTTTTCATCATCGCCCCCGGTGTTTTCAGACTGAATCACACCCGGCGGCGGCACAGACACGCCCGGAAGCCCAACCGCCTGATTGGAGGGCGCTGGCTCGGCTGGCTTCTTGTCTTTCGCGGCAACATTGGCAGCCGCATTCTCTGATGCCCGTCCAATCGGGTGCCGCCCCGAGCGATATTTGTTGGCGGCATCAATAGCCTGCTTTTGCTGCTCGGTTGGCAGGCCGAGATAATAATCCTCAAGGCTCGGATCGTTCAAGCCAGCGCGCCGCGACAGGATAAACCACTTGGCCGCCTCCACCGGATCGGGCCGTGTACCAAGAGCACTGACATAGGCATGGGCAAGACGGTTTTGGGCCGCCACATTGCCCCGTGTGGCGGCAATGCGCAGCCAGTTGAAACCGTTATCCAGATTTTGCGGCCCCATAATGCCGTTGATCAGCCAGATGCCCATATCCAGTTGTGCTGTATCAAAGCCTGACCGCGCGGCACGCACCAGCCATTCGCGGGCCTTGTCCTGCTTGTCTTGTGGCAAATCCGGCGTATTGCGATAAATCTGTGCCACCGCATATTGCGCATCGGCAATGCCTTGCTCGGCAGATTTCTCATAATAGGGCAAGGACAATTGCAGCCCCTTGATGCCGGGGTTTTGCAACACCAGAATTTGCCCCCAGTTGAACTGGGCGGATGCATTGCCTGCATCGGCAGCCTTGTGCATGTAATCATAGGCCAGCGGATTGTCCTTGGGGACATACTGGCCTTCCAGCAACATCAGCGCATATTTGAACATCGCTGCCGGATCGCCACCCTTGGCAGCCTTGGCATACCAGAAGGCAGCACCGGCCATATCCTTTTTCACCGCAAGGCCGCGAGTCATCAATTCTGCAATCAGTGTTTCCGATGCCGGATCACCCTTTTCGGCCAATGGCAACGCATAGTCAAAAGCTGTGCCAAACAGGCCACGCTGAAACGCGCCATAAGCCAGATCAACCTTGCCAGTAAAGGGTTTTTCAGGCGGCAGCGGCGGCAAAGGAATGCCCATGCGCTCCAGCAGCGAAATCCCGGCCGATGGCTGGCTGTCTCCACTGCCGGGCCGTTGCATTCGGCCAGCATCTTGGCCGGTTGTTGGCTGCGTCACGTGGGCAGCCTGCGCCGGATCGGGCACAGTCGATGGCGCAGTCGGCGATTTGGATGCCGGGCGCTCTGGAGCCGGTGTGGGCATGGGTCCTTTGACCTCTGCGGCGCGCAAGGCCAAACCTGAGCCTGCCAGCAGCAAGCCAGCACAGGTGGACATCCTCAAAAACACGCGGATCGAATCAAAGGTCATACAGGCGTTCAATCCGCAAACCGTGGCGCTTTTTCGTCCAAAAGTGCATTTATGTTTGCAACAATGCTGGCGGCCTGTTCAGGCTCCGCAAAAACCGCCTTGGACAGGGCCACAAACTCAGCTCCGGTGTCGGCAACTTCCAGCGCCGATGCCGGATCAGACCCCCCCATGACGATGCACGGGATGGACACCATGGATGACCACCACTCGCCCAAAGCAAGGTTTTTCGAATGCGCCTCTGGTTTGATGTCACCATCCAGCTTGCCAAAGAACATGTAATCCGGCGTCGCCTCGCCCACTTCCAGCGCGGTGTGGCGCTCATGCGCACCGCCTGCCCCCACAATCAGCTTGGGCGCAAATTTTTCAACAATTTCCGCAACAGCTTCACGATTGCCGTTCACATGCAGGCCATCGGCCTTGGCCCGACCGGCAACCCGGCTGTTGTCCACGATGATTGCGGCGGCCCCCGCCTCCTGTATCACCGGCACCAGCGCCTCGGCCTGCACCTGAAACGACGCATCATCCAATCCGTATTGCGGAATGATCACGGATGCGACATCGCCGCCGCGCAAGGCATCGCCAACGATGCGGGCCAGCGCGACTGCATCACTCATTTCCGGGGTGATGAGAACCAGGCGGCAGCGGTCTTGGGGATCAGTCATGGCGCGTTCCGTCTTCTTTTCTGTTGTGCTCGGCGAAAAGTCTCGCCACAAAGGTCGGAATTCGATAGACCGGACTGACGCAAGGATCAACTCTCTTGCGTATATCCCGAAGGGAGAATCGGGAGAAGATCGCATTTAAAAACGATTTGATTTTGCAAAACGAGATCACTCGGTATGAGACCTCGATCGAAAAGGGAAGAGGAAACCACCTGAAATGACGTTTTTCCATGCCGCATGACCTAACGTTTTTTCTGGCGGCCATTCCCGCTGTGATTCTGGTGGGCATGTCCAAGGGCGGGTTGGGTGGTGCCTTTAGCCTGCTGGGTGTGCCGCTGCTGGCGCTGGTGGTCTCGCCTCTGCAGGCGGCCGCGATTTTTCTGCCAATCCTGATCGTAATGGATTGGGTGGCGCTCTATGCGTGGCGCAAGCACAATGATGGCAAAACCCTGCTCTTGCTGCTGCCCGGTGGCATTATCGGCATCGGGCTGGGCTGGATGACCTCCAGCACCATTCCGCCAGATGCCATGCGGCTGGTGCTGGGGTTGATCACCGTGATTTTTGCTGGCCGTTATTTTGTCAATCGGCTGAAGGGGTTAACCCATGATGACATTCCGGCAGTTGCCCATCGATCAGCGCACGCGGGCTTGTGGGGTACCGTTGCGGGCTATGGCAGCTTTATCGCCCATGCCGGTGGCCCACCGTTTGAAATCTATGCCTTGCCGCTAAAGCTTGATCCAAAAGCCTATACTGGCACCAGTGTTCGTTTCTTTGCCATTCTCAATGCCATCAAGATCATTCCTTACGTGGCACTGGGTCAGCTGGATATGGGCAATTTCACCGCGTCGCTGGCACTGTTGCCGCTGGCGTTTCTGTCCACCATGGCCGGAGCGTTCATCGTGCGCCGCTTGGCACCGCAAACCTTCTATCCGCTGATTTATGGGGCAACGCTTTTGGCCGGGCTGAAACTGTTTTGGGACGGATTATCGTTATTTTAGAGTCCGTCAGGTTCAGATTGAACCAGACAGACTCTAAACTCTCTTGTTTTCGTTTGTCTTTTC
>DNPN01000087.1:0-5541 GCA_003501385.1 Rhizobium sp. | reverse complement strand
CACTTTTCCCTGACAAACTCTAAGCTGGCAACTTAAAATTCAGCCTATTCTAAATCGATGTAAAATTGCATTTTATAAATCATGCAATTAAGGTTGCCAGATATAACCCCATAACGTAGTTTTTGCTCATGAACACAACAGATCCTTTTGCAGCGATTGCTGATCCAAACCGCCGCCATCTGCTGGAAGAGTTGAGGCGTTCTCCCAAAACCGTCAATGATCTGGCCCAGGGCCTGCCGATTAGCAGACCTGCCGTGTCGCAGCACCTTAAAGCCCTGCTGGATTGCGATCTGGTGACAGTGGTGAATGACGGCACCAAGCGGATTTACTCTATCAACAATCCGGGCTTCAATCGGCTCAATGTCTGGCTGGACCAATTCTGGTCCTGACACTACAACATCAAAACAGCAGACACAAAAAAGCCCCGAGGGCGATAGACACCTCGGAGCCTGTTTGTTTTGAAAGATTTTTTCATCAATTTTGTTGCTGTTCGTCTTTGGGAAAACCGGATTTCACGTTTCCCTGACAAACTTTAGGACGCTGGCACCAGCGTTATCAATGTCGTGTCGCCTGCAATCTTTGCATCTGATCTTTGAGGCGCAGTTTGAGACGCTTGATTTCCAAAATTTCCTTATCGTGGGTTGAGGGTGAGGAAAGGGCGGCGTGAAGTTTCTCCTCCAAATCTTCATGCTTCTTGGCAAGCGATTCAATATGAGCCTGAATGGTCATCTGATTCTGTCCTTCCTTTTCCAACCTCCAGCATCCATCGCTGGAGCTCTTTGGTTTACGACAGGAGTGTGACACGAACAGCCGCGATTGTCTAAGGTGAAAACAAGGAATATACGCGGCAATTTCGTGGTGAAGGCTAACTTCCCGTTACCGCTGTTTAATGATAGGAGCTTGCGCGATCACAATATGCATCAGATGAAGATGCAGTAGCGCAAGATTGGGGACACGACAATGGCGGATCAGGAAGAGGCAGATACAAGGCTTCAGCTCGCACGTCTTCGTCAGGAGCACGAAGATTATGACGCAGCCATCAATGCCATGGTGAAAGTTGGGTGCGACGCGCTGAGAATCCAGCGCATGAAGAAGAAAAAGCTTGCCATCAAGGACAGGCTGACCTCGCTGGAAGACCAAATGATTCCGGATATTATTGCCTGAGGAGGAGAAGGCCCCATGCAGGACGAAAGACCCCCCGTTGCCATTATCATGGGAAGCCAGTCCGACTGGGAAACCATGAAAAACGCAGCCGATACGCTGGATGCCCTTGGCATTAGCTATGAGGCCCGCATTGTTTCCGCCCACCGCACGCCAGACCGGATGTTTGCCTTTGCCAAAGGTGCCCGCGATGAAGGCTTTCAGGTGATTATTGCAGGTGCCGGCGGTGCTGCCCATCTGCCGGGCATGGTTGCCTCGCTCACATCCCTTCCCGTGTTTGGCGTTCCTGTGCAGTCCAAGACCATGTCTGGGATGGATAGCCTTTATTCTATCGTGCAAATGCCCGCTGGCATTCCCGTTGGCACGCTGGCCATTGGCCGCGCCGGTGCCGTCAATGCCGCCCTTTTGGCCGCCCGCGTGCTGGCCCTGCATGATGAAGATCTTTTTGACCGGCTGGAAGACTGGACGTTTAACCAGACCGCCGCTGTTGCAGACTACCCCACCGACGAGGCACCATGATTTTTAAGGAAACTGGGACTGTTAAGACAATTGGAATCATCGGCGGCGGCCAGCTTGGCCGCATGCTGGCGATGGCAGCGGCAAAACTGGGTTTGAAAACCATTGTGCTGGAGCCGCAGACCGACTGTCCGGCCGCGCAGGTTGCCAATCAGCAGATCGTTGCCGATTACGCAGACCCTGCCGCACTCGATGCGCTGGCCGCCCAATGTGATGTGATCACCTTTGAGTTTGAAAATATCCCGGTCGAGGCTGTCGCCGCACTTGAAGCCAAGATTGCGGTCTATCCTCCCGCCAAGGCGCTGGAAGTGTCGCAAGACCGCTTGCTGGAAAAGCAATTTCTCAACGCCAATGGCATTGCGACTGCACCCTTTCGCGCCGTGGACAGCCAAGCCGATCTGGAAGCGGCGCTGAATGAGTTTGGTGGACAGGGCGTGCTGAAAACCCGCCGCTTCGGCTATGATGGCAAAGGCCAGCGGGTTTACCGCAAAGGCGATGATGCGACGGGCGGTTATGACGCGCTTGGCTCCGTGCCACTCATTCTCGAAGGCTTCATTGCCTTTGAGCGCGAAATCTCGATCATTGCCGCCAGAACTCAAAGCGGCGAGATTGCCTGCTATGATCCGGCTGAGAATGTTCACCTCAACGGCATTTTGCACACCTCCACCCTGCCCGCCCGCATCTCGGCGGAAACGGCAGAGGCGGCGCGTCAGGCAGCAGAAAAGCTGCTCTCCGGCATGAACTATGTCGGCGTGGTTGGCATTGAATTTTTCCTGATGGCGGATGGCACATTGATTGCCAATGAAATGGCTCCGCGTGTACACAATTCCGGCCACTGGACAGAAGCGGCCTGCGTGATCTCGCAGTTCGAGCAGCACATCCGCGCGGTCGCTGGCCTGCCCTTAGGTGCCACACACCGCCATTCCGATTGCGTGATGACCAATCTGATTGGCAATGACATCCTGGAAACTGGCCGCTGGCTGGCCCGCAAAAACGTGGTTGTGCACCTCTATGGCAAGGCAGAAGCCCGGCCCGGCCGCAAGATGGGCCATGTCACACAACTGTTATAGTCGAAAAACCGGTTTGACCCTGTTGATTTGCGGCCTTTGCGGTTGACAGTCGGGGTTTAGCCGGGGTATGTGCCACCAACCCTGAACCTGCGCGCCCCAAGGCGTGCTTTTCAATGTATTACTTCCCGGCGGAATATAATCATTCCCTGGCAACCGTGCGGATCGTAAAATGAAGATCAAGAATTCGCTGAAAGCGCTTAAGGCTCGTCACCGCGACAACCGTTTGGTTCGCCGCAAGGGCCGCGTTTACATCATCAACAAAATGAATCCACGTTTCAAGGCTCGTCAGGGCTGATTGCTTTTGTTCTCCGCGAGGAGATCTGTAAGAGGCATTATAGCATCGGATTCGTCCGAAAACCGGTTACCATTTTTCGGTCCGATGCAGCGCCTTGCAGAATGGCAGAGAAACGCAGAATTTAGTTTGATAAAAAGCGCATGAGAGATAGATTATCTCACATGCGCTTTTTTCATGTTTTCAATCGCTCGATTCTTGCCTGCTGTATCCTTTTGATCAGCGGGACCAGCCTTGCTCTTGCGCAAGGCTCCTCCAAAAGCCAACCACCAGCCCCGGCGGTGGAGCGCATCGAAGACAAATCCGCAGCGCCCAAAACAACCGATGAATTGCTGACGCAGTTAAAGCGCGAACGCGACCCTGATACGGCCAAAGTGATTGCCGCAACAATTGCCACCCAATGGGCCGACTCAGGCAGCCCAACGGTGAACCTGTTGATGCAATGGGCCGATAAAGCCATCAAAACCAAGAGCAACACCGCTGCAATGGACTTTTTGGATCAGGCCATAACCCTTCAGCCGGATTACGCCTACGGCTGGGCGCGCCGCGCAGCGCTGCATTACACCATGGGCAATGATCGCAAGGCTGTGAGCGACCTCAATCACGTTTTAAAAATCGAGCCACGGCATTTCGGGGCCATTGAAATGCTGGCCAATATTCTGGGTGAGATGGGCAGCGAAGAAAAGTCCCTGAAGGCATGGCAGGATTATCTTGAGGTCTACCCCGCCGACCGTGCCGCCCAGAAAGCCGCAAGCGATCTGGCTGAAAAGCTGGCTGGTGCACGCACTTAAAATTACCCAATTGCCATAAGGAGACGCACCCCTTGAACTGGGCCACTTCAATCCTGTCAAACACCCTCCTTCCCTTGCTGATCGCAGGTGTGGCCTACGGGAAAATCATGGCTGCCGGGGTTGCCAGATTGAATCCTCCCATCGGCAAACGCATTCAAGTAGGCAGCATGAACCTTCACGTTTTGCATGTGCCTGCTGGCGAGGCCGCAGACCTGCCTGCGCTGGTGTTCATTCATGGGGCCAGTGGCAATCTTCTGGATCAGGCGACACCGTTTCTGGAACCCCTGCGAGGCCGCGCCGAGCTTCTGTTTGTCGATCGCCCCGGCCATGGCTATTCTGATCGCGGCGGGCCGGAAAATGACACGCCGGCGGGTCAGGCCAATGCCATTGCCGGAGCTATGGACGCACTGGGCATCAAACGCGCCATCATTGTTGGCCACTCCTTCGGCGGGGCTGTGGCCGCAAGCTTTGCGGTGCTACACCCGGAGAAAACTCAGGGACTCTTGTTGCTGGCCCCCGCCACGCACCCATGGCCCGGCGGCGTGACCTGGCATTATAACATTACCGCCACTCCGGTGATTGGTCCCGCCTTTGCCCATGCCATTGCCCCCATTGCAGGCATGCTGCAAATGAAGAGGGCCATTGCATCGGTCTTCGCCCCCAACCCAGCGCCTTCGGATTATATCGCTAAAACCGTCCCCATGCTGGTGCTACGGCCAAAGACCTTCCGCTATAACGCAAAGGACATGACGGGCCTGCACGCCTATGTCAGCCGCATGGCAGCCCGTTACAGCGAAATCAAAGCGCCGACGGTGATTATCTCTGGCGATAGCGATGATATTGTGCTGGCCAATATCCATTCCACAGGTCTGGCACGAGATATTGAAGGGGCAGAACTGGTCTGGCTGCCCGGCGTCGGCCACAAGCCCGACTATGTGGCAACTGAGCTTGCCATTGCCGCGATTGAGAAAATTTCTGGTGCGGAGCGTGATCTGCAAGCCATAGTCAACGTGGCGCAGCCAAGCGCAGCCTGAATTCCAGAAAAACAAAAGCCGCCCGGTCTCCCGGACGGCTTCGAGTCACTCAAAACGGCAGAGATCAGATGCCCGATTGACCATCTGGTGCGATATAGGCAATGCGCAACATGTTGGTGGCACCCGGCGTGCCGAGCGGCACACCTGCCGAGATGATAACGCGGTCGCCGGGAGCGCCAAACTCTTCTGACACCACGATTTTGCAAGCGCGGTTGACCATGTCATCGAGATCCTTTGGCTCTTCCGACACAACGCAGTGCAGGCCCCAAACCACCGACAAGCGGCGTGCCGTCTGAATAACCGGCGACAGCGCAATGATCGGGACTTCGGGACGCTCACGCGAGGCGCGCATGCCGGTGTTGCCGGAAGCCGTGTAGCAAACAATGGCCTTCAGGCGTAGCGTTTCTGCAATCTGACGGGCAGCCAGCGAAATCGCATCCGCTCCCGTTGCCTCTGGCTGTGGGCGCTGGGCATAGATGATGCCCGGATAGTGTGGCTCACGCTCAATGGTGCGGGCAATCGATGCCATGGTGGACACCGCTTCCACCGGATACTGACCAGAGGCCGATTCAGCAGACAACATCACGGCATCAGCGCCTTCAAACACAGCCGTTGCCACGTCCGACACTTCAGCACGGGTTGGCACAGGCGAGGTGATCATCGATTCCAGCATCTGG
>DNPN01000033.1:642-4454 GCA_003501385.1 Rhizobium sp. | reverse complement strand
GCTTTAGGTTCTTTTGTTTTCGTTTGTCTTTTCGGGAAAACCGGATTCCATTTTTCCCTGACAAACAATAAAATCATAGGTTTTGGCGATGAAAGAGTCTTGAAGTCGGTTTCGATTTCAGGACTTTTTCACGTGCGTAACAACCTTGAGTTTTATTTTGGTAAAATAACCGTGAGATGGTGGGAAAATGTGGACAACTGCGCGAGCGGCTGGTTCTGATGTCGACGGATGGTTAATTGTATGATAATAAAATTAACCCGCGTTTTAAGTGTCATGATGGCATTGAACGCTAACGGCGCTGTTGACCATGATGGTTTCGGTGCCGTTTTTTGTTGGGTCCTTTCGTGCGATGGATATGGACTACGATTTGCGCCATCGGACGGTCTGACAGTCCATGCTCTGGCGTGTAGATTTCGGCTCGTCATGACCGCGATCACAGTTTATACAAGCCCAAGACTCAAGTTGTGAGCGCCGAAAAAAATTTCAGGAATGATCTTATGAAGCCGATTTTTGTTCAGTTGCAATGTGTTCCCGGCAAGACCTATGAGGTGGCCGATGCCATCTACAAGGCCGAGATTGTCTCCGAGCTTTATTCCACATCAGGCGAATATGATTTGATGATGAAGGTCTACCTCGAAGAAGGGCAGGATGTCGGAAAGTTCGTTAACGAGCAAATTTCCGCCATTCCGGGCGTTGTGCGCTCGCTGACCACCATGACATTCACCGCCTTTTGATTGTCACTCTCACCAGCCTTCGCTCAACACCTTGCCCAGCATGGTGGTGAAGAAACTGGCGCTTTCATAATCAAGGCAGAGTGGTGGCTTGATTTTCAAGATGTTGAGATGATCGCCGGTGGGCTGCATGATAATGCCAAGCTCCAGCAATCTTTGGCAGATCGCGGTGGTTTCCAAGGTGGCGGGCTCGCGTGTTTCGCGGTCACGCACCAGTTCTACCCCCAGATACAGCCCCATGCCATGCACAGCCCCGATCAGCGGATGGTGGCTGGCCAGATCATCCAGCTTGTCTTTGAGGAAATCACCGACATCGCGGGCGTTGGCTGGCAGGTTTTCATCGCGCATGATGTCGAGCACCGCCATGCCAATAACACAGCTTACCGGACTGCCGCCCGAGGATGAGAAAAAATAACCCTCCTGCTCAAAAGCATCGGCGATGGCCCGCGTGGTGATGACCGCGCCCAAGGGCTGGCCGTTACCAATGCCTTTGGCGATGGTGATAATATCGGGAACCACGCCCTGTTCCTCAAAGCCCCAGAAATAATGGCCAAGGCGGCCGTAGCCCACTTGCACCTCATCGGCGATGCAAATCCCGCCGCGGGCGCGGATCATGGGATAAATGGCTTGCAAATAGCCGGGCGGCAGCGCAATCCCGCCTGCATTGCCAAACACGCTCTCGGCGATAAATCCGGCAAGTCCTTCGGCGCTGTCGTCGATGGTTGAGAGCGTTTTCTCAACCTCGGCCACGTAGGCCGCCGTGCAATCAGGGCCGCGATGGATGCCGCGATAGCTGTTGGGGGCTGTGACCGGGTGGACCCAATGGGGCCTTGTTTCCAGCGCACGCGGATTATCGGCAATGGATGTGGACACGGCATCACTGGCCATGGTCCAGCCGTGATAGGCTTCCTGAAGGCTGACGATATTGCGCTTGCCACTGGCAGCCCAGGCCAGACGCAGGGCAAGATCGACGGCTTCGGACCCGCTGTTGACGAGAAAGACCGTATCCAGCCCCTCGGGTGCCAGCGCCGCCAAACGCTCCGAAAAGCCAGCCACAGCCCGGTAGTGAAAACGGGAATTGGTGTTGAGCCGCGACCACTGGCTTCTGGCGGCCTCGGTCAGACGCGGATGGCCATGACCGACGGTGGCGACATTGTTGACCATATCCAGATAGGCCCGCCCCGTCATGTCAAACAAATGCTCACGATAGCCGCGCTCGATTTGCGGCGGGTCGGCATAATAGTGTTTTTGCGGGCTGGCAAAATGCCGGTGACGCCGCTTGAGAATGGAGTGCGAGGCAAGGCCGGGAGCATCAAGATCGACGCCGAACAATGCGGACGGAGAGGGGCAGATGCGTTTCCACGCTTGCGCGTGATCGGGCCTTGTAAACAGTGGCGGCATTAGATCGAGATCGCGGCAGAGCTGCAGACGAAGGCCGCCGACTGATCCTTCTGCGCCCGCGATATGCCCCAGGGGGGCGCCGGCATCAAGCGTGGCACCATCATCAAGTTGGCATTCCAGCCCATGGATATGCAAGGCAATATCACTGCCCATCAGAATGAAATGCTGACTTGTGCGCTTTAACACGCAGTCAAACGGCACAAGGGCTTTGGTGCCAGCCGGAAGGCAGGCATCGACATGCAGTGGAAAGTTGGCAGGTGGGCGCTTGGATAGCAGCCGCGTGTAGGACAAGCGGTGTTCGCCATAACGGGTGGATGCGCTGCCGGTATCGGATGCGGCCTTGGCCAGCAATTTCCAGTCGATTTGCGGATCTGCCCAATCGGCCTCTTCCAGATCCGCGCTTGTGGTGGAAAGATCGGTGAGATTGATGGTCTCAGGATCAATATCAGGCAGCAATCGAGCCATAACGGGCTGTTCTTGGGACCATTGATGACCAATGGCGGAGAGCACGGCTACTTCCATCACGGAGAAGGGAACCGATGTGGCGAGGGTGAAAATCTCGCGCTCATGCTCCAGATTATCGGACACATAGGCGTTGTCGGGATCAATTTGCAACTGCTGCTCGCTGCTGGCCACTAGCACGGCGGCACGCGCCACCACCAGCGGCCAGAGCGCCTTGATTTCGGCCTCCGTCAGCGGATAGAGCGTATGAAACGCCTGAATGGCGGGCAAAACCGCAAAGACATTGCCATCGGTGTGGTGTAGCAGCGACGCGCAGGTGACGGCGAGATCGCCCACCAGCCAGCCGGAAATCAGATCACCAAAATCAATCACCCCATTGGGGGTGAGCCGCCCGCTGGTATCGAGTGTTCCGACAATATTGTCGTCTGTCAGATCGTGATGGACGGGCTGAACGCGCAAATCGTCGATTAATGGATTGATGAGGCGCATGGCGACAATCATGGCCTTGGCAACATCGTCGCGGCGCTTCTGTTCGCTCACGGAAGCCAGAAGATGCAAGGCCACCGGGCCTGCACGCCGCAAATCCCATTGTAGATCCCGCTCCAGCCCCGGATGGGTAAAATCCTGAAGGGCGAGAGCCACTTGGGCTGACAGGGTGCCGATCGCTGCGATGGTGGAGGGAGCAAGATAGATTTTGCTGCTCAGCGGCAGGCCATCCAGATAGGTCAGCAGGCGGGCGTGATAGTGCTCGCCCTCAATCCCGACAGAAAGAATGTCTTCGCCTGACAGGGCTTGCACGGGCTGGGGCGTGTTCCAGTCGTGGCGCGTTTGGGCAAGGTGGCGCATGGCGGCATTTTGCGCCTCCAGTTCCTGCACAGCATAGTTGCTGCGGGAGATTTTCAGCACGAACCGACCAGCATCGGTATCAATGCGAAAATTACGATCCTGCTGGCTGCCCAATTCCTTCAGGCGTCCTTCAAGGCCGTAATGCTCTTTGAGGATCGCTGCCGCATCCTCAGCTGTCATCTGGGGACGGGGCAGTTCTGTACGCTGAAAGAGCACGCTGTTGTTCATCAGAACGGCCTTACACTGAACTCATCTGCGGGGCAGATTAGCAGAGTGACAGCGCGCGTCTATCGCTTGTTGCTGAATTTCCTGCACAATAAAGCCTGTCGCAGTGAATAGGATTCACTGCGACAGGCTTTATCTCTTATTTAG
>DNPN01000033.1:0-367 GCA_003501385.1 Rhizobium sp. | reverse complement strand
CATGTACGTTATCGTTTTATTGAGGCTAATAAAACGCGACATGCTTTAACCGCCAAAATTGCAGGCCGAAGCATTTGCAATATCACCCCATCCGCTCAGAGGCGTAGGAGCCGGGGCTTGCCGGGAAGACCACGGTTCTGTTGCCATTGATGAATGTGCGGTGATGGATATGGGCGTGAATGGCCCGCGCCAGCACCTGACTTTCGACATCGCGGCCAATAGAAACATAATCATCGGCACTTTGGGCATGGGTGATTCTGGCCACGTCCTGCTCGATAATCGGGGCTTCATCGAGATCGGCGGTGACGGAATGGGCGGTGGCACCAATCAGCTTGACGCCGCGCTCACAGTGTTGTTTGTTTGGGCT
>DNPN01000160.1 GCA_003501385.1 Rhizobium sp. | reverse complement strand
CGGCCGCCACCAGTGTCAGCACACGGCTTGACTACTGGCGGGCAGCGGAGCAGATCACAGTGGCAAACCCTATTTTGGGCACCGGGCCGGGAACGTTTCAGCGTCCATACGCACTGATTAAGAAGCCGGACTCCGAAATGGCGCGGTTAACCCATAACGATTATCTGGAACAATTTTCAGATTCCGGTTTTCCTGGTGGACTAACCTATACGGTTTGGATTTTTCTGGCATTGGCCGTTTTGGGTAAAATAATATGGGGAAAATGGGGAAATAAGGGCACTGTTAGTTTTGCTATTTTCACTGGCTTTGCCGGCTGGGTCGTGCAGGGTTTCGGTGAATTCAGTCTTTATATTCCAGCACTGGCTTGGACAACTTTTACGTTATTGGGCTGTCTAGTTGGCCAAAATGTAAATCAATTCGACAAATAATTGCGAATTAGCTACTCTTTCCGAAATGAACGCTCTCTTTCTGAACGGTCCGAACCTCAACTTGCTTGGCACTCGTGAGCCGGAAATCTATGGTCGCCTTACTTTGGCGGACATTGAAGTGGCAGTTCGTGAACGAGCTGCTCAATTAAAAGTTGAAGTGGACTTTCGCCAGTCAAACCAAGAAGGTGAACTAGTTGCTTGGATTCAAGAAGCCAAAGGGAAATTTGATGTGATTGTTATAAATGCTGCCGCTTATACTCATACCAGCGTCGCCTTACGCGACGCAATTTCTTCAACAGGTGTGCCAACGATTGAAATTCACCTTTCCAACATCCATGCCCGAGAAGAATTTCGTCACAAATCCCTGATTGCAGCAGTTTGTCGGGGACAGATCTTAGGATTCGGCTCAAATTCCTATATTTTAGGACTGGAAGCTTCAGTTTACGTTAACGCTTCAAAAAACGTCCAATAATTATACCAATTTGATTGGATTACTTTAAGAATAATACCTTGACGTTTTAAAGACAAAAAAATAAACTCCAGCCAACAAATAATTCTTTTGACTTTATGTTGATGCTCAAACCAGATTTTTTTAGCCATCTGGATTATTATTAAAACCTTTAACGAAAACGAACTGTGGAACTAAAAGATATTAAGGCCATAATTGATTTAATGAAGAAAAACTCCATTACGGAGTTCGAGTTGGAGGAAAAAGATTCAAAATTACGGCTAAAGCGCGGTATAGGTGGAAATATGCCCGTTGCACAAAATGACGATTCACAGCAATTCATATCGCCACCGAACCCCATATCTTCAATTCCACAAACAATCCAATCAGCTTCTGCCCCAGCAATTGCCAATTCGGGTGAAATCGATATAAAATCTCCAATGATTGGAACTTTTTATCGTTCACCTTCTCCAGAATCAGCTTCTTATGTGGAAGTTGGAACGGAAGTTAATTCTGAGACCGTTGTCTGCATCATTGAGGCCATGAAGGTTATGAATGAAATCAAATCTGAGGTCAGAGGTGTTGTGACCCAGGTTCTTATCGAAAACGGCAAACCAGTCGAATTCGGCCAGCCGCTTTTCAAAATTCGGCCAGCATAAAAGGTTTTCAACCGCAATTAACATGTTCGAAAAAGTCTTAGTCGCTAATCGCGGCGAAATTGCTGTCCGTATCATTCGTGCGTGCAAAGAGCTAAATATCCGCACGGTTGCGGTTTATTCTGAAATCGACGCCAACTCGATGCATGTGCAAATGGCGGATGAAGCGATTTGCATCGGAAAAGCGGCGTCTTCAGAAAGCTACTTGCGAATTGATCGGATTATCAGTGCGGCAGAAATCACGGACGTAGACGCGATTCATCCGGGTTACGGTTTTTTGTCAGAAAATGCGCATTTTGCGGAAGTTTGTGAAAGGTGCAACATTCGCTTCATTGGGCCTAGTCCGCGCGCAATGAGCGCCTTGGAAGACAAAGCTGTCAGCCGGGCACTGGCCAAAAAGGCGGGCGTGGAAATCCCGCCCGGCTCAGAAGGCACGGTTGAAAACGAAAAGGATGCGCTCAGCATTGCCAAAAAAATCGGCTATCCAGTTATGATCAAGGCAGTTGCAGGCGGCGGTGGACGCGGGATGCGGATTGCGCATAATGACATTTCGCTCGTGAAAGGGTATCACACCGCCCGTTCTNAAGCCGAAAAGTCGTTCGGAAATTCTGGTGTCTATATCGAGAAATTCATCGAAAATCCACACCACATTGAGATTCAGATCCTCGGTGATAACAAAGGTAAAATTATCCACCTTGGCGAACGCGACTGCTCAGTCCAACGCCGCAATCAAAAACTGATTGAGGAATCGCCGTCACCGCTGCTGGAACTCAAGTTTCGAAAGTTGCGTGATAAAATCGGTAAGGCTGCCATCCGAATCGCTGAGGCGGCCCGCTATACTAACGCGGGCACAGTGGAATTCATCGTGGATGACCATGGTAATTTTTACTTTCTCGAGGTCAACAAACGAATCCAAGTTGAACATCCGGTTACTGAAGAAGTCACCGGAGTTGACTTGGTTCGTGCCCAGATCGAAATCGCGATGGGTGAGCCTTTGCGTTATTCACAGAGCGACATTGTCATGAAAGGACATGCCATCGAATGCCGCATCAATGCCGAGGACCCGCGCACCTTTACGCCGTCTCCGGGCACGATCACCCATTACCATGCTCCGGGTGGTCTGGGTGTGCGCGTGGATTCAGGCGTCTATGCAGGCTACAAGATCCCACCCTATTACGATAGCTTGATTGGCAAGCTGATCGTGCATGGCCGCAACCGAGATGAATGCTTAATGCGTCTTCGCCGCGTTCTGGACGAATTTGTGATTGATGGTATCAAAACAACGCTTCCCTTGTTCCAGGATCTGGTCAACAATCCTGATATCAAGAGCGGAAATTACGATATTCATTGGCTGGAACATTATCTGGCCGGTCATTCCAAATAAGGTGGCATAATGGGCCGAAAGCGCAGCAGGAACGCCAGCATCACGCCGGATATCCTGCTGCGGGCCTATTCCATCGGGCTTTTTCCGATGGCTGAAGCAGCAGACGACCCGGAGATCTTCTGGGTCGAGCCCGAAGTTCGTGGCATTATCCCTCTGAACGATTTTCATATTTCCAAAAGTCTTGCCAAGGCCATACGACAAAAGCCGTTTGATATCCGATTTGATACAGCTTTTGAGAAAGTGCTTGATAAATGTGCCGAACCTGCCCCGGACAGACCCAGCACGTGGATCAATCAAACCATTCGCGAGCTTTACACCGCGCTGCATCAAATGGGTCATGCCCATAGCGTAGAGGCGTTTGAAGGCGACGAACTGGTAGGCGGGCTTTACGGCGTTTCTCTGGGCGCTGCTTTCTTTGGGGAAAGCATGTTTTCACGGCGCAGCAACGCTTCAAAAATTTCGCTGGTCTATCTGGTAGAACGGCTGAAAGCCCAAGGCTTTGTGCTGCTGGATACGCAGTTCACCACCGACCACCTGAAAACATTCGGGGCGGTGGACATGCCGAAAGCTGAATACGAAGGGTTGCTGCATTCTGCGGTCTGCATGCCGCATATGCCGTTTCTTCGGGCGAACACTGCACCCTGATACTGAACTGTTATTTTCCGGGCTTTGGCACGGGTGAGGTCTGCTTGCAATCTTTCAGCCAGACATCGTAAATCGGATGTTCAATGGCGTTCAACGCCGGACTATCGGCAAACATCCAACCGCTGAACAGCTTGCGAATGCGGCGATCCAGCGTGATTTCATCCACCTGCACAAACGCATCAACATGCTGGGCTTCGGTATCATCCCGTGAATAGCACACCCGAGGTGTCACTTGCAGCGCACCAAATTGCACGGTCTCATTGATGTAAACATCAAACTCGGTAATGCGGCCGGTGATCTTGTCAAGGCCGGAAAACACAGCCACAGCATTTTCAATCCGTGCCGCCTGTGCAGGCACCGTTGCCGTCAAACTCGTAACAGCCCCCAAAAGGACCGCCCTCAGCAACCATTTACCGTGTATCACAAACTTCATTCCTAACGGTCTCCGGCCTGTCAGCGCCGACATATCCTTCAAGCCGCCCATGAAAACCCACATGTTTGGCTGGGTGGCATCCGAAATTGCATCGCAGGATTTTAAGGCGAAACCGTGAGACTGGGCCACGAATTCTGTCGGGAGCGCTCTTCGCTCACGCAAATGCGGTAGCAAAAGCCGATAGAGCACCACCGCCGGCATGAAACCGGCGGAGCGTGCATCCTGTCTTAGTTGCCAGGTGTCCAGGCATCGTAATCGCCCGTCACACGCGGACGCTCGCCCTTGGCGGCGATGGAGCCCTGTGGACGATAAGCCTGCGCTGTGCCGGTGAGATTCGCCTGATGCGGCTTTTGCCACTCACGCGCCACGTAGGTTTCTTTGGTCGGCGGTGTATCGGTGCGGTAATGCATCCAGCCGTGCCAACCCGGAGGGATAGCAGAGGCGTCGGCATAGCCCTTGTACACCACCCAGCGGCGCGGAAGGCCGAAGCTGGTCATTGTGCCTTCATAGTAGATATTGCCCAATTCATCTTCACCAACGCGCGTACCCTTGCGCCAGGTGAAAAAACGGGTCCCGATCGTCTGGCCATTCCACCAGGTGAAAATCTGCAACAGAAGCTGCTTCATGTCTTATCCTCGGCTCCGCCCATGCTTACGGCGGCTTTCAATTGTCTTTCGCTTATGACGCCTTGACGTGCGCTTGTCCAGAGAGTCGCGTCAAAGCTCCCCTCATTTCAATTTGATCTTGAAGCCAAAATGGCTTTTTTGAAATCCAAGCCGCTCGTAGAAGCGATGCGCATCCAGCCGCGCGGCATTGGAGGTCAGTTGCACCTGTCGACACCCCTGCTCTTTTGCCTTTTCTAGGCAAAAGGCAATCATCTGCGCACCAATCCCCCGCCCGCGACAATCGGCACGGGTCTGCACCGCTTCAATGATCAGCGATGATGCGCCGCGTCCGGTCATAGTGGTCGTGAGCACAGTTTGAAACGTGCCAACCACCTCACCGTTTTGTTCGGCGACATAAAGGCTTTCATTGGGCGACAAGCTGATCTGCTCAAATGCCGCTTGATAGGCTGGCAGAGCCGACGCATCCGTGGTGTCACTGTGGCCGCCAATTGCGTCAGCGGCAAAAAGAGCAACAATAGCCGGAACATCAAAGCGTTCCGCAACCCTGATCACCAACGTGGATGCTTCTGCGTTCCTCATACGAGTGGCTTTTCCATCACAATTGCCTCAATGCCACTGCCAGCAACGTCGCAGTCCTTGATACGATCCGCCTCCACAAAACCATGGGCCTCGTAAAAGGCAATCGCCGCAGTATTCTTCGGCTCCACTTCCAGCCGCATGACTTCGGCATCGGGAAAGCAGCTTTCCAGCTCCGCAAAAATATCACGGCCAATGCCTTGGCGTTGAAGATCTGGGTGAACGTAGAGCTGGCGCAGAAGCGCCGTCTTCGCCATATCCTCGGCCATAAACGCAAACCCCATGCCGCCAATGCGCTTGCCATCATCGGCCACCAGAAACTCACCGCCCTTTTTCGCCAGTTTTGCCTTCAAGGCAGCGGGCGAATGCCAGCTATTGGTAATCTCCTGCACCTTTTCAGCGCCGTAGATGCCGTCATAGGTAGCGTGCCATGTCTCGACCAGAAGCGTGCGCACCTTTTGCAAATCACGCTCGCTGGCGGTGCGCACAAAAAACATCTGTTTTACTCCTCAATTCCAAGCTTGGCCTTCACCAGCGCTTGAACAGCCTGCGGGTTGGCCTTACCGCCTGTGGATTTCATCACCTGTCCCACGAACCAGCCTGCAAGGCTTGGCTTTGCCAGCACCTTGGCAACCTGATCCGGGTTGGCAGCAATGATCTCATCCACAGCTTTTTCAATCGCGCCGGTGTCTGTCACCTGCTTCATGCCACGGCTCTCGACAATCTCTGCCGGATCGCCACCTTCGTTCCAGACAATCTCGAACAGGTCCTTGGCGATCTTGCCAGAGATGGTCTCGTTCTTGATCAGGTCGATAATGCCGCCGAGCTGGGAAGGCGAAACCGGAGTCTCTTCAATGCCTTTGCTGGCTTTGTTCAAGGCACCCAGGAGGTCGTTGATCACCCAGTTGGCAGCGGTCTTGCCATCGCGGCCTGCGGCAACCGCTTCGTAATAATCGGCAATTGCCTTTTCTGACACCAGAATAGAGGCGTCATAAACCGACAGGCCGAGATCGGCGACAAAGCGCGCCTTCTTATCGTCTGGCAGCTCTGGCAGGCCCTTTTTCAGGTCTGCAATAAAGGCATCATCGAATTCCAGCGGCAGCAGGTCTGGATCAGGAAAGTAGCGATAGTCATGCGCATCTTCCTTGGAGCGCATGGAGCGGGTCTCGCCCTTGGCGGCATCAAACAGGCGGGTTTCCTGATCAATCGAACCACCATCTTCCAAAATAGCAATCTGGCGACGGGCCTCATATTCAATAGCCTGACCGATGAAGCGGATGGAATTAACGTTCTTGATTTCGCAGCGCGTGCCAAATTCGCCACCGGGCTTGCGCACGGAAACGTTGACGTCGGCACGCATGGAGCCTTCATCCATATTGCCATCGCAAGTGCCGAGGTAACGCACAATCGAGCGCAGCTTGGTCATATACGCCTTGGCTTCGTCGGATGAGCGCATATCAGGCTTGGAAACGATTTCCATCAGCGCCACGCCAGAGCGGTTCAAGTCCACATAGGACATGGTGGGGTGCTGGTCGTGCATCGATTTGCCGGCATCCTGCTCAAGATGCAGACGCTCGATGCCGATTTCGATGTCTTCGAAATTACCCTGACGATCAGGGCCGAGCGAGATGATGATCTTGCCCTCACCGACAATAGGGTCCTTGAACTGCGAAATCTGATAGCCCTGCGGCAGATCGGGATAGAAATAATTCTTGCGGTCAAAAATCGAGCGCTTGTTGATCTTGGCTTTCAGGCCAAGGCCTGTGCGCACGGCCTGCGCCACGCATTCTTCATTGATCACCGGCAGCATGCCCGGCATGGCGGCGTCCACCAAAGACACATTGGAATTGGGCGCATTGCCAAATGTGGTGGATGCGCCGGAAAACAGCTTGGACTGGCTGGTGACTTGGGCATGCACTTCCATGCCGATCACGATTTCCCAGTCGCCGGTGGCGCCGGGGATCAGGCGTTTTGGGTCGGGTGTGCGGGTATCGACAAGGGTCATGACAGGCTCTTCTTCGAGCAATTCCTGCATGCGGCAAAGACAACTTCGCCTCAGGAATTGCGTAAAACAGGGGCCAGAGTGCTGCGGCGATTCGTGGAAAAGCGCAAACGCTCAAGCGGGTGGATTTTCACATTTCCGGTTAGAGCAATTGGGCGCAACGTGCAAGACAGGGCGTTGCATGCAGTGTATTGAATATCAGTTTGACATACGCTTTAAACGTGCCGAAAATATCATTGTTGATCACAAAATACACGTTCGCCTGAAAAAATGGCATCAATGCCCCCTTAACAAGCCGTAAAGGCGGATGACGCGCCTTAGAAAACAGGCTATTGGGGCGGCAATTATCAAAGTCATTGGAAATACAGATGACACCAAGTTCCATGCCCCGTTTTTCTGTTGTCGTACCCATGAAAAATGAGGAAGACAATATCGACCTGATGATTGGAGAGATCGAAGCCGCCTGTCAGGGCGAAAGTTTCGAAGCAATCTTCATTGATGACGGCTCGACCGATTCCACGCTGACCCGGCTTCAGGCAGCCGCTTCCGTGAAGCCTTGGGTGCGTGTGTTGCATCATCCATCGTCTGGCGGTCAATCCGCAGCGGTTCATTCCGGCGTGCAGGCCGCCCGTGGCGCGGTCATCTGCACCATGGATGGCGACGGGCAGAACCCGCCTGCGGAAATTCCACGGCTGGTGGCTCCTCTGCTGGCCGCAAGTGCCGCCCCGAACCTTGGGCTTGTGGCAGGCCAGCGCGCCAAGCGGCAGGATACACTGTCGAAAAAAATCGCTTCCAAACTGGCCAATGGCATCCGCCAGCGCCTGCTGAATGACAACACCCGCGACACCGGCTGCGGCCTGAAAGCCTTCCGGCGCGATGCGTTTCTGGATCTGCCCTTCTTCAATCACATGCACCGCTATCTTCCAGCGCTGTTCTCGGCCCATGGCTGGCAGGTTGCGCATGTGGATGTCAGTCACCGCCACCGTCATGCTGGTGCATCGAACTATAACAATCTTCAGCGTGCGCTGGTGGGCATTCATGATCTGATTGGCGTTAGCTGGCTGATCAAGCGCCGCAAGCGCGTACGCCCACAAAACATTGGACCGTCCAAATGAGTGATATTCTTGCCTATCTTAAAATCAACAGCTGGGGAGATTTTCTCTGGCTGGTGCTTGGGCTTGTCGCACAATTGCTGTTTTCGCTGCGTTTCATCATTCAGTGGCTCGTGTCTGAAAAGCAAAAACGCTCGGTCATTCCCTCGGCGTTTTGGTGGTTTTCGGTGTTCGGCGGCATTTTGCTACTGGCCTACGGCATTCACCGTGGTGAGCCAATCATTATCCTCGGACAGGCGATGGGCATTGTCGTCTATATTCGCAACCTGATGCTGGTGTATCAAGGCGAAAAGACCGAACTGCCGCCCAAACCGCAAACGTGAGCAAGCCTTAATCCATGATCCGCATGACCCTTCGTACCAGCATTGTCCTCATTCTCACCATCACTGTCTTCCGGCTGGTGATGCTGCGGTATGACACCACCGATCTGTTTGTGGATGAGGCACAATACTGGCTGTGGTCACAGCATCTGGATTTTGGCTATTACTCCAAGCCGCCGATGATTGCCTGGGTCATCCATTTCTTCACGACTTTGGGTGGCTCGCAAGACATCTTCTGGGTGCGCGCGGCAAGCCCGGTTCTGCATATGATAACGGCGCTGCTGCTGATCCCCGCCGCCATGCGGCTCACGGGTTCGCGTCTCGCTGGTTACTGGAGCGGCGTCAGCTATGCCACCCTGCCCGGCGTGGCGCTTTCATCCATCTTCATGTCCACGGATACCATTCTGTTTCCGTTCATGGCGCTGACGCTGCTGTGCTATTCCTATCTGATCGAGCGGCGCTCGATCGGTCTGGCGCTGCTGATGGGTGTCAGCATTGGCTTTGGCACGCTGTCCAAATATGCCATGCTGTATTTTGCTGCTACGGCGCTGATCTCAGCCATTTTTCTGCCCAAGACCCGGATTGCCCTGCGCGACACCGCTCTGGCCATTCTGGGGGCCGCTGTGGTGATTGCGCCCAACGTCTGGTGGAACGCCACCCATGGCGGTGCCACGCTGAAGCACACATCCGACAACGCTGATTGGCATGGCCTGCATTTCAACATCGGTGAAGCGGCTTCGTTTCTGGGCGCTCAGGCCGGCGTGATTGGCCCTGTGCTGTTTATTGCCATGCTGGTGGTGCTGTATCGGTTGATCCGCGGCAAGACCTCGACGGTCGAAAACAACCTGTTCATTCTGTCGTGGCCCATTGTGCTGGTCATCGTGGTTCAGGCGCTGATGTCCCACGCCTATGCGAATTGGGCAGCCACGGCCTATGCCGCAGGCGTGATTCTGGCCGTTTTTCACCTTCTCCAATCCAAGCCCCGGCTTCTGACAACCTCGCTGATCATCAACGGCGTGACATCAATCATCTTTCCATTTCTCGGCGTCTATTCCCATGAGGTGCTGCTGCCCGGCGGCAAGCCGGTGTTGAGCCGCTATCTTGGCCGCGCGGATATGAGCTGGAACATTGCCGCAACGGCAGGCCGGGCTGGTACAGCAACCATTGTGGCGGAGAGCCGCGATATTCTGGCCGATCTGTTTTACACCCTGCGCGATGAGCCGTTCACTATTCGCGCCCGCAGCAATGGTGATTTTCCTAACAATTACTATGAACAGGAATTTGCGCTAACCTCTGCCAGCGGCGATGAGCCCGTGCTCTACATCACCGGCAACAATGTCAGCTGCAACGGCACCATGGTTGATCCTGTGGCGGATCTGACACCGCGTTCAGGCTATCTGAAGGGCACGAAAGTGAAGGCTTATGTGGTGCCAGCGAGCTGCCTGACGAACCGTCTCACCTGAGCCACCATCGGGGGCCATAGAGGAGTCCCTCAAACGCAGTCTTTGATAGCTTTGTGCTCTTACTCAAACGCGCCGCCTGGCCCATAGGTATTGCTGTGGTTTTCCACGAGGCGTCGAGACATGCCGATCGTTTCAATATTTCGGTCCAGTTTCGGGTTATACACCACGGATAGCCAGCGCATACCATAACCGTGATGCTGGAAGAAGCTGACGGCCTGCCTGTTGCGGGAATGGGTTTCCAAATGGACCTCTTCATAGCCGCGATCGATAATGTCTTGCTCGATGGCTTGCAGCAATGCCCTGCTGTAGCCCCTGCCCTGATATCCGGGATCAATCCAGAAATCGGTGATTTTATCATCGAGATTTTCGCGCGCACCCCAGCCGACGGGCTGGCCCATATGTTCAACGACCGAAATTGTTGAGAAGCCAGAGCGGGTGAAATTGCGAAATGCATTTCGGGCATTTTCAACCATGGACCGCGTATCGCCCACAGTAATCATCGCCTGCTCCCAGGCGCGCAGACCGATGTCGGTCAGCAGATTGGCTTCATCTGAATGGGCCTTGCGAATCCTAGCCATACTTGCCCTCATCGCTGTCTGCGCAACAGTTAATCACTGAGAAAGCGGTTTCGCCAGAGGCATGCGCAGGGTTAAGCACTGCAAAATGATGGAATGCCAGAAAATTTGACTTAAAACAGCGACCGTCTGAGACGCACCTTCGGCATTTCTAGCGCCGTCATGCCGTCACGCTCCATTCCCTGCCAGACAATGGCAAAGCCGCGACGTTTATAAACCGCAATGGCCGAAAAGTTTTTCTGATGGGTAGCAATCCGCGCCTGACGTAAGCCCTCGTCCCGCATCAACGCGCAAAAATGCTCAAGAATCGCGCCACCAATGCCCCGGCGCTGATAATTTGGCGCAATCCATATGTCGGAGATCGTGTCCGATTCATTGCCCCGAGCCCCCCAGCCGACAACCTCGCCATCCATCTCGGCCACCACAACAGGGCCATCGGTGTGGAAAGGAAACCGCAAAAAGGCATCTTTCACCCTTTGCGCAACAACGGGGTCTGAAAAGCCACGATCCAGAGGCCCGGTCGAGCGCCATGACTCCCAGCCAACCCGGCCAACCACATCATGGTCAGCCGGTATCATCAAACGGAGAATGAACGTCTTACCACCACTTGGCGGGTGTAAACGTGCCTGCGGCTTGCTCGATGACATGGGCGGTCTTGAACAGGGTTTCTTCTTCAAACGGCTTGCCGATCAATTGCAGGCCAAGCGGCAGGCCCTTGGCATCCAGACCAGCAGGCACCGAAATACCCGGAAGCCCCGCCATGTTCAGCGTGATGGAGAAAATGTCGTTGAGATACATTTTCACCGGATCAGCCGCCATTTCCTTATCGCCAATGGCGAAAGCAGAAGATGGGGTGATCGGCGTCAGAATTGCATCAACGCCAGCTGCAAACACCTGTTCGAAATCGCGTTTGATCAGGGTGCGGACCTTCTGTGCACGCAGGTAATAGGCATCGTAATAGCCCGCCGACAGCACATAGGTACCCATCAGAATACGGCGCTGGACTTCCTTGCCAAAGCCCGTAGCGCGGGTCTTTTCATACATGTCGGCAATATCCTTGCCATCCACGCGCAGCCCAAAGCGCACGCCGTCATAGCGGGCAAGGTTGGACGAGGCTTCGGCAGAGGCCACGATGTAATACGCAGGCAAAGCGTATTTGGTATGCGGCAGCGAGATATCAACAATCTCGGCACCAGCATCTTTCAGCCATTGAATGCCCTGCTGCCACAGTGTTTCAATCTCTTCCGGCATGCCATCAACGCGATATTCTTTTGGAATGCCTATTTTCATGCCCTTGATCGACTGGCCAATGGCCGCTTCATAATTGGGGGCCAGAAGGTCAACCGAGGTGGTGTCCTTCTCGTCAATGCTGGCCATGGACTTCAAAAGAATAGCCGCATCGCGCACATCGCGAGCAATTGGACCTGCCTGATCAAGCGAAGACGCATAAGCCACCACGCCCCAGCGCGAGCAACGACCATAGGTGGGCTTGATGCCAACAGTGCCTGTGAAGGCAGCAGGTTGGCGAATGGAACCACCGGTGTCGGTTGCGGTAGCACCGGCGCACAGATGCGCTGCCACAGCAGCAGCCGAACCGCCAGACGAACCACCGGGAACCAGCTTGACATCCGAACCCTTGGCCTTCCAAGGGTTGACCGCAGGGCCATAGTAGGAATTTTCGTTGGACGAGCCCATAGCGAACTCATCCATGTTGAGCTTGCCCAGCATCACCGCACCGTCATTCCAGAGGTTCTGGGTCACGGTTGATTCGTATTTTGGCTTAAAACCGTCCAGCACATGCGAGCAGGCTTGGGTGTGCACACCACGGGTGGCGAACAGGTCCTTGACGCCCAGCGGAATGCCTTCCAGCGCACCGGCCTTGCCACTGGCAATACGGGCGTCTGAGGCCTTGGCCATATCGCGGGCAATCTCTGGCGTCACCGCCACATAGGTATTGAGAGCACCATTGGCAGCCTCGATAGCGCCAAGATAGGCATCGGTCAGCTCAACGGCTGTGATGTCCTTGGTAACAAGCTTTTCGCGGGCTTGCGCAATGGTGAGGCTGGTGAGTTCGCTCATGGCTCTATTCGCTTTGCGGTTTATGCGTGAACTATCTTGGAAGGGAGGAAGGCAGGAACAGGCGAAAATGCCTATTCAACAACCTTCGGGACCATGAAGAAGTTGCGGTCGGTTTGCGGGGCGTTGGCAACAATGTCTTCGGCCTTGGCACCATCGGTGACGGCATCCACGCGCTTGCGCATGGCCATGGGCATCACCGAGGTCATTGGCTCTACGCCATCCACATTCACTTCCGACAGCTGCTCGACAAAACCAAGGATACCATTCAGCTCATCCATCACACGGCCTGCTTCATCATCGGGCAGAGCAATACGGGCAAGCTTGGCAACACGCTTCACGGTAGCGAGATCAACGGACATCGGCATTCTCCAGATCAATTATCAGACCCGCTATAATGGCCGAATGGATGAAGAGCAACGGGTGCAATTTTTCTTGCGCCCAAAATTCACCCCCGAATGAAAAAATTCGAGGGTGAAGGCCTTCATTTTTTTAAAGCGAGAGGGTTTCGCCGGGCTTTGGAGCCTGCACGGCTGTCTTGGAACCGTCCATACCCGCAATGAACTTGTCCGGTGTTGAATCAATCAGCGGGAACGTACCGTAGTGGGCAGGAATCGCGGTTTTGAAGTTGAAATAGCGCTGGCAGGCCAAAGCCGCGACGGCACCACCCATGGTGAAACGGTCACCAATCGGCACAATGCCGATGTCAGGCTGGTGCAGCTCATTAATCAGCGCCATGTCGGAGAAAATATCGGTATCGCCCATATGCAGGAGCGAGGCCTCATCTTCAAAATGCAGCATCAGGCCATTGGCATTGCCAAGGGCATGCGACACGCCATCCTCGGTGATCTGCGCAGACGAATGCAACGCATTGGTAAAGGTGGCGGTGAAACCACCCAGATTGATGGTGCCGCCCGTGTTGCCCATTTCAATCTTCTGCACGCCCTTGGAGCCAAGCCAAGCGGCCAGATCGGCATTGGCCAACACCGTGGCTCCTGTCTCCTTGGCAATCGCCACTGAATCGCCCACGTGATCGCCATGACCATGGGTGAGCAGGATATGGGTGACCCCCTTGGCGACCTCCTTCAAATCCTGCCCCGCAAAGCTGGGATTGTGGCTCAAAAACGGATCGATCAAAATGATTGCCTTGGCCGTTTCCAGGCGGAAAGCGGCGTGTCCAAGCCATGTCAGTTTCATTGTATATCCTCAATCGATGATAATCTGGGATGATAAAAGGGTTTAGCTGACATAACATATGTCATAAGGCTGCCAAGAAAACAGTTGAACACAGAATTCACATTTGAGAGACGACATGGCCACGCTGACAATTGAAGAACTGGCAACATCTCTGCTACCGAGCCAAGCCATTGCCGGGCTGGACCTTGGCACCAAGACCATTGGCCTGTCGATGTCCGATCTGGGGCGGCGCTTTGCCAGCCCTCGCCCGGTAATCAAGCGGGTGAAATTCACCAAGGATGCCGAGGTTCTGTTGGCGTTTGCCGAAAAAGAAAAGGTTGCGGCTTTTGTGATTGGCCTGCCTACCAACATGGATGGCTCGTCCGGTCCCCGTGTTCAGGCAACCCGTGCCTTTGTGCGGGCCATGGCTGATAAAACCGACATTCCCTTTGTGTTTTGGGATGAGCGGCTCTCCACCGTTGCCGCCACCCGCGCCCTGTTAGAAATGGATGTGTCACGCGCCAAGCGGGCGGAAAGGATTGACTCGGCCGCCGCCAGCTTCATTCTTCAAGGCGCGCTGGATAGATTATCCGCGCTTGCATCCACCGACTGAAGCGGCTTTTCGCGAAACCAAGCGACAATCTTTCGCCTGCGTCGAGTTGCCAGAATGCCAAACAGCAGGGCGCTATCCAAAACAATCGCCCTCATCACCAACCGAGGCAGCGCCTCGGGTGCGATGCCCAAAAATGCCCCATAGGTGGCAAATACCAAATCATGGGCTTTTCGGGTGAGAATAAAAAAGCCAAAATTGATGTCGTGAAGCGACAGGTAGTACCACACCCCTAAAATCAGGATTGGCAACGCCCAGAAAGTCACCAGGCTCTTCATGCCCTCTCGCCATTCGCAAACGGCATTGTTTCTCTCAGGTCAGTCATCATGTCCGTCCCTGTCGGTTTTCCACCAAACAAGGTTAACAGATCGGTAACGGCGCACAACAAAAACCTTGCCACAAGGTTAATGTTCACGCAAAATCTGGCACCCGGCACTGAAATCAAGCCGTCCTGAAATATTTCTTCAGAAAATAGCGACCATGCGCATTGGGACCATCTTCCAAAGCGCCAAACACCTTGTAACCCAGCTTTTCATAAAATGGCCGCGCTTGAAAATCGAAGGTATCCAGCCAGATGCCTTCGCTTTCATGCTGGCGTGCGAGCGCCTCGGCCTTAAACATCAACTGCCGACCAAGCCCCTGCCCGCGATAAGCCTCTGGAACCACCAAGAGCTTTACAAAGGTCCAGCCGTAAACGGTTTGGCCAGAGAGACCACCCACCACCTCATCGCTTGTTGCATCACGCAGCAGAATGGCGAAATCAGCATAAAGACCGGGCCGCGCCATCTGATCGTTGTACTGGAGCAAGGATGACGTAATAGCGGCTTTCTGGTCGGAGGTCGCATTGTTTTCGACGATCTCAATGCGCGGTATTTTCAGCTCTGAACTCACCATTAATCCACCGCCGGATAGAGCAGATCAATCAAATAACGGCAATCAAACCGCGCATCCAGCACGCCATAGGTATTGCGCCAGCCGCCCGTGAGGCGGCTTTCCAGAAAGGCGTCGGCAATTTTGCCCGCACCCATGCGGTAAAGCTCGGCAGCGGCAGCGGCCAGCGCCATTTGCTCCACCAGCAGGCGGGCGGCACCTTCATCGCGTTCACAAAGGGCCATGGCGGCACGCAGCACTTCAATGGTTTTTTTGCCGGACGGGCCAAGATCGCGCTCCAACGTGGCAAAGACCATTTCAAACAGGTCCTTGCCGCGCTCCAGCACGCGCAGCACATCCAGCGCCATGACATTGCCGGAGCCTTCCCAGATGGCATTGACCGGGGCTTCGCGGTAGTGCCGCGCAATGGCGCGTTCTTCCACGTAGCCGCTGCCACCAATGCATTCCATGGCTTCATAGATCAAAGGTGGGGCCATTTTGCAGACCCAATATTTCACCACAGGCGTCATCACCCGCGCATAGGCGGCATCGGCTGGATTGTCGCGGGCGCGATCAAAGGCTTCCGCCAAGCGGAAGGATAGCGCGGTTGCAGCCGCCACATCCAGTGCCATATCGGCCAGAACGCGGGTCATCACCGGCTGATCAACAAGCTTTTTGCCGAAAACCGAGCGACCGCGCACGTGATGCACGGCTTCAGCCATGGAGGCACGCATCATACCAGCAGACGCCAGCGCGCAATCGAGCCGCGTCAGCGTCACCATTTCCAGCACGGTGCGGATCCCGGCACCGGGATCGCCCAGCATGAAACCGAAAGCGTCGGAGAATTCGACCTCGGAGGAGGCATTGGAGCGATTGCCGACCTTATCTTTGAGGCGCTGAAATTGCAGGCCGTTGGCCGAGCCATCTTCCAACAGGCGCGGCACGAGAAAGCAGCCAAGGCCCTCTGGCGTTTGCGCCAGCATCACAAAGGCATCGCTCATGGGGGCTGACATGAACCATTTGTGGCCAGACAGCCGGTAAATCCCCTCACCCACCCGTATGGCGGTGCTGGTATTGGCGCGCACATCGGTGCCGCCCTGCTTTTCTGTCATGCCCATGCCCAGCGTCACGGCAGATTTCTGCATGGCGGGGCGATTGGATGAGTCGTATTTGCGCGACAGGATTTTCGGGGCCCATTCCTTTTGCACCCGTGGCGAAGCCATCAAAGCTGCAATGGACGCACTGGTCATGGTCAGAGGGCAGAGATGGCCGCATTCCAGCTGGGCGGTGAGATAAAAGCGCACGGCCCGCGCCTTATGGTCTTGCCCACGGGCGTCGGGCAGATTTTCCCACACGGACGAATGCAGGCCAGCGTTCATGGAGCGGCGCATCAGTGCGTGCCAGGCGGGATGATATTCCACCACATCCAGCCGTTCGCCGCGCGGACCATGGGTGTGAAGTGATGGCGGACTCTGGTTTGCCATGCGGGCCAGTTCCTGCGCCTCATGCGAGGTCACGTAGCGGCCAAGCACATCAAAATCATCGCGCAAGGTGCGATTCATGGCGCTGGTCAGATCAACCAGCAGCGGATCTGTCCGAAAGGCATTCACACCGGACCAAAGCCGAGGCTGATTCAGTTCCAGCAATTTGTCTTCCGTCCGGCTCATACGCTATCCAATATCGTCTTTTTTTGATGAACCATGGCTTTATACACCCATGGCTTTTGTTGGTGTTTAGCACGTTTGTTGGCGTTTGCGACACCATCACCCCGATGATCCGTGCAAAACGGGGGACAATTCATTCTCCACTCATTCTCCGCCCTTGGCAGGCTTGCCCCGAAAGCCACCAGTCTTTATAGACCGCGAGACCAATTTCGGAGGACATCGCATGGTCTTCTTTCCTCATCGCCATCTGATTGGCATCAAGGGCCTCACCCAAACCGATATTACTTATCTCCTCGATAAAGCTGACGAAGCGGTAAAAATCAGCCGCCAGCGGGAGAAAAAAACATCGACTTTGCGGGGTTTAACCCAAATCAACCTGTTTTTTGAAGCATCCACCCGCACACAGTCCTCGTTTGAGCTGGCAGGCAAGCGTCTTGGCGCGGATGTCATGAACATGTCGGTTGGCAATTCATCCGTCAAAAAGGGTGAAACGCTGATTGATACGGCCATGACGCTCAACGCCATGCGCCCCGATGTGCTGGTAGTGCGTCACGCTTCTGCGGGTGCGGCAGCGCTTCTGTCACAAAAAGTTGCCTGCTCGGTGATCAACGCGGGCGATGGCCAGCATGAGCACCCAACCCAAGCACTGCTGGATGCGCTAACAATCCGCCGGGCCAAGGGCAAGCTTGCCCGCATCATCGTTGCCATCTGCGGCGATGTGCTGCATTCGCGCGTGGCTCGCTCCAACATTTTGCTGCTCAACGCCATGGGCGCACGGGTGCGGGTTGTGGCTCCGGCCACGCTGTTGCCCTCTGGCATTGCCGATATGAGCGTGGAAGTGTTCCACGACATGAAGGAAGGGTTGAGAGACGCCGATGTGGTGATGATGCTGCGCTTGCAGCGTGAGCGCATGTCTGGCTCGTTTGTGCCATCGATCCGCGAATATTTCCACTTTTACGGCCTTGATGCTGAAAAGCTGAAAGCGGCCAAGGAAGACGCGCTGGTGATGCATCCAGGCCCGATGAATCGCGG
>DNPN01000078.1 GCA_003501385.1 Rhizobium sp. | reverse complement strand
TTTTTTGGTCATTGATTGGCCTCCCCCAAACTTTCCATCACTCAAATTCCATAATCAGCTCGTCCACCGCCAGACTTTGGCCCGCTTTCGCGACCAGCTTTTTCACCACGCCACGGCGCTCGGCCTTGAGAATGTTTTCCATCTTCATCGCTTCCACGGTTGCCAGCGGCTGGCCTGCCTCTACGGTCTCGCCTTCACTCACGGCAATGCCCGTCACCACACCGGGCATAGGGCAGAGCAGCATTTTCGACGTATCGGGCGGCAGTTTTTCCGGCATCAAGGCTGCCAATTGCGCCACGCGCGGACTGCGCACATGGGCAATCACATCCATGCCGCGCCAACGCAGCCGGATGGAAGGGCCTTTCAGATCGATCTTGACGTTGATGGCTTGGCCATTGAGCATAAATTTCGCCAGCGTTTCACCGGGGGTCCAACTGCCCATGATGGGGAAAACGTCCCCCTCTTCGAACATCACAGCGGTGGCTTCATCGGATACCACCAGCGGGTAGGTTTTGCGCCCCAGCACGACCACCCACTCTGCACCAATTTTGCGGGCGTGATTGCCCATGGTCCCGGAAATCTGGATGGCGCGGTGTTCACGCTTTTGGTGCACAACGGCGGCGATGGCGGCCAGCACTTTGGCATCTGCTTTTGATGGTTCCACACCGGAAAAGCCATCCGGGAATTCCTCGGCAATAAACGCCGTGGTGATTTTGCCAGAGCGAAAACGCGGATGCTGCATAACGCTCGAGAGAAATGGCAGGTTATGGCCAATGCCTTCCACTTCAAACCCATCCAGAGCCGCACTCATGGCATCAATGGCGGTGATACGGTCAGGTCCCCAGGTGCAGAGCTTGGCGACCATGGGGTCGTAATACATCGAGATTTCGCCACCCTCAAACACGCCGGTGTCGTTGCGCACCAGCGTACCGCTGGCTGCCACGCCTTCCACGGGTGGACGGTAGCGGGTCAACCGCCCAATGGAGGGCAGGAAGTTGCGGTAAGGGTCTTCGGCGTAGAGACGGCTTTCTACCGCCCAGCCGTTGAGCACCACATCCTCTTGCGCAAACGCCAGCTCTTCGCCTGCCGCCACCCGGATCATCTGCTCCACCAGATCCAGCCCGGTGATCAGCTCGGTCACGGGATGTTCGACCTGCAAACGGGTGTTCATTTCCAGAAAGTAGAAATTGTGATTGCCATCGACGATGAATTCCACTGTGCCAGCAGAAAAATAGCCCACGGCCTTGGAAAGGGCCACGGCCTGCTCGCCCATGGCTTTGCGGGTAGCCTCATCCAGAAACGGCGATGGCGCTTCCTCGATGACTTTTTGGTTGCGCCGCTGAATGGAGCATTCGCGCTCGCCTAAATAAAGCACGTTTCCATGCTTGTCGCCCAATACCTGAATTTCGATATGGCGCGGCTCGGTGACGAATTTTTCGATGAAAATCCGGTCATCACCAAAGGAATTTATCGCTTCATTTTTCGACGATTGAAAACCTTCCCGCGCTTCTGCGTCGTTCCACGCAATGCGCATGCCCTTGCCACCACCGCCAGCGGAGGCCTTGATCATCACCGGATAGCCAATTTCGCCAGCGATTTTCACCGCTTCATTGGCATCGGCAATCAGCCCCATATGACCGGGCACGGTGGAAACGCCTGCTTCTGCCGCCAGTTTTTTTGAGGTGATCTTATCGCCCATGGCCTGAATGGCACCCACGGGCGGGCCAATGAAAATCACGCCGGCCTTATCCAAAGCCTCGGCGAAATTGGCATTTTCCGACAAAAAGCCATAACCGGGATGCACCGCATCTGCGCCCGTTTGTTTGATTGCATCGAGAATTTTATCGATCACAATATAAGACTGATTGGACGGCGACGGCCCGATATGCACTGCCTCGTCGGCCATTTTCACATGCAACGCATTGGCATCGGCATCGGAATAGACCGCCACCGTCGCAATGCCGAGCTTTTTTGCGGTCTTGATCACCCGGCAGGCAATTTCTCCGCGATTGGCAATCAGAATTTTCTTAATCATTGATGATCCCGCCAGTGATGGGTTTTGAAATTTATGTCGGCCATCTCAAAGCGCTGAGCGGCTGTGTGTCATAAAGTTGAGCGGAAACAGGCTCACAGCGGAATCGTGTCATGCTTGCGCCAGTGGGTTTCAACGCGCTTGTTGCGCAGCGAAGCAAAGGCGCGGGCAATGCGCCGACGGGAGGAGTGGGGCATGATCACTTCATCAATGAAGCCACGTTCGGCGGCCACGAAGGGATTGGCGAAGCGTTCTTCATATTCCTGTGTGCGGGCAATGATTTTTTCGGCATCAGCCAGCTCGGAACGATAGAGGATTTCTGTTGCGCCCTTGGCACCCATCACGGCGATCTCTGCCGTTGGCCATGCATAGTTGACATCTGCCCCAATGTGCTTGGATGCCATCACGTCATAGGCACCGCCATAGGCCTTGCGGGTGATCAACGTCACCATTGGCACGGTGGCTTGACTATAGGCAAACAGCAGTTTTGCGCCGTGTTTGATCACGCCGCCATATTCTTGCGCAGTACCGGGCAGGAAGCCGGGGACATCCACCAAGGTGAGAATAGGAATATTAAAGGCGTCGCAAAACCGGACGAACCGGGCTGCCTTGCGCGACGAATCGATGTCCAGGCACCCGGCCAGCACCATGGGCTGATTGGCAACCACCCCGACAGACTGGCCTTCAATGCGGATAAAGCCGGTGATGATATTTCTGGCGAAGGCTTCCTGAATTTCGAAGAAATCGCCTTCGTCAGCGATGGCAAGGATCAATTCCCGCATGTCATAGGGTTTGTTGGAGGCATCCGGAATCAGGGTATCCAGCCGCGTCTCAATCCTTGCCGGATCATCAAAGAACGGACGAACAGGGGCCTGCTGCCGATTGTTGAGGGGCAGAAAATCAAAAAACAGCCGGATTTGCTCCAAGGCTTGCACGTCATCTTCAAAAGCACCATCGGCAACGGAGGATTTCGTGGTGTGGGTGCGTGCGCCGCCGAGGTCTTCTGCGGTGACAATCTCGTTCGTCACGGTTTTCACCACGTCCGGGCCGGTGACAAACATGTAGGAGCTATCGCGGACCATAAAAATAAAGTCGGTCATGGCGGGCGAATACACAGCACCTCCGGCACAAGGGCCCATGATCACCGAGATCTG
>DNPN01000142.1 GCA_003501385.1 Rhizobium sp. | reverse complement strand
TTTTGTTTGTGTCAATGCACTAGCTGCCATCCGCCTTGGAGACCCGCACATATCCGATCAAGGCTGTCATTTATACGTCCGTTTGTATAACATTGTTCATTTGGCCGCGCCAAAGCCTGTAGATTGTCACATAATCCGTCTTGCAATGTAAGCGCCATGAACGGCTATCTCCGGTCTTTTTGTGACAGATGGAGTACCGATGCCCCGCCGGATGATTTTGACGGATGCCGAACGGCAGAACTTCCTTGCCCTGCCCCACCGATGACGACACCCTGATCCGGCATTGGAGCCTCGATGATGATGACCACCGTCTTATCGAAACGCGACGCCATGATGACACCCGGTTAGGATTGGCGCTTCAGCTCTGTGCGCTTCGTTATCCAGGCCGCCTCATACAGCGCGGGGAAATCATTCCTTCGGGGGCGCTGTCGTTTCTGGCCGAACAACTCGGAATCGAGCCGGAGGCGCTTTCCAATTTTGCACGGAGAACACCGGCCCGCTACGAGCAGCTTGCCATCCTGCGCCAGCATTACGGCTTCTCCGAATTGTCGCATCCTTTGCGCGCCGATCTTCTTGCCTTCGCACGCGGTATTGCGATCGCTTCGACGAAAGACAAATATGTCGTCACAGCGCTGGCCGACGAGATGCGGCGGCGACGCATCGTCATTCCCGGCATTACCGTGCTCGAACGGTTGGCCGGACAAGCATGCACCGAAGCCGAGGAAGCGCTGTATGCCGATGTCGCGGGAAAGCTGATGCCTGATCTCATCCTCCGAATGGAAGCCTTGCTCGGTGCGGGCCGACGCCCAAAACAGAGCGGCATATCCTGGCTGCGGGCTTCGAACTGCAGTCTTGGGGATTGCTATTTAAGCACGCCTCTTCTGCAGCGCCTGAAACTTGGGCAAAATCCACAAAAGTCACAACAATAATCATTCAAGAAATCAAAAATGGCGATTGGCATATGAATTGCTTTGACTGCTTTGACCGTTTTGTCGGTTCTGTGAATTTCTATAAGAAAAGGGGAACCTATGAGTTCAGAGATAAATCGCCGTCGTTTCCTGCAAGGAACCTCCAGGGCGGCCGCTGCCGCCGGCTTCATGCAGATGAACCCTGACTTCTTCATTTCCTCCGCTTTCGCCCAATCGGGCAAGGTCATGACCTTCCTGTCTGCCGAAAACATCACCGGCAACTGGGATCCGACGGCCCACACCACGCTCTCGCAGAAAAATATCGAGGGTTTTGTCATGGGCTTTTTGACGCGCTCACCGATGAAGCTCGATAATCCCGGCGAGGTGGTCTATGAGCTGGCAACCGATATCAAATTGCTTGATGCGCACAGGTTGCAGATTAAACTGCGGCAAGGCATCGTTTTTCATGATGGCAAGCCGTTTAAGGCCGAAGATGTCAAGGCAACTTTCGAGTATGGCTCAAGGGCCGACCGTCCGGCCCAATGGTATCCGGGGCCAACCGAAACCCTGACCATCGAAACGCCGGATGACTATACCGTCATCATTGACACCTCCAAAGGTGGCTATCCGGCCCATCTCTTCATCTTCCTCGCCTCTTTCCTTCCCATTATGTCCGCCAAGGATGTGGCCGGTGGTCCGGGCGGTGTTCTCTCTCAACGCCTGAATGGCACGGGACCGTTCAAATTCGTTGAGCAGCGCGGTAATGACACCGTGATGGTCGCCTTTGACGGCTATTTCAAAGGCAAGCCCGGTATTCCCGGCATCAACTTTACCTTCACCGGCGATTCCACCACTCGCATGCTGTCATTGATGAATGGTCAGGCCTCGATTGTTGAGCGGCTTGAGCCAGAGCAGGTGGCAACCTTGAAAGGCAATCCGAAAATCGCCATCAACGAGGTGGTTTCGGTTGAAAATAAATATCTTTGGTTCCGTTGCTCCAAGCCGCCTTTCAACGATCCGCGCGTGAGGTTGGCGGCCTGCCATGCTATCGACCGCGAGATGATCCTCGAAGTGCTTGGGTCGGCGGGGCACGCATCGTCCAATTTCGTGTCGCCGGTCAAGTTCGGCTATGTCGATCTGGAGAATTATCCGAAATACGATCCCGAAAAATGCCAGGCGCTGCTGGCCGAGGCAGGCTTTCCCAAAGGCAAGGGCTTGCCACCGCTGGAATATATTACCTCGGTCGGTTTCTATCCCAAAACCAAGGAATATGGAGAGGTCCTGACGGGAATGTTGAACGAGCAGGGTTTCCCCGTCAGCCTGACCGTGCTGGAGCCCGCGGCATGGAACGAGCAATTGTATGATCGTCCCGGCGGCGGACCGGGCCATATGGTCGATTGCGGCTGGTCCACCGCATCACCAGAGCCCGATCTTATTTTGCGAACACACTTCCACTCCAGTTCAAAGCGCATTTGCGGCATTGTCGATAAGGACATTGATGCAAGCCTCGACAAGGAGCGCAATTCAACGACGCTGGAAGAGCGCAAGAAAGTGCTGCAATCCGAAACGATGCCCCTGATTGCTTCGAAAATGCCAGCCCTGTCGTTGTTCACCTCGGTCATGATCCACGCCATGCAAAAGGAGTTCAAGGAAGGTCTTTACATCTACCCTGACGGTTCAATGGACGCGTCCAAGCCTGCGGCTTGATCTTTATACAGGCCGCACGCTGAAAGTTTCGGCGTGCGGCAATCATCAGGACCGAAGTGGAGTGCATGTCAATGTTCGCATTGAACTTTCTCATCAGACGCCTGTTTCAGGGGGCGATCATTATTTTTCTGGTGTCTTTGCTGATCTTCACCCTGCTGCGGGTGGTGCCGGGCGATCCCGTGCGCCTGATGGCGGGCGGTATGGCTCCCGAAGCTCTGATCGAGAAGATCGCCAAGGACATGGGATTGCGCGATCCGATTCTTGTTCAGTTCGGGCGTTATATGTCTGGTGTGGTGCAAGGTGATCTTGGAGAATCCTTTGTGCGGCCTGCCAATGGCGCGGCCACCGGCGGATCGAGCTTCAACGATTCAACGCGCGGCGAGCGCGCCAAGGTTTTCACCCTGATTTTTGACGCGCTGCCCATGACCTTGCAGCTGGCGGCGGTCACACTGGCGATAGCCCTGATATTTTCCACTATTGTTGGTGTGGCTGGTGGGCTGGCACCGGGGCGATGGCCAGACAAGCTGGCCTTCTATATCTCCTCGATCTTCATATCGCTGCCGAATTTCTGGCTCGGAATCGTGCTGGCATTGCTGTTTTCGGTCAAACTCGGCTGGCTTCCAGCCATCGGCTATCAGGGCTTTGCCTATACCATTCTGCCCGCTATCGTTTTGGCTGTTGAGCTTTCGCCGGTGTTGATCCGCACGCTGGTCAGTTCTGTCTCCGCCCAGATGATGGAACCTTATGTGTCTGTTGGGCGGGTTCGAGGCCTGAGCAACAGCCGCATCATTGCCAATCATACGCTGCGTAATGCGTCCGTGCCGCTGCTCAATCTGCTGGGTGTACAATTTTCCAGCCTGCTCGGTGGGGTGATCATCGTTGAATACATCTTCGATTACCCCGGCCTTGGCCTGCTGACCATCAATGCCGTGCTTCAACGGGATTTTCCGCTGATCCAGGGCATTGCCATCGTCACCAGCGCCATTTTTGTGCTGATCAACATCCTCGTTGATCTTGTTGCCACCACCATTGATCCGAGGCTCGAATACTGATGACCTTCACCAGCCCAGCCCCTTCGGCCATCATGGCACCCGCTCGGTCTCGATCCATTCCTCGACGGATCTACGACAAGGCCTCTTCCACGCCCGGTTTTCGTATTGGCGTGGCCATTTTTTTGTTGCTGGCGCTTGCCGCAGCACTCTATCCCGAGCTGAGCGGTCTGGACCCGACAAAAATGAACGTGCGGGCGCGATTGCTTCCCCCCTTGTTCATGGGTGATACTTGGAGCTTCGCCCATCCACTCGGGACCGACCAGATTGGCCGTGATATGCTGGTGCGCTCGCTGGTTGGGCTGCGCTATTCCTTTCTGATCGGCGTATCTTCTGTGGTGGTGATGCTGATTATCGGCTGCGCCCTTGGCACAGTTGCCGGCTATTTTGGTGGGCGTACCGATGCGATCATCATGCGCTTGACCGATGCGCAACTATCGATCCCGATGATCATTCTGGCCATCGCGGTTCTGGGTGTATCACGCCCCACCATTCCAGCCATCATTCTTGTACTTGGGCTGTCCAATTGGCCGGTCTATGCCCGCATCATGCGCAGCATTGTCATGACGGAGCGGCAGCGAGAATATGTCCGGGCCTCAAAGCTCGGTGGCTCCACGGACCTGCGCATTATTCTGACCTTGCTTGTACCATTGTTGCTGCCGCCCGTGCTGTTTATCTCGGTGCTGGATGTGGCGCGGATGATGATTTTCGAATCCATTCTTGGCTTTCTGGGCCTTGGAGTGCAGCCGCCAACGCCAACCTTTGGCAATATCATCGCCGATGGCCGCAAATATCTGCTCAACGCCTGGTGGATTGCCACCATGCCCGGAATTTTTCTTGGCCTGACGCTGACCAGCATCAATCTTGTTGGTGCTTCACTGGAGCGGGCACGCAACACCATTCACGGAGGTGCCGAATAATGACGACACCGCTTCTTGAACTAAAAAATCTTGTCGTTACCGCTGGCCATGCCGACCATGCCCGGCGCATTCTCGATGGCCTATCCTTCACATTACAGCCCCGCGAGATCGTTGGTGTGGTGGGTGCCAGCGGCGCGGGCAAAACAGTGCTATCAAAGGCCGTGGTCAACTGGCTGGAACCACCTTTATCCATGCAATCGGGACAGGTGCTGTTTGAAGGCACGGATATTTTCGCAATTGGTGCCGCAGAAATGCGCAAATTGCGCCGCCGGGTGGCTTATGTCGGGTCAAACCCGATGGGAGCGCTTGATCCGACCCTGTCGGTCGGTGCGCAGATTGTTGAAAAGCTGCGGGCCGTTGTGCCCGGCACGTCGTATGGTGATGCAGAAAAGCGGGTTATTTCCTTGCTGGAGGCCGTGCGTATTCCCTCCGCACGCAGCCGCTTTCATGATTATCCCTCCCAGTTCAGCGGCGGGATGATGCAGCGTGCGTTGATTGTTGATGCGCTGATTACAAATCCGGCGCTGCTGATTGCCGATAACGTCACCCAACCGCTGGATGTGACGGTGGCGGCGCAGGTGATCCGCTTGATGAAAGAGCTGACGGCTGATTTTGATACCGCCGTTCTGTTCGTCTCCTCCTCACTTCCCGTAGCACGTGAAGCCTGCTCTCGCATTCTTGTTATGGAAGATGGCCGGATTGTTGAGGAGCAGTCCGCAGAAAACCTGATTGCCACACCGATCTATCCCTACACGAGGGAACTGGTGGCCCAGACACCAATAATCTGGCGCGAAAATCGTGTTGTGCCACGCCTTGACGATGATAGGCCGGTGGTGATCAGCCTGCGCGATGCTTCGCAGATCTACAAGGTTCGTAAAAAGACTGGTCTCGGTGGCATCAACAACGTTCGGGCTGTGCGCAACGTGACATTTGATATTCGCAGAGGCGACAGTTTCGCCATTGTTGGCGAATCCGGCTGCGGCAAATCCACGCTCATGCGGCTGTTGAGCCGCCTCGAACGTCCAAGTTCCGGTCAGGTTCTGTGCAAGGGTAATGACATTGCCCAGCTGGGTGGCAAGGATCTTTTGGGGTTTCGCAGCACGCTGCAAATGGTCTTGCAGGACCCATTTGGCTCCCTGCCGCCGCGCACCACAGTGGGCCGTATGCTGGAAGAACCACTGCGCACCCACGGATGGCGCGACAAGGCAAAAATCCGCACGCGTGTGCTGAAGGTCATGGGTGAAGTGGGCCTCCCCGCTGCGCTGTATGAGGAATTGCCACTGGGGCTCAGCGCTGGCCAGCGTCAACGCATCAATGTGGCGCGCGCTTTGGTGCTGGAGCCAGAAATTCTCATCATGGATGAAACCCTTTCAGCGCTCGATCAGGCAGAGCAGTTCAAACTGCTTGATCTGTTCCAGACATTGCAGAAAGAATACAACCTGACTTATATTTTCATCTCCCACGATCTGGCCATGGTGCGCAAAGTCTGCAACCGCGTGGCTGTGATGTATCTGGGTGAAGTGTTTGAACTGGCGGAAAATGAGAGGTTGTTTTTCGATCCGGGCCATCCCTATACAAAGGCATTGCTCAGTGCCATGCCCACGCTGGAAGAGAGGCTCTACCTGCCGCAAGACTGCTTGCTGGAAGGCGAGCCTCCAAGCCCGATCCATATCCCGGACGGATGCAGTTTCAGGTCGCGCTGTCCGCATGCCATGGAAAAATGCAAGACAATCAGCCCAAGCCTGACGGATCGGGGAGAGCAGGATTTCGCCGCCTGCCACCTCGTCAACCCGATGTTTGGCGCGGTGCCGGACAACACATCGAACCAAGTTTTGAACGGTGTGTCGTGATTGTTTTCAAACAGCGCTTGCAAAAGATTGGTGCCCTGTCGGAAGACAGAATCCCTATCAAAACAGGCAGAGACCCGCAGGAAAAAGCAAACCCATGAGTTTTACGGAAAACCGCATCAAACACATTCTCGAAATGCTGAAACTGCATCAAAGAGTGACCGTTGTTGCTCTGTCTGAGCAGTTGCACGTCAGCCACGAATCCATCCGTCGGGATTTGAAGGAGTTGGAGATCCGAGGTTATGCGCGGCGGGTCTATGGTGGAGCCGTGATCGAAGGACATGACAGCGACCAGCCTTTTGGCGAGCGAATTCGCCTCGGGGCCCGTGAAAAAGCCCGTATCGGCGAAGCTGCGGCCTCCATGGTTGAAAATGGCATGAAGATTTTCATCGATACCGGCACCACAACACTTGCATGCCTCAGGCATCTGGAGGCCCGCAAGGATGTGACAATTGTCAGCAATTCCATAGCGGTTGCGGCGCATTTCTTTCCCTATCCCGATGCCAGCGTGCGGGTTTTGGGTGGGCGCATGCGACCCGAATACCAGGCGACTTACGGCCATGAGACCGTGGCTGCCCTGAAGGAGCATTTTTTCGATCTGGCCATCATAGCCATCAGCGCCATCCATCTGGAACGCGGCTTTATGGATTTTGGTGAGGATGAGGCTGTGCTTCGTCGCATTGCCCGCGCGCAGGCCAGTCGCTCCATCATCGTGGCCGACAGTTCCAAGTTTGGACGGCTCGGCTCTATTCATACGTTCGGCCTGAGCGAGATTGATGCCGTGGTGACCAGCGGTGTGCTGCCGAAAGATTTTTCAGATTACTTTTCGCAATCAAATGTGGACATTATCAATGCCTGATACCTCACCAAAACGCCTTCTTGCGCCGATCAACCCAACGCGGTTGCAGGCGATGATGGAGATACTTTCATCCTTCGGGGGCGGCCCGGACGGTTCGATGAACCGACTGACACTGTCGAAGGAAGATGGCAGGGCGCGGGACTGGCTTGCCTCCTGGTTTGCCGAGAACGGCTTTACTCAATCGGTCGATGCCATTGGCAACCAGTTTGGTTCAGCGCCATTGGCAGGAGCCAATGCACCGGTGGTCATGGTTGGCTCTCACATTGATAGCCAGCCGAATGGCGGGCGTTTTGATGGTGCTCTGGGTGTTGTTGCTGCGTGTGAAGCCGTTTTGGCGGTGCGCGAACAATTAGCGGCGGAAAACCGGCTATCGGCTTGCAACTTTCAGGTGGTGAACTGGACGAACGAAGAAGGCGCACGGTTTCAGCCAAGCCTCCTGGGAAGCAGTGTATTTACCGGAGCCGCAGAACTGGACTGGGCATTGGATCGGGCCGATGGCAATGGTGTTACGGTTCGCCAGTCGCTGCATGACATTGGCTATGCGGGCACGGACAAGGTGCCGGTGCCAGACGCCCTGATCGAGCTGCATATTGAGGGCGCAAGCACGCTGTTTGAGGCTGAAGAGAAATTCGGTGCCTTCACCCGCTTCTGGGGTGCCATAAAATACCGCCTCGCTTTCCTTGGGTGTCAGGCCCACACTGGCCCGACGCCCATGGCCGAGCGCAAAGATGCGCTGTTGGGTGCCGCCCATCTGATGGTTGACCTTCGAGCCATGGTGGATGATTACGGGCTGGAACTTCATACCTCTGTCGGACGGCTGGAGGTTCTTCCCAATTCGCCCAATATCGTGCCAGCGGAAGCGGTCCTGTTTATAGAGTTGCGTTCAGCCTCGCCGGAGATTTTGGCAGAAGCAGAGCGCAAGCTGAACACCAGCATCGAGGCTGCCGCTGCAAAGGCCGCGATAGGCTATGAAATACGCTCCATTGACCGGCGTGAGGCAGGCAGCTTTGCGCACGGTTTGATCGCTCTGGCCGAACAGACGGCAAGAAACTATAACGAGCCTATGCGTCATCTCGATACCGTCGGTGGTCACGACGCGGTAGCACTGTCTGCTGTTTGCCCAACCGTGGTGCTTGCCGTGCGTAGTCAGAATGGCGTTATTCATCATCCTACGGAATATACAACACCGGAAGATCAGGCCTTTGGCACGCAGGTGCTGGCCGACATGCTCTATCGCCTTGCCTGTGAGGGGTTGGAGGCTGCGCAATGAAGCCGCTCGGCACACCAGACAATCGTGATGAAGTCCGCGCTGAGCGGGCCTTAGCCTGTTTTTCCGATCTGTCCCTGAGTACCCTGACATACCGCGTCGCGCTGCCCGCCGTGGCTTCGCCGTCTTATCATGCGGTCGAATCCGTCACGTTCGACATCGCGCCGGATGGCAGGGAGCCGACCTTGTTTCTGAAGATGGCCGGGGATGAAACAAAAGAATTGGTAGATGACACCACTGCCTTTGTGGCGGCAATGCGCCTGCATGATCTTGGCTTTTCTCCAAAGCCAATTGCCCGATCAGCCCTTGAGCGGGCGGTGCTCTGGGAACGTCTGGGGCAAGGGTGGCGGGTGGCGAAAATTGATGATCTCATGCACGAGGCTCCTGTATCGCAACTGATCAAGATGCAAAAGGCGATCGCGGCGGGTTCTACATTCGGCAGGCCTTGGTCGATCTTCCAGGGGATTGATGAGCTTTGGGCCATACTTCAAACGCTGCAAGCCCCCCTGCCGGGGGATGCCTCATGGATGTATGCTTGGACGAAGACAATCCATGCTGCAATTGCTAGCGCAGGCGTTGATTTTCGAGCTGCCCACGGCGATCCGCATTGCTCCAATGTAATGATTGGTCCAGCCGGTGAGTTGCAACTCGTGGATTTCGATATGGCAGGCGACATGGACCCCTATTATCAGCTTGGGGTGCAGATGAACGAACTCTACCAGTTTGAAAGCCAGATGCAGCCACTTTTGGAAATGCACGATGGGGTTTTCTCCTCCAAGGCATTTGCCCGCTGCCGCCTGTATGCCGCCGCCGATGATGTCTATTGGTCCTTGCGCAGCATGCTGTTGGAAATGCGCTCTCCCCGGCTAAGCGTCGAGTTTCTGAAATATGCCGAATGGCGTTTCTTGCGCGGCAGAATGCTGTTGGGCCGTCCGGGATTTGAGGAACTGGTCAGATCGATTTGAAGCAGGAGTGACATCATGAATGAAATTGGTATGGCAACCACCGATGCCGAGTTGGCGGTAGAGGCTGCAATCACCCAAATTCCCGATTGGCACAGTCGCAAGCTGCGCTACAAAGCGGTTCTCGGCGGTATCAGCAATACCAATTTCCGCATTGAGGTGGAAGGGGACTCGCTTTCCTATTTCCTGAAAATCCCTGGACGTGGGACGGAAATGTTTATTGACCGCAAGGCTGCGGCAGCGGCCAGCAAACAGGCGGAAATCATTGGCATTGGGCCACGCACATTCGATTATCTTGCCCATTTGGACATTGAGATTGCGGAATTCATCGATGGTCGCAGACCTTCCACCCATCGTGACTTTGCCGATCCACAGATTCGTCGGGCGGCTGTTTCCATCTATCGTGATTTTCACGCAGCCCCGGACCTGCCACTGACCAAAACCGTCTTTGATATGATCGACGAGCACTACGCACAGGTGGAAGCGTTAGGCGGTTACTGGCCCGTTGATCACACATGGCTTCACGAGCAGTATCGACAGGCACGCGCAGCAATAGAGGCCTCCGGTCTTGACCTCGTACCCTGTTTCAATGATCCCATGCCCGGCAATTTCCTGATTGGCGAGGACAAGTCAATCAAGCTTATTGATTTCGAATATGCCTCCAACAACGAGCGACTCTATGATTTGGCGATCTGGAGCGGTGAAATGTTCTTTTCAGAAGCTATCGACCGGGAGATTATCGAGGATTATTTTGGCCGCTATGATACCGGCTATCATGCTCGCTTCATCGTGCTGAAGGCTTTGGCTGACATTAAATGGAGCACGTGGGCCATGGTCCAGAACCGAATTTCAACGCTTGATTTCGACTTCTACAAATATGGAATCTGGAAACACATGCGCGCGCGATACATCATCAACGATCCGCGCTGGCCACTGTTGCTCAAGGCGCTTTAACATTCGAGTCTGCCAAGTTCATGTTTTACCAGACAGACTTTCGATCGCCCGGTTTGAGTTCACCTTTGCGGATATCATCGTGGCCGGCAGCAATCACCGGGCTGGTAGGCTTGATACATGACTGCACCGCCTGAGGACGATTTACGCCAAACGACCTGGTTAGAGCGTCAGATTTTTAATCATGGGCATATCCCGCAGCTTTGAAATAGTTTCGACATTCAGTTCGATTGAAGAGATTGCATATCGATCCGAGGGCTTTGTGAAGGGCGTCGAAGGTCCT
>DNPN01000245.1 GCA_003501385.1 Rhizobium sp. | reverse complement strand
TTTAGACAAACCCAGCCACCTCTGTACCTGTACTCGTGTCCGCCGAAAACACCTAAGATGCTTGTCGAGGACACCGTGTAGCCCGTCTCTTCCATCACTTCCCGAGTGATAGCTTCTTGCGGCGTCTCGCCTGGTTCAATTGCTCCGGCAGGCAGGCTCCATCCTTCCCCCGAAGCTTTCTGTTGCAATAGCAACTTGCCTTCGGAGTTTCGAATAACGGCCGCGACAGACGGAAGTAAAAGCAATCGGTTCCCGATCAGACTGCGCAGCTCCATTACGTATGATGCCATTCCACAACTTTCTAAAACGACGCTTGATCTAATTCCGCCGATAATTAAGGGGTATGATCACCGTACGGAAGCTGAGCGTCAACGCAGTGCTCTAAAGCCCTCACAGCCCTCGTCGGAGACAAGCAACAAAGTTGACGATGTTGCTAATCCATCAGCTTAGAAAAGCAACAAAAGGCGTGTTTTTGGTGTTGCAACACCCATTTCGACCAGTAAGCGCACAGAAAGCCGAGAGAACATAGTATTCTATTCACTCACTCACCCAGCTTCAATCCCGAAACCGCACTCTTTGGAACTTATTTTTGAACTTGTAGTCACGCAAGTGTATGGCACAAATTTTTTATGAGGACCCCCAACTTGAACCCAATTAGGTTTCCCATTCACTGAGGCGATTGGATGATCGCCTACAGAACAACGCCAGCGCATCAACCATCAATCCGCATTACGGCCGCCGGGCTTCTCCAGCGCAAGCAACATCGGATAAACGCTGAACTTTCCAGCTTCTGCTTTCAACGTGAGAGTCCGCAAATATCCACCTGCAGAGCGGATTGTATCTGCACGCTCCAACATCACAGCGACCGTCACGGCCGCAGCTTGATCCCCCATCGCCTTTTTGGCTTTCGCCCAAGCATCGGGTGAAACACCCAACATCGTCCGAACAAGATCAGCAGTGCGCACCACATCACTCCACCCCGAAATCCCATCTTTTGCATAGTCACAGATTTGCGGGCAAAGCGTCTTTAGTTTTGCAATGCTAATTGCGAGTTTACGCTCTGCCTGACTTTCTATGCGCTCTACAGTCGGTATTTCATTATCACTTTTTTCTTTGCTGTATTCAATTATGGAGTCTGTTTTTGAATTCTGTTGGTGCTGCTCAAAATCAGCATCATTGCCGCTCATTTCACAATCGGAAAGACTTGAGATGTATAGATTTTCCACCTCCGTGCGAAACGCACGCAAGGCGTCTGCGCTCTGCGCCATTTGATCGCTGCTGCCACGACGGGATGTGTCACGCGATACCACCTGATATCGGGCCAAATAAACGTGCCAATCTCCGGCTCTCCCCTCCTCAATAGCCAAGGTAATGATGCGTGAAACATCACGGAGCAGCACCGTCATCTCACCACGTAAAGATCGAACCAGCTTGGCCTCAGCTCTCGCAGTCTCCGCCGCGCTGTAGATTTCCTCGGCCCGTAACACGAAGGGTGCAAGATCGAATCCGAAGGCATCTTCCACCTGTCCGGCATCGTCTCTTCGGCAAAACCGTTTTCCGTTGGCACTGTCCCGGCGAAAAATCATGCCTGCTTCAACCAAATTGGCCAGATGCCGCCGCAATGTCGCGGGTGCCATGCCACGGGCACGAAAAGAAAGCTCACGATTCGATGGGAAGACAATGATCGGCTGGCTCCCATCCAGTCCACGCTCATTGGTGAAGCTGATAAGCGCCTCGAGCAAGCAAATGGTCCTGTCACCAAGACCATACTCTTGCCGGGCCTCTGTCAAAGCCCGCAAGAGCTGCCATTTGTCGACACGACCGGAGACATTGCCGCCTTCGCCACGACGCAATCGCTCTTGCCGCTCAACAACATTTGCCTGCCGAGCCAGCACACGTCCAGTCAATCGCCCACCGCCGAACGGTGTCGTTGCAAGTCTTTCCATCGCTTTCCGGTCTCCTCAGACGGAGACAAGCAGACCCAAATGACACGCATGTGCGCTCCACGCTTCTTGCGCAGTAATCCCTCGAACCAGACTGTGTTTGAGGTCAAATTCCGCAGAAGATTGAGAGTGTTACAGCGGTTTACATGCATTCAACAAACGCACGTCTACGCCACAACACGGTCAAACGCCCATGTTGATCAATGGTGCCATCAATTTCTCGAAAAACGCTATCGCGCCCCCCGAAAATTCCCATAAACCAACACCGCCTCCACAGAACTGCGGAAGAGTCTTGACTTTTCGGGCCAGAAGTGATTCTCTTAGATTGCTACATAGAAGAGGGCTTCCGGGACGGTGATGTTTTGGGGCCTTTTTTCTTGTCTCAGCACTACCTTTCATGTTTATTTTGAGTAAAACCTATCGACACTGGAACATCAGCGTAGCAATAGGCTCAGTGGATGGTGACTACGAATGGCGTTCCATGAAACGCGCTATCCCGTAGCACTGACTTCATGATGAGGTGCACTCATCGACCAGTACCCGCCAAATAGGCAGAATAATCGGCAGCAAGACGCTCCTCAAACGCACCCAGAAATCCGGGGTCAACATCGGCAAGAAACTCTATCTTCAGACGGCGACCCTGTTTGGCAATCCGTGCAAATGTGCGACCATCAGGCCCGCGCACGTCATTCGGCTCCGCCCGTTCGGCCTGCGCCTTCTGTGCAAGAGCATCATACAAGCGTTGAAACCGCTCATCGGTTGGCAAAACGCGAAATTCTGATGTCGCCACGAGTGCGGCCGCCCGAGCCTGCCCTTGCGCGTTCGACAGCAATTGTCCCAGCGCCATCCAGCGCTCACGCCCTGCTTTCGGTGCTGGACCAATGGAGCGCGCAAATCGATCAGGAACGCTCTCCGCCACCTGAATCAGCCGCGACAACTCGCTCTTCTGGACCGAAAGCGCATCGCCAATCACTTTACGGTCCAGGCCACGTTCTGTCAGGGCCTTGGCAAAAAGCGCACGCTCAATGAATGTCAAATTCCGGCGTTCGGCGTTTTCCTTACCCTGGGCCAGAACCAGTTGATCATCCGTGAGAGGGCGCACGAGCGCCTTCACTGCTATGCCCAGCCGCTTGGCAGCATTCAGGCGCCGATGGCCATAGGCCACCTGAAACCGGGCCGGATCGGACGGATTGCGACGCACCAGAATCGGCACCTGCTGCCCGGCCTCACGCATGCTTTCCACCAGCACCAGAAAGTCGGGATCATCCTGCTCCTGATGGCTCAAACGGTCGGATACGAAAGAGGCATCAATCGAAGACGTATCGAGCGCAATCACGCGCTCGCCCTCCTCCAAAGCTTGCCGCAACGTGCGAACCTCTTCGGCATCGCGGGTAATAGATGACAGGGTTAGCCCCATGGCCTTGATAGCACCGGAGGCAGCACGCGGAATAGCGGCACTATGAACCTCTGCACTCGTCTCCGGTACCCGTTCGGTTGGCACGACAGCGCTCGCGCTGGACATGTCCGAAGGATCGGCTTTTGTCGCCGGAGCGGGGTCAGAAAACAATGCCCTTAATTCGCTTTTGCGGTTTTTTCCAATCATTCTTTCCGTCCCCAGGCAGTGTGAATCAACTGCTCGATTTCGGCATTGACCGATTCCAAGGCTTCTATGGCACGGTCATACGTGCCACGACTGAAATTCTCGCGGCCAACTTCGTAAAGCGTCTGTTTGGTCAAACCCGCATCTGAAATCGCCGTGGATTTCACCATGGGAGAGGTCAAAACCCTCTCCCCAAACAATGACCGCAAGAAACCAACAATCTGCGCTTGAGGTCCATCATTTGGCTCAAAACGGGTGACGAGGTAACGTAAAAAGTCAAAATTCAATGTACCGCCAGCCTCGCGAACGACACCCAACAGATCAGAGGTCATGAACAGGAACTGGCTCATCGATGCAACATCCAGCATTTGCGGATGCACTGTCACAATCACCGACGTAGAGGCGCACAAGGCTGAAAGAGTCAAATACCCCAGTTGCGGCGGGCAATCGATCACGACAACATCGTAGTCATCGGCCACCGTATGCAATGCATCCTGAACGCGGGCGAAAAACAGGCTTTTGGCATCCCCACTTTTGCGTTCCGCCAACGCCCGCGGCGTGACATGCTCAAACTCTTGAAGCTCGAGATTGCCGGGTAGAAGATCGAGATTGTGAAAATAGGTCTTGCGGATGATCTCACGCAATGGCCGGGCTTCAGCATCATAGCGGATCGCCCCATAAATCGTGTCATTACCAACAAGATCAAGTTCTGGCTGATAACCGAACAGGGCCGACAAGGATGCCTGCGGATCAAGATCCACAGCCAACACGCGATGTCCCGTCATGGCAAGATATTGCGCCAGATGCACCGCAGAAGTGGTTTTGCCCGAACCACCTTTAAAGTTGGTCACGGAAATAATCTGAAGATGCTCGTCACGGGCAGGGTCACGCCACTTCACATAGGACCGCGCCTTGGAAACATTGCCCTTGGCCATAGCCTGCTCTGCAAGATAATGCCGCAAAGCATCAATGTCTGACAACGAATAATAACGGCGCCCACCCGTACCTACCACAGGTGCAGGACCCTCTCCAGCCAGCGAAAGCTGACGCAGGTAACCATCCGACACACCCACAAGACGGGCGGCTTCACCAGACGTAAATGTGCGGAGGGTTTTGCGGGAAGACGGCGCAAACAGACGCTCCCGCATGGCTTGCAGTTGGGCAGACAGCGCCTGAGCGTCTTCCGCAATTGTTTCGTCGGCGGCTCGCAAATCCATCTCCTGTTTTTCCGTTGCCGTTACAGACGCAACCGCCATAGCCATTCCCTCAAATCAACCCGGATTTTCGCTCCATCAAACAGACCAAAACCCAGACATTGACGAAAATCCGCAACCAACGCGCCGCATCCGACCAATCCCGAACGCCTCGCCAGCAGCACCATTGCACCAAGGGATCAATTTGATGACTGATTCTCTCGTGTAATGATATACGCGACGCGTGAAAACTAACAGAACTCACACCTTGTTACGGACAAAACATCAATACATCAAGTTTCATCGTAAATTTGCAACAAGCTTTGATTCGGGTCAAGTCCGTGTCCAAAGCGAACAAGCCCTCCCGTCACCATAAAACAGATGCTGAAATCAGAACGCCATGGGCACAGAATTGAAGTTTACTGTTTATTCCGCCGCGACAGGTTTGACGTCTTGTGTTGGCACATCCCTGTCATTGGCCAGATGATGACCCATGTCACTCTTGGGCTCGCGCCCAAAAAACAACGCATAACAAGCAGGCAAGACGAATATTGTCAAAACAGTCGCGACAAGGATGCCGCCCATCATCGCAAACGCCATGGGACCCCAGAACAATCCCCGAGAAATCGGTATCAGAGCCAACACGGCGGTCATAGCGGTCAGAACAATTGGTCTGAACCTGCGAACAGCGGCACCAACAATGGCGTTCTCGCGCGCCATCCCGGTCGCAATATCCTGATCAATCTGGTCCACCAGAATAATAGAGTTGCGGATAATAATCCCCAAAAGTGCAATCACGCCCAGAATGGCGACGAAACCAAAGGGTGCCTGGGTAATCAGCAAGGCTGCGGCCGCACCGATAATCCCAAGCGGACCCGTGGCCAGAACCAGCATGGCCTTGCCGAAATGCTGGAGCTGCACCATCAACAGGCACAGAATCACCAGCAGCATCAGCGGCGCCTTCGCGGCAATCGAGCGCTGACTTGTGGCAGATTCTTCCGCTCCACCCTGCTGCTGGATCGCGTAACCGGCAGGCAGGCTTGCGATCAGATCCCCCATTTCCTGATAGAGCTTGGTGCCGACATCGCTGCCTTCCAAGCCATCAGCCACAACGCCGCGAACGGTGATTGTCGGCAAGCGGTCGCGGCGCCATTCAATGCCTTGCACCAATGCAGGCACAACATGGGCCACTTGCGAAACAGGCACCACAGTGCCGAGATTGGTAGGGATGTAGAGCGACTGAACAGCCGACAACAGATCACGATCGGCAGACCGCTCGCGCACCACGACACCAACTGTTTCCTCCCCATCGCGAAAAGATCCCACAACGGCTCCGCTGACAGCTGTGTTGATGGCTTGACGGACCATTTGCGACGTCACGCCCAACGCACGTGCTCTATCTTGATCGATCACCAACTGCATTTCCGTCACGGGTTCGAGCCAGTCATCATGAATGGTTGAAATTCGCCCATCGCGCTGAAAACGCTGTCTCACCTCGCCGGCAATCTGTCTCACCTTATCCACGTCAGGGCCAATCACCCGCATCTGCACAGCCCAACCCACAGGAGGACCCAAAAACAGCCGATCAACCTTGCTGCGCACCGCAGGAAATTCATCGTGCAACGTGGTTCGAAGGCGCGCAATCAGCCGTTCTCGCGCTTCTCCACCCTTTGACATGATCATGATTTGCGCAAAATTAGGGTTCGGTAATTGCTGATCCAGTGGCAAGAAAAAGCGAGGGATGCCTTCACCAATATAGGTGGCAAAGAATGTCTGATCTGGATCCGTGGCAATTTTGGCCTCCAGACGCTTTGCCTGCCGTTCCACCTCTTCAATGGCCGTTCCCTCCGGCAACCACATATCCACCAGAATTTCAGGGCGCGGCGATTGGGGAAAGAAGCTTTTGGGAATGAATTGAAACGAAGCAAGACCAGCCACAAAAATGGCCAGGGTCACGCCAATAACAATGACCTTGTGGTGAACACTCCAGGCAACGGCACCCCAGAGCCGTTGATAAAAGCGGCCTGCAAAAGGGTCATGATGCTTGCCTGCATGGGCTTGCTGCTTCAAAATCATGTAGCCAAGCCATGGCGTAAAATAGACGGCTACAAACCATGAAATCACCAGCGCAATGGCAACGACATAAAACAGGGAACGGACATATTCTCCGGCTGTGGAATTGGCAAACCCGACGGGAATAAATCCGGCAACGGTAATCAACGTCCCTGTCAGCATAGGAAAGGCGGTTGATGTATAGGCAAAGCTTGCCGCATCGAGCTTCTCAAGCCCTTCCTCCAGCTTTCTTTCCATCTGCTCCACAACGATCATTGCGTCATCGACAAGCAGACCGAGCGCAATAATCAGCGCGCCCAGTGAAATGCGCTGCAACTCAATGCCAAACTGATACATGATGGCAAAGGTTGCGGCGAGAACGAGCGGTATCGTCAGAGCAATAACAATCCCGGGACGCCAGCCGATGGATAGCAAAGACACGACCAAAACGATCACCAAGGCTTCCATCAATGCCTGACTGAATTCACCGACAGCCTCTGTGACCACTTCCGGCTGATTGGAGATCTGGCTGACGGACACGCCAAGTGGCAGCGTTTTGGTGAAGGATGCATAGGCCTCTTCGATACTCTTGCCCACATCCGTGACCTTGAATCCTGGAGCCATCACCACACCAATTTGTACGCTGTCATGGCCATCAAAGCGGAATTTACGCTGATATGGCTCTTCATAAGCCGCCGTGACGGCGGCAATATCGCCAAGCCTGACCACTTCTGATCCGGCTTTCAGCCGTAAGTTCCGAATATCCTCCACAGACAGGACATCACCCTGAACACTGACCCGCACAGAGCGATCCGACGTCTGCACAGAGCCTGCGGAATCGACATTGTTTTGCCCTGTCAGTGCCGATGCTATGTCGTTGACAGTCAGAGCCCGCTCGGCCAGAGATTTTGATGAAATATCGATGTAAATGCGCTGGGACTGATCGCCTAGAATGGTCGCTTTTTCCACGCCAGGCACGGACAGAAGAATATCGCGGGCCTTGATAGCAAAGTCCTTTAGCTCTTTGAAACTGAAGCCATCACCCCATATGGCATGCATGGTGATGAACGTATCGCCAAATTCGTCGTTGAAATAAGGCCCCATCACACCGGATGGCAGCGAATTGCTGATGTCTCCGGTTTTCTTCCGCACCTGATAGAAGGCATCCTTCACCTCTGCGGCTGTGGTATCCCCCTTGATGTTGATCGTAGTGACCGCACTCCCTGCCCGCGTATAGGATTTGACAAAATCGAGATGCGGAACCTCCTGCAACTTGCGCTCAATCTTGTTGACCACCTGATCCTGCATGTCCCGCAAAGACGCGCCCAGCCAGGCCGTCTGAATGACCATGGTGCGGAAGGTGAAATCCGGGTCCTCCTTCTGACCCATATTGGCCAGACCTAGAATACCCGCAACAACGATCAGCCCCAACAGAAAGCGACCAATGCTGGGATGGGCAATGGACCATCTGGAGAGATTGAAACGGGTTTTACTACCCGTAGAACCAGCCATGGAAATCTCCTACCCGCCGTTTTTAGCCGAGGTCTGGTTGTTATCCTCCAGAACAGCCACTTTCATGCCCTTAGCCATAAACTGCGTTCCCGCAGCCACAACCAAATCTCCCTCACGCACACCATCCAGCACATAAAGCCCCGAGGCCGAAAATGCACCAACCTTCACAGGGCGCATTGTCACCTCGCGCGAGGAGGGATCAACCACCCACACAACCGTTTGACCATCCACCTTGGCCAAAGCCGAGAGAGGTAAATCAAAGCCGGGCCGGGCATCTTCACCCTTTGCCTCGATTGTCGCGGTCATGCCCAGCAAAATGCTGTCATCTTGCGGCAAACTGACCCGAACATTAAACGTTCGCGACTGCGCATTGGCGCTGCCCGCCACTTCGCGCACCTTGCCTTCCAACGTCAGATCATGAAGCGCCCAAAACGTCGCCTTGACAATTTTACCCACCTTGAACTGACCAATGTCTGTCTCCGGCACGGCAATCACCACCTCCTTCTCACCATCCAGAGAGATGGTGACAACTGGTGCTCCGGCGCTAATCACCTGCCCTTGCTCACTGCTCACCTGCGTCACAATACCGGCCGCAGTCGAGAAAAGATCGGTGTAGGAGAGCTGGTTTTTAGCCTGATCAACGGCAGTCACGGCGGCCTTGCGGGCAGCAACGGCTTGATCATAGGCAAGATTGCGCTGATCCAGTTCGGATTTCGAGACGACTTTCTGATCAAAAAGCGCTTGCGCACGCCTTTGATTGACCGCGTAAGTATCAACTTGACGACTGGCAGAATCAAGATCAGCTTCCGCCTTGGAAACAGCCAGTTCATAATCCGCCTTGTCGATGCGCGCCAGCAAATCACCAACGCCGACGTGCTGGCCAATATCGACTTTTCTTTCGACAATCTTGCCGCCGATCCTGAACGCCATGCTGACGTCGTAACGCGCCTTCACGGAGCCGGAATAGCTGAGCATTCGGCCTACTTCAGCAGCAGCAACCCGTACCGTTTTCACAGGTCGGCTCGGCTCCGGTGTTTCCGCCTTTTTCTCTTGCGAACATCCAGCAGTTGCAACAACAACAATAAGACTCAGGAACGCGAAAACAACGGTGCGACTAACCACGACAATATTCCCCCAATGACGACATGCTCCTTCAAGCTGCCTTGTCTAACGTCCGCACTTCAAACCATTAATGCCGAACTGAACCAATTGCTGAATAGTCGGCGCGCGACTATCACCTGAAAATTGCGCGACCAATACGGGGTGACTCGTTTGGGCAAGGCACGCACAAAAACAACGAGCTGCCACCACTTCATCCTGTTCCGGAAACTCCCCGGCATCGATACCTTGTCGAATAACCATTTGAAGAACAGCTTGCACACGATCCATATGGTGCTCAACAACCGGCCAGTGCTGCTCCAACGCAACAATCACCATTTCATGGACCTTTTTTTCCGAGGTCATCATATCGATCGTAAATTGATAGTTGGACTCCGCATATTGCCTGAGCCGATCACACGCGGACATGTCGACTTTGGAAATCGTCAGCAGCGCCACATACATGACATTGAGCATTCTTTCGGCGATCGCCTGATGAATTGCTACCTTGGACGGAAAGAAGCGATAAATATTGGCCGGTGACATGCCCAGGTCGCGCGCAATGTCAGCAACATTGGTTTTGGTATAACCATAATGCCGGAACAGGCGCTCTGCGCTATCGAGAATGCGCTCCACATTGTCTTGCCTTGTCGTTTCAACGGAGATTTCGGCTTGCGTCACCACTCAGGCACCTTACGACTGACGAATTTATTATTTCGTCAGTCGTAATTCAGCAGACATGAAATGTCAATCGACAGCCTCACATATAAGCCTATCGAGGCGATAGTCATATTGAAATTCCTAATGTTATATTTATGCAAGGTGCCTGGGCTCGCAGGCATTTTCCTTAAGGTCAACACCCGAGAGCTGCAAGCGCAGTGACTCTTTCGTCAGCCAAGCGATCTTTTCCGCCGCAAGCTCGTAATTCAGGCCATCATCGTGAATATTTGAAATACAATTGCGTTCGCTGTCGCGCCGACCAAGTTTCGGGCCAAATGTGATATACGCCCCCAGGCTATCTGGTACACTCAAACCCGGACGCTCTCCCACCAGCACGATCGCCACCTGCGCCCGAAAGGCCGCCGCCGCCTCATCACCAAATGCAACGCGGGCCTGCTGCCCGAAAATCACCGGCGCGATGGAAAACCCTCCCAATCGGCGCATTGTCGCCTTGCAAACCGAAGCAGCATGCCTCTGCACAGCCGCCGCTGAAAGACCATCGGCAATGACAAAGGCAATATCATATTGATCTGCACCTGTGGGCAAATCAGCGGGATCGGGACGGCGCCCCAGATCGGGCCGCGTCAGATAGGTTGCCCGGTCTTTTACGAGCGAGCGCACAAGAAGAGTTGCGACCGGCGCAAGCTCTTGCGCCAAAACCGTAAAATCAACCTCGCCATGCACGGCATCACGCGCTCTGGCGTGAGCGAGTTGAAATTCAAGCACCGCCTGGGTTGTCATCGCATCACCGGTGCGGCCAATGCCGATGCGTGCGCGGGTGGCGTTGCGAAAGTGGGCGAAAGGATCAAAATCGACAGCGTTGCTCATGCTTGAGCCTTATAGGATAAAAGATTGCGGGCAAAAGCATTGGATTGTTGCGGTGGAGCAAGCCGCCCCAGCCGGTCAATCAGACCCATCCGCTTCAGCCATGCCTCAAATTCTGGTGCGGGAGGGCGATTGAACTGGTGCCGCAAGCCGACAATATCGTGGTAGGACAGGCTCTGGTAATTCAGCATCACATCGTCCGCGCCGGGAACCGCGATCAGAAAATTGACGCCTGCCACTGACAAAAGCACCATCAGATTGTCCATGTCATCCTGATCGGCCTCGGCGTGGTTGGTGTAGCACACATCAACGCCCATCGGCACGCCCAGCAATTTGCCACAGAAATGATCTTCCAGACCAGCTCGAATGATTTGTTTGGCATCATACAGATATTCAGGCCCAATAAACCCAACCACCGTATTGACCAAAAGCGGCTTGACCTCTCGCGCCACGGCATAGGCGCGTGCTTCCAGCGTCTGCTGATCCACGCCATGATGGGCATCTGCCGACAAAGCACTGCCCTGCCCGGTTTCCAGATACATCACATTATCGCCAACCGTGCCACGTTTCAGCGACAGTGCCGCCTGATATCCCTCGCGCAACACAGCCAGATCAACACCGAAGCCCTGATTGGCGGCTTGCGTTCCGGCCACAGACTGAAACACCAGATCCAGCGGTGCCCCGGCCTCAATGGCCTGAATGGAGGTGGTAACATGGGTGAGCACGCAGGATTGCGTCGGAATTTCAAATCGTTCTCGCAGCCGATCAAACAGATGCATCAGACGCACGCAGGCCTCGAGATTATCGGTGGCGGGATTGATGCCAATCACCGCATCGCCAACACCATAGAGCAAGCCATCCAAGGTCGATCCCGCCACACCTTCCGGATCATCCGTGGGGTGATTGGGCTGAAGGCGACTGGAAAGGTGCCCCGGCAGGCCAATAGTGGAGCGAAAGGCGGTGATCACACTGCATTTTGCCGCAACGGTGATCAGGTCATGGTTGCGCATCAGTTTTGAGACGGCCGCGACCATTTCGGGTGTCAACCCCGGCGCGAGTGCCGCCAAAACCTCTGTGGTGGCTTCATAGGATAAGAGCCAATCCCGAAACTGTCCGACCGTCATATGAGAGACTGGCGCAAACGCCGATGCATCATGGCCATCGATGATCAGCCGCGTGACTTCATCGTCTTCATAGGGGACCAGCGCTTCTTGCAGAAATGTCTTCAACGGCAGATCAGCCAGAAGATAGCGCGCTGCCACGCGCCGCTCATTGCTGGTAGCGGCAATTCCGGCCAATTGATCACCCGACTTTTGTGGCGAGGCGCAAGCCATCAGACTTTTTAAATCATCGAAGCCATGCCTTTCACGCCCAAGGATGATTGAATAGGATGCCATTTTCACTCCCCTGCCAATTGCAATGGATCCAATAAGACCGATCCAGCCCCGGCATTGCTATCGCTCGTCTTTACCACATTATCATGGCAGATTCGCTGCTACCTAAGACAAATAACATTACGCAAACCGCGTGCCATATCCTGTTCCGACAGTTGATGTCGCCTCCTGTCAAAAACAGTAACCCAAAATTGACTGAAGATATTTTGTGCGCCCTTGACGCGACGCAGGCAAAAAACAAGCATCGAGACTCATACCGCACAGAAGATGTGGGGAACGCCACCAAAACAAAGGCTTGATAATGACAAAAACACACCTCACGCTCAGTGCTCTTGCGGCAATCGCATGCCTGCTTTGCCAAACCAGCACTTTCGCCGCCGATGCGACCGTTGCGCAAAATGACAATCTGAATGCAGTTCTGTGGCATCAGACCTCGGTGGAATTCCAGGCCACCACGATTGGTGCCTATATGTTGGGCAAATTGCGCCTGGATCAGGCCCTGACCGACAAAAACTGGACCGCCTTGCCAGACCAGAAAACCGGCTATCAGGATCTTCCACCTGCCGTCGTCCTCGATGTGGATGATACGGTGCTCAACACAACCGCCTATGAAGCATGGAATGTTGCTGCTGGCACCAGCTTCTCACCCAAGAGCTGGACGGATTATGTCAAAGCCAAAAAGGATGTTGCCATTCCCGGTGCCGTGGACTTCACCCAATATGCCGCATCGAAAGGCGTTAAAGTCTTTTATGTCACCAATCGTGTCAGCGAAGAAAAGCCCGCAACCATTGAAGAAATGAAGGCCATGGGTTTTCCCTTCGATGACAAGGTCGAGACCTTCCTTGCCAAGAAAGAGCAACCGGACTGGACCTCTGCCAAAAGCACACGCTTTGCCCATATCGCCAAAAACTATCGTGTTGTGTTGATGTTTGGTGACAATTTCGGTGACTTTACCGATAAGTTCAACGGCACACTGGCAGAACGCCAAAAGGAATTTGAGGCAGATGCGGCCCATTGGGGCCATGACTGGATTGCGCTTGCCAATCCCATGTATGGCTCGTTTGAAAGCGCCCCATTTAACAGCAATTACAAGCTCTCTCCAGACGAGCAGCGCGCTGAAAAAATCAAAGCGCTCACCCCATGGAGCGGACAGTGATACCATAGCCACCACCGGCTAACCCTTGCCGCAGGTGGGCTCAGTAGCCGGTCATCTCCAGATAACCAACGCCGCTCGCGCTACCGGAAAAGCGAATTGGCCCCTCCCAGTAGGGAAAGGCAACAGCCATCCAGCTTTGGGTATTCAAAGGCTGGGTGGCAATATCAAGCCCTTTTTCTGGCAACTCCAGACGCCATTCCACCGGCATGTCCCGCCCGGCAACAGTCACATGTTTCAGCGGCGTGAGCTTCAATGCACCTGGTTTTAGCAGTTGCGTGGTGCCATCGGGGTTGACCCAGGTCGCAACGGTGTAATCGCTGTCTTTGCCACGCAAGTGATAGCCCATCAGCTTGGCCCCTCCATCAAAATGAAGCGAAAACCAATCCCACCCTTTTTGATCGGCGGCCAAAGGTTGAGAAGACCATTCGCGATCCGCCCATGCTTTACCACTCACAGGCACATCGCCTGCTGGCAAATGCAACCTGCCCTGCACGGTGTAAAATGGCCGGGAGTAATAGTAGCTCGCCTGCCCGGCGGCAGATTTGACGGAATAGCCGTTCTCGCCCTGTAACACCAAAGGGCCAGAGGCGCTCAAGGTAAGGTCAAAACCAAAATCATCCCCTGCCGCCTTAAGACTGAGGCTGGAGAGGCTATCACCGCTGGTCGGCAGGCCTGTCATCGCCCAATCGTCAATCCACGCAGCAAAAGGCGAGACTGTTACCCCTGCTTGACCGATTCCACCCCGCGCGAATTTCTCCGCAACATAGTGGTGATCGGCTGTTGTCACAGCAGCATGAGCCATCCAGATTTGTGGACTACTCCAGCCCGATGTGTCGCCGGGGGCTTGAGCAGAGCGGAACAGTGTCCATTGCACCCCGTAGTCCTTGCCATCGGCACCTTTGAGATTGGCTGTGACGTACCACCATTCGATTCTAAAATCGTCGTGAGAGCCATGGTCGCGCGGAAAAGAAAGCGCGTGCCCGCGTTGAGGCATAGTAAAACCCTGACCAGCTGCGGACCCCAAACCCGCGTAGCCCTGCGCCATCGAGAGGTTACAGCCTACCAGCGACACAATAACCAGCCAGACCAGACGCTTTACACTATCGTTCATTGGCGAACACCTTCAACAAATCGGCAGGTTTCAGCTTCGCGATCGTCAACAGCGGCAAAAGCGCCGCAAAAAACGCCGCAACCATTGCCAGCCCTGCAAGAGAAAGCCATTGCGCCGGGAAAACATGCATGGGCAACCGCCAGCCAAAAGCCTCAACATTGACCACCGCCAGCAAAACCCACGCCAGTGCCAGCCCGGTGGGCAAAGCCGCGAGCATGGTCAACAAGGCCAGCCCCAAAGTGCGGCACAGTTCCAGCAGGATGATGTTTCCGCGCGTCACACCCATGGCCCAAATCGGCGCAATCTGGGCAATACGCATGCCTGATAGGGTCATCAAGCTGGCAAACATAGCGATGCCAGCGACACCCAACGTCAACACGTTCAAGGCTGCCGTAACGGCAAAGGTTTTTTCGAAAATCTCCAGTGACCGCCTTTTGATTTCTGCCTGATCCACCACGTTGCGCGCGGGCAGACCAAACTCTGTCATCAAGGATTGCCTGAGCGCGCTGACTTTCTCTGGCGCGACACGCACGCCAAAGCGCAAACGCGACAGGTCAGAAAAACGGCGCACCAACTCACTCTGGGCAATGATGACCTCACCACTCGGATTACCGTAATCGGAATAGACACCGACAATGCGGGTCTGCCAATCCCCCGGCAAGGTGATCGGATCACCGGGATGCAGATGTTCTTTGAGCATCATTTGCTCATTGATCAACACGCCCTGCCCGTTTGCCAATTGATCCCAAACACCCGGCACTTGCGCAATGATGGGCCAATGCTGGCGATAGGAGACATCATCGATCACGCCGTGAATATCAACCGGCTTGCCAAACAGCCGTGCTTGCGCGCTCCAGATCGGCAACACGGCATCCACCTTAGGTGCAAGCCACGTTTGCAGGCGTTGCGATTCCGCATCATTGGTGGCGGTCACATAAAGCTCAACCGCCAAACGCTGATCCAGCCAGCCGATAAAGGTGAGCCGAAAACTCGACACCATCGTGCCAACGCCCACGTTGGTGGCCAGCGCCAGCAACAGGGCCATCAGTGCCAGCGACAGGCCCGGCAATTGCTGGCGGGTATCGGCAAAAAACCATTGCATTTCAGGCTTTTTTGCAGCGGATTGGAGAATTTTCAGCAAGGGTACCAGAATCACCGGAAGCGCCAGCGCGGATGCCAAAAGCAATGTTCCGAGCGTGGCAAAGCCCGCCACCAGACCATCGCCAACCTGCACCAGCACCCATGTGGCCGCAAACAAAGCCGCAGAACCCGCTGATTGAAACCGCCAGGCGCGTTCCGTTGCCAAAGCCCAGGCTCTTGGCCGCGCCGCCGCCAAAAGCGGCATGCGCCACACCTGCCAAAGGCTTTGGCCAGCAGACGCCAGCGTGCCTAAAACGGCAATGACAATGCCCGTTGCCCACCATTGCGGGCGAAAAGCCAATGTGCCGGGAATATCCGCGCCATAGAGTCCACGCAGGGTTACGGCCACATCGGGCAACAGGACCGACGCGACAAGATAGCCCAAAGCGACACCCGCCACCCCCGCCAGCAAGGCAAACACCAGCAATTCCATGAACAGCAACAGCATCAACGCCCGCGCCGACAAGCCGAGTGAGCGCAGGGTACGAAATGTCGCACGTCGTTGCTCAAAGGCCAGACGCACCGCTGCATACACAATGAACAGACCCACCACGAAGGACAAAAGCCCAAATGCCGTGAGGTTGAGGTGGAAACTGTCGGTCAGACGGGCCAGGTCACCCTGCCCATCGGGCGCTTTCAGCCGCAAATCTGGCGAAAACCGCGCCAATGCGTCTTGCTGAATGGTCTGCTCTGGCAAAACGATCAGGCGGCTGATCTGCCCTTTCTGCCCCAATTGCTGTTCAGCCTGGCCAATATCGGTAAACACTGTGCCAAAGGGAACATCCTGCACCACCATCAACGGCGGCGTTTTTTGGTCGCGCAGGGCATCGGCGGTGGCTTGTGATACCACCCATTCACCCGGTGCCATCAAAAAACGGGACACATCATCATTGCTACGCAACGCAACCGGCTGCGCTGTTTTGGGCAAGCTCAGAGGGTCAATACCGATCAACCGAAGCCGCAATGACCCGACGCGCAGATCTCCTTCCAACACCGGCGACACCCGATAACCAGTACGACGCATGGCAACATAGGTTTGCAAGGGAATCGACGTGCCTTCACGGGTGATGATCTCAAACAGCCGGTTTTGCCCCAACAGGGATGCCGCGCGAGCATAAGACGCGCGGGCCTCGGCATTGATGGCCTGCACGCCAGACCAAAGGGCTGTTGCCAGAGACAGTCCGAGCAACAGCATGGCGAGTTGCATCGGCTTTCTGCGCCAGTGAGACAGCAAAGCGGAAAAGGCGGTGCGATACATCAGGCAATCCGCCCGGCGTGCAGATGCACCTGCCTGTCCAGCATCAAAGCCAGCCGCGGGGAATGGGTGACCATCAACAGCGCGGCTCCGGTAGCACGCACCAGCGACAACATCAGTGCCATCACGGCATCGCCCGTTGCTTCATCCAGATTGCCGGTTGGCTCATCCGCCAAAACCAGCTTTGGCCGCACAGCAAGAGTGCGCCCAATCGCCACCCGTTGTTGCTGCCCACCCGACAATTGCTCCGGGTAACGCGTGAGAAGCGATGAAAGGCCCAGACGCTCCGTTAGTTCGTGCTGCCAGCTCGAATCATACCGGTCCGCGAGGCGGGCGTGAAAGCTGAGATTATGCCCCACATCGAGAGACGGAATCAGGTTGAATTGCTGAAAAATCAGGCCAACACTGCTGCGGCGAAGCGTGGCGCGCCCTGCATCATCAAGGCCTGATACTTTTCGGCCATCCACGGAAACTTCACCCGAATCCACACCGTCGAGACCGCCCGCCACATGCAACAATGTGCTCTTGCCGCTCCCGGACTCGCCTGTGAGGGCCATGGTTTCACCACCCCCAAGCTGAAGGCTGACGCCCTTCAGCACCTCGAGCGGCCCTTCCGACGTTGCATAGGTCTTTTTTACGCTTTCCAGCAGCAGTACCATCAATGTCATCCGGTTCGATTGCGTATCACGGCTTAGGAGATAGCGCTCAAATCGCGGTTAGAACAGCCACAGCGCAGCAAAAACCTTTGCAGCGAGGATTCAGATAAACTCAACACCCATTTCGTTCAGCTTACGCCAGCGCACAATACAACGCCGCCTGCTGCCGTCACTCATCGCTAGGTCAAATTCATCCGGCATGCCGAGAAAATTTTCGGCAACCAGTTTAGCCCCCGCTTCGGAAATATTCTTAATTGTACAACTCAATGTCGAGTGGCCGTTGTTGAGCACGATCGACGCTGCTTTAAACGTTCTCGACCTCCGAGCTTTTCGCAATTCGGTCATCAATATACTCCCGTTTCACGCGCGGCTGGCGAAATTGCCCTACCCGCGCGAAGAAAAAAACGAGTCCATTATCTCAAAACAATAAATGCCCAATCACCCCGCCATTAATCGTTTTTGGCGGAATGTTTCAAAATTGCAACCCAACAGTATCTCTCATAACCCGAGTGCGTCTTTTAAAGCCAGTCCATCGCGCACGCGCAAATCAAGATCAGCCTCGATATGATCAATATGGTGTAACATCAAATCACAGGCGCGCCCAGCATCACGTCGCGCCATGGCTTGCAAAATCTCTTCATGTTCATTGTGGCCACAGCTGGAAACGCCGGAACCACCGTAAAGCGCAATGACCAGCGAGGAGCGCGCCACAAGTTCATCCATGAACTTTTGCAGGATGGCATTACCTGCCACTTTTGCCAGCAGCAAATGAAAATCACCCGATGCCTTGATTTCAGCCCGCCGTGCCAGAGGTCCGCGCTGTTGCAAATAGAGCGTCTCTTCTTCCAATTGTCGACGAAATGCCCGCAAATCGTCATCGGTCAGCCGCTCCACCGCTGCCGCCATAATGCCTGGCTCGATCAAACGGCGCGATGCAAAGACATGCCGCGCCTCATCCGGGGACGGATTGGATACAAAAGCACCCCTATTTCGTTCTGTCTTTATCAGCCCCTCGAAGGCAAGCATCTGCAATGCACTGCGCACAACCGTGCGGCTGACATCAAACAGCAGCCCCACTTCCGCTTCAGATAACTTCGTTCCCGGCGTCAAACGTCGATCAATAATGGCATTCCGCAGAGATTCGCGGATGGAAAGCGCGCGATCCTCCAAATTTGTGTCGGAGAAACTGATTTTATCTTCTATCGTCATCACAATATCCATTTTGGCAAAAAATATCTTACACCAGCGCTTAAATTCCACAACGGATCAATTGCTGACAGTCTCCATTAAAATTGCATACAATTTTGCCAATCAGCCGAAACAATCGCCAATATTTTGCGCATCAAACCACGCCAACAATCGCCATACCGAATGCACGCAAAAAACCACAATATTTAACAATAGGTTACAAGAGCAACACAAAACTGGCACGGCAGATGCATATCCCTATACGGTCACAGGGGATCAGCATATGAAAAAAGCCGCCGCCATCGACATCGCCGCCGTCTCGAAGATTTACGGCAACGCCACTGCTGTCGATACCATCAGCCTGAAAATCACCGCTGGCACCTATTGCTGTCTGCTCGGCCCCTCCGGCTGCGGCAAGACATCAACCTTGCGAATGATAGCAGGCCACGAAAGCGTCAGCAGCGGCGAGATTCTGCTGGGTAATACCAATATTACCGATTTGCCACCCGCAAGCCGGGGTACGGCAATGATGTTTCAATCTTACGCGCTGTTTCCCCATCTCGATCTGGTGGACAACGTTGCCTTCAGCTTGAAAATGAAAGGCATTGATAAAGCAACCCGACGCGCAAAAGCGTTGGAAATGCTGGCCTTGATGCAGCTGGAGGCTTATGCCGAACGTAAACCCGCCCAACTCTCGGGTGGACAGCAACAGCGTGTGGCGCTGGCGCGGGCCTTGATCACCGATCCTGAGGCCTTGCTGCTGGACGAACCGCTGTCCGCGCTTGATCCTTTCTTGAAGATTCGCATGCGCGCCGAGTTGAAAAAGCTGCAAACATCGCTGGGCATCACCTTCGTCCACGTCACCCACAGCCAGGAAGAGGCCATGGCGCTGGCGGACCTGATTGTGGTGATGAACAATGGCAAGATAGAGCAGGCCGCTCCGCCACGCACAATTTTCGAGCAGCCTGCAACGGCTTTCGTGGCGCGCTTTATGGGCGATCACAATGTCATCTCTGGCCGCACGATCTCTAAATCGGATGCGAGCATTGCTATGACCGTCGCAGCCGGTGCCGATTTTATCGCCACAGGCACCGCTGCGGAAGGCGAGCAAGTCGATATCGCCATCCGCACGGATCGGGTGCGTATTGGCCACAGCGATACGCCCGGCCTTGGCTTTACTGGTTCCGTCACCAATGTCGAATATAGGGGCGCATCGGTAAAATTAACGCTTAGCGGGGCTGGTGTCGAAGACTTCACGGCGATTTTGACCGATGCCGCCTATTTCGCCAATCCGGTGAAGGTCGGAGAGGCCGTTTCCCTATGCTGGAACAGTGCAGATGCCATTGTTCTGGGCAAATCAACACACTGAAACAAAAAACCAAACCAGAGGAGAATTCCATGACTGATAAAAAACAGACGAAGGCGGGTATTAGCCGTCGCTCATTGCTCAAGACCGGTGCCACCGCTGCGGGTCTGGCCGCCGGATCGGGCGTCATCACCGGCTTCCCCACCATCTGGGCGCAGACGAAGATCACCCTTCGTCAGTTTGGTACGGGTGTTTCCAACATCAATGCCATTGCTGAAAAGTGCAAGGCAGACCTCGGCATCACTTTGGAAATGACCGCAACCGACTCGGACGCCGCAGCCCAACGTGCCGTGACCCAGCCGAATTCCTACGACATTGCCGACATTGAATACTGGATTGCCAAGAAGGTTTTCCCGGCTGGCGTGTTGCAGCCAATGGACGTCAAGAAGCTGAAATATTACGACAAGATCGTCCCGCTGTTCATCACTGGCAAACTGAAGGCAGACAGTGTTATCGCCCAGGGCACCGCGCCACACACCGTTGGTTTTGTTGAAAAACCCGGCGCAAAGACCTTCGCCAAGGAGCCGACCCAATGGATGACGATGGTTCCGACCATTTACAATGCCGATACGCTCGGCATTCGCCCCGATCTGGTTGGTCGTGAGATCACCAGTTGGGCCGATATCATGGACCCGGCCTTCAAGGGCAAAACTGCTATTCTCAATATTCCATCAATCGGCATCATGGATGCGGCGATGATCATGGAAGCCATGGGCAAGATCAAATATGCCGACAAGGGCAATATGACCAAAGCCGAAATCGACAAGACCATCGATTACATGATCAAGGCCAAGCATGATGGACAGTTCCGCGCCTTCTGGAAGAGCTTTGATGAAAGCGTCAACCTGATGGCATCTGGTGAAGTTGTCATTCAATCCATGTGGTCACCAGCCGTTGCGGCCGTGCGCTCCAAGGGCATTGCCTGCAAATTTCAGCCGCTCAAGGAAGGCTACCGCGCATGGGGCGGCGGCCTTGGTCTGGCCTCGCACCTCAAGGGTGCACAGCTTGATGCGGCCTATGAATACATCAACTGGTACACATCCGGCTGGGTTGGCGGTTATCTCAACCGTCAGGGCTATTATTCGGCCTGCATGGACACCGCCAAGAACTTCATGACCGCTGACGAATGGGGTTACTGGATCGAAGGCAAGCCAGCGCAAGGCGATATTCTCTCGCCTGAAGGCAAGATTATGGAGAAGGCGGGAGCCGTGCGTGATGGCGGTGCTTTTGAGGAACGCATGGGCAAGGTTGCTTGCTGGAACTCGGTGATGGACGAAGACCGCTATATGGTGCGTCGCTGGAACGAGTTCATGGCTGCCTGATCTGACATGGCCCCCGCCTTCGGGCGGGGGCGCTTCTCACGCGATAAGGGGATGAAACAATGGCAACTGTGCGGTTTATCGGTGTTGGCGAACCAAAGCCCAAACGTAGATTGGTTTTGCCTGCATGGCTGCCAGCCTATTTGCAGGCCGCACCTCTGGCTCTCATCCTTGGTTGTTTCCTGTTGCTTCCGATTTTGATGATCGCGGTGGTGAGCTTTTGGGATTATGACTTTGCCCAGATGTACCCCGGCTTTGTCACCTTCAATTACACGGAAACACTCGGCTCCTGGGTGACGTGGAAAACCTATCTCAACACATTAAAATTTGCCCTTATCGTCTGGGCCATAACGCTATTCGTCGGCTTTTGGGTGGCTTATTTTCTTGCCTTTCACATCCGCACTGCTGCCATGCAGAGCATGCTGTTTTTGGTGTGTACGGTGCCGTTTTTGACCTCAAATGTGATTCGAATGATTTCTTGGATTCCGGTTCTGGGAAGAAATGGCTTGATCAATCAAGCCCTGGTGGGCGCAGGAATTTTGCCGCAACCGATTGAATGGTTATTGTATTCCGACTTTGCGGTCATTCTCGCCATGGTGCATCTCTACACACTGTTTATGGTCACGCCGATCTTCAACACGCTGATGCGCATTGATAAAGCGCTGGTGGAAGCGGCCCGCGATGCGGGGGCATCGAGCTGGCAAATCCTCACCAATGTTATTTTGCCGCTGGCCAAGCCGGGCATGGCGATTGGGACGATTTTTGTGGTCACGCTGGTGATGGCCGATTTTTCTACAGTGCAGGTCATGTCGGGCGGTCAAAGTGCCTCAGTGGCGCTGATCATGAAAAACCAGATGTCACTGCTGCAATATCCGGCAGCTGCGGCCAATGCCGTGGTGCTGCTGATCCTCGTGCTGCTGATGGTGGCAGGCATTTTGCGCATTGTTGATATTCGGAAGGAGCTTTGAGCCATGGGTGGAGAAAAACGTAGCCGCGAATTCTATCTGCTTGCCGCATTCTTCAGCCTTTTTGTGCTGTTTCTCTATGGGCCATTGTCAGCCATTGTTGTGCTGTCCTTTCAGGGAGAAAACGGCGGCCTGACCTTTCCGCTCAACGGCCTGTCGCTACATTGGTTTGCCAATCTGTTTGAGACACAAGCCGTGGGTGACTTTGGCGGCGCATTCACCCGCTCGCTGATCCTCGGTTTGATGGTCATGGTGGTCACGGTCATCATATCGCTGTTGGCAGGCCTCGCGTTTCGTCGAAACTTTGTCGGCTCCACCGCCCTGTTTTACCTTGCCGTGGCCAGCCTTGTGGTACCATCCATCATCATCTCGCTGGGCATTGGTGTGGTGTTCCAACAAATTGGCTTGCAGCCCAGCTGGTATTCATCCGCTTTTGGCGCACATCTGACATGGACCTTGCCTTTTGGCGTGTTGATCATGTTTGCGGTGTTCAACCGCTTTTCCCCTGCATACGAAGAGGCCGCGCGCGATCTCGGCGCATCGGCATGGCAGACCTTTCGCTATGTGCTGTTGCCCATGATTGCCCCAAGCCTGATTGGCGTTGGTCTGTTCGGCTTTTCCCTGTCCTATGATGAATTTGCCCGAACATTGATGACCGCAGGCACCTTCAACACCCTGCCTCTGGAAATCTACGGCATGACCACCAATGTCACCACGCCCGTCCTCTACGCGCTTGGTACGGTCACAACCGTCTTTTCGTTCCTGATCATCATCTTCACCCTTTTTCTGATCCGACGCCTCAACAAAAACCGCGGCGCGGGCTGATACGAAGAGGCATTGACAATGACTCGTCGTATTCCATTTTCGAATATCTCAAGCTCTTGGATAGCATTTGAGATATTCGAAATTCCTTCAAAGCGAGGATGCGTCAGCATCTTCGAGCTTTGGTATGATTGGACTTTTCATGCGCATTCTTCTCGTCAATCCAAATACAACCGCCAGCATGACGGCAACGGCGGCAGATGCCGCACGCCGCGTGGTCGCAAGCGGTACCGACATTCTGGCCAGAACATCCACAATGGGGCCGGAATCGATTGAAGGCTATTATGATGAAGCCATGGCAATACCCGGCCTGTTGCAGCAAATCGCCGTCGGCGAGAAGGACGGTGCTGATGCCGCCATTATCGCCTGTTTTGACGACACCGGGCTGGATGCCGCCCGCGCTCTCGCCAACATCCCGGTGATAGGCCTATGTGAAGCAGCAGTTTCGGCGGCAAGTTTCATTGCCCAGCGTTTTACCATTGTCACCACAATGGAGCGCTCCCGGCTGCCCATCGAACATCTGGTTCATCGCTACGGTGCATCTGGGCGCTGCAAAGTGCGCGCCGCTGACATTGCGGTTTTATCATTGGAAGACCCCCTGTCCAACGCCAAACAAAGACTAAGGAGCGAGATCGATGTGGCGCTGCGCGAAGATCGTGCTGAAGCCATCATTCTGGGCTGCGCTGGCATGGCAGATCTGGTGGATGCGCTGCGCAAAGAGTTTCATGTTCCTGTGATTGATGGCGTTGCCGCCGCCGTGAAACAGGCGGAAGCTCTGGTGTCTATGGGTCTCTCGACTGCCAAGTCCAATGCCTATGCCACGCCCGTGCAAAAGACCTATCGCGGCATCCTCGCCGATTTCCAACCCAATGCCATGCGCGCGTAACGAGATTTCAACGGCACATCAATGAGCAAAAGCGTGCGCTACGATAGGCGCAGGCAGTCTTAATTGCTGCAACAAGAGTGCACTGATCTCATGGCGATCGATACCTTTGGAGAAGAGGAAACCCTGCCCTCGCGCGCAGCCCAAACCCGCAAGGAAATCGGATTGCGCTTGGGTTTCGATCCCCTCCGCAATGACAAGAAAGCCCAATTTACGGGAGATGGAAACAAGCGCTTCGACAATAACCGCAGCGGAATTATCATTCATCATCCGCTCAACAAAAAGCCGATCAATCTTGATAATATCCAATGGCACCGTCAGGAGATGGGTCAAAGACGCAAACCCAGTGCCGAAATCATCAAGGGCCACGGCCATTCCGGCCTCACGCAACGCGGCAATTTGCCCAACAACGCTTTGTTCGTGACGACCGATGTAGATTGATTCTGTCAGTTCAATGACAATTCTGTCGGCAGGCACCCCTGCCTTGTTCAAAACGCCGAGAACCTTTTGCGTCAAACGTCCTTCAAGAAAATCTCCAGCCGAGACGTTGAGGCCGATACGACCAAAATACAGGCCACGGTCTATCCAATCGCGGGCATCTCGGGCGACAATATCCAGCACCCGGCTTGTCAATTCAGCAGCCAGTTTCACGTCATTCGTCACAGAATGAAACTCGGATGCCGTCACAACGTCTCCGCCACGTGTTATGAGGCGGCATAGGGCCTCCAGTCCAACGATCTGCCCTGTCTCAAAGTCCACAATCGGCTGATAATAAACGTCAATGCGGTTTTCGCGTAACGCCTCGGACACCTGTTGAAAAGCCCTGAAGCGTCGTTCTATGACTGAAAAAGCGCTCCCGGAATATTCAATAAACCGGCCACGACACCGTTCTTTGGCCTCATAGAGGGCAAAATCGGCGTTCTGGCGCACATTTCCAGCCGTCTCTCCGGCCATCGCCACTGCACCACCGATGGTTCCTGAAGGATATACCGTCTGGCCTGCGCAAAAGCATGGTGCCTTCAAACTATCCAGAACGTGACCGGCGTAGAATCCGAGATCAACGCATTCCGTTCCACGCACGATGATGGCAAATTCATCGCCGCCCAATCGAAATGCGCTATCGCCATCGCTAATCGCCGCAAGGCGTTGTCCCACCACCTGGATAAGATCATCACCAGCCTGATGTCCGAACGTGTCGTTCACCAGTTTGAGATTGTCGAGATCCATCAGCAGAAGACCCCATTTCGAATTCCGGGTTTCTTCAAGCGCGACCACTTCGTTGAATCTGCTGCGATTTGGCAAGCCAGTCAAGGAGTCAGTGTATGCCACGCGCCGGCGCTCTTTGGCGCGCAACTCGCGATCAAGCCCAATGGCGCACAAATAAACGCAAGCATCCACAATCCCTTGCTCAAATTCACTCGGGCCGCGCTTTCTATAGAAATAAAACGCAAATGTTCCAAGAACGGCACCATCAGATATGATCGGCGTTGACCAACACGCCCGAAAACCCAATCCCATAGCCAGGTCTTTGAACGGTTCCCAAAATGGATGCGTTTCAATATCGTCAACGAGAACGGGCGTAGCACGATGCGCAGCTGTACCGCACGAACCAACGTCCTCACCGATCCGCACGCCATCAATCGCGTCGGCGTAGTGCTTGGGTATAGAGGGGCCAGCCAGATGGTTGAGACGGCCACGATCATCCAACGTTAACACAGAAATAACCACGTCCGGTACGATGACCTCAACGGACCTGCACAGGAAATCAAGAGTTTCAGCCAAAGCTTCGCCCTTGGCGATCCTCTCCAAGATCGTATTCTGTAATGTTATCAGCATCTGCGGCCCCGTCAGGTTCTTTATCACCAAACATTAGGGGTACCTTATTAATGAGAAGTTACATTTTTCAATGCAAAAAGACCCATTATAATTTAGGGTAAATAATATGCCTATCAACAAAAACAATAATTTAGATAAAATTTAAGTAAATATCGAGGAATTTCAAAATAAAAATCTGATATTTCTTATGATTTAGATGTATAATAACTTATGACGGGCCGCGGGTTTGACATAACGGAATGCAAAGCCGCGACACGCGCGTGACGATATCAGTTCTAGTCTATCAAATTAAGATTTCACCATACAGACTCGTCGCTTTCTTGTTTAAATTTGAGTTTTCAGGAAACCCTATGACCACGTCTCCCTGGCACACTCTAGATTTCCGCGACAATTGGATTGATCAACAGGCCCACGCCGGGAATATCCACTTCAAACACATCGCCTGCTTTCATAAACAACGGCGGTTCGCGTCTTTCGCCCACACCACCGGGTGTGCCTGTCAAAATCACGTCACCTGCAGAAAGCGTGGTGAAGGCAGACAGATAAACAATCAACTGCGGAATTGAAAAAATCAAATCGGAGAGCGATGCCTGTTGCACGACATTGCCATTCAAACGGCCGGTAATCGACAATTGCGTGTAATCACCCACCTCATCAGGCGTCACCAGAGCCGGACCAAAACCGCCTGTGGCTGGAAAATTTTTGCCCGGCGTAAACTGTGGTGTATGCCGCTGCCAATCACGCACCGAGCCATCATGATAGCAGGAATATCCCGCAATATGGTCCAGCGCATCGTCTTCCGTGATAGTGCGCCCGCCACGC
>DNPN01000017.1 GCA_003501385.1 Rhizobium sp. | reverse complement strand
GATCCAGTGGGGCAAGCAGGACATCATGTTCGCAGGCGGCCATGAGGATCTCGATTGGTCCATGTCCAACCTGTTTGATGCCATGGGTGCCATGTCGTCCAAGTATAACGACACGCCATCCACCGCTTCGCGCGCCTATGACGTGAGCCGTGACGGCTTTGTTATCGCAGGGGGCGCTGGCGTTCTGGTTCTGGAAGAGCTGGAACATGCCAAGGCACGTGGTGCGAAAATTTACGCAGAAATCACCGGCTATGGTGCCACATCCGATGGCTATGACATGGTGGCACCGTCGGGCGAAGGCGCCATTCGCTGCATGCGTCAGGCACTGGCCACGGTGAAGGGTGAGGTGGATTACATCAACACCCACGGCACCTCGACCCCGGTTGGCGACAGCAAGGAAGTTGGGGCCATTCGTGCCGTATTTGGCGACAAGATTCCTCATGTCCAATCCACCAAGTCGCTCACCGGCCATTCGCTGGGTGCGGCTGGTGTGCAAGAATCCATCTACGGGCTGCTGATGATGCAAAATGGCTTCATTGGCGAAAGCGCCCATATTTTAGAACTTGATCCCGAATTTGATGGCGTGCCGATTGTCAGAAAGCGCATTGATAATGCGAAGCTTGATACGGTGCTGTCCAACTCCTTCGGGTTTGGCGGAACGAACGCGACGCTGGTATTCCAGCGCTACAACGGATGACATCCATGATCGCTTCCATGCAAGGCAAACGCGGACTCATCATGGGTGTCGCGAACAATCATTCTATTGCTTGGGGTATTTCCCAGGCACTCTCCAAGGCCGGTGCAGAGCTGGCCTTCACCTATCAGGGTGATGCGCTGGCCAAGCGGGTGAAGCCGCTGGCGGCAGAGCTGGGGTCCGACTTTCTCTTGCCTTGCGATGTGGAAGATCTCGCCTCGGTTGACGCTGTGTTTGATGCAATCAAGGAGCGTTGGGGCAAGCTGGATTTTATCGTCCATGCTATCGGCTTTTCTGACAAGAACGAACTGAAGGGCCTTTACGCCGACACCACCCGTGAAAATTTCACCCGCACCATGGTGATCTCCTGTTTCTCACTGACAGAAATCACCCGTCGCGCGGCTGATCTGATGACCGATGGCGGCTCTATCCTCACCTTGACCTATGGCGGCTCCATGCGCGTCATTCCCAACTACAATGTGATGGGTGTGGCCAAGGCAGCGCTGGAATCCTCCATGCGCTATCTGGCCTCCGATTACGGCCCACGCGGCATTCGCGTCAACGCCATTTCGGCAGGCCCGGTGCGCACACTGGCAGGCGCTGGTATTTCCGATGCACGCGCCATCCTGAACTGGAATGTGAAGACCGCACCTTTGCGCCGCACGCCAACCATTGATGATATTGGCGGCTCCGCGCTGTATCTCCTGTCCGATCTCTCGGCAGCCGTGACCGGCGAAGTGCATTACGTCGATGGTGGCTACAACATCATTTCGGTGCCAGCGCTGGATGAATTGCGCAAGACCGACGCCGAGTGAGGCGCAAGGAATAAAGACATTAGAAAAGGCGCTGAGATCATCAGCGCCTTTTTTGTTTTACTTCTTGGCCCAGAGAACCTTGTAACGGGCATTGCGGCAGGTCTCGCCAGTCTGGCGGAAGCTTGCCGCCAGCAGTGGCTCATAGGCCAAACCGCGATTTGCCACCATCAACAGCTCACCACCGCTGCGCACAGCGTCCGCTGCCGTCTTGATCATCGCCTCGCCTATGGCAGGCTCAGTGGCATGGCCTTCGTGGAAGGGTGGGTTCATGATCACCAGATCGTATTTTTCTTTTGTCGGCTCTGCGCCCAGATCCTGCCAGAAGAAGCGTGTGGTCAGACCTGAGCAATTGCTGGCCAGATTCTTCTTGGCCTGCTCCAGTGCGTCGTAATTGGCCTCAAACAGGTCAATCCGGTTGGTGCGCGGCGATTTATGCGCCAGCATCACCGAGAGATAGCCCCAGCCCGCGCCGAAATCGGCCGCATTGCCATCGAAATTCTCCGGGAAGCGGCTGGCCAACAGTTCCGAGCCGGGATCGGCGTGCATGTGCGAGAACAGGCCGGGATAGGTCTCAAACTTGCCATCCACCATCACTGGCTTGGAGGCCAATGCGGCCACGGCAGCAGAGACATCAGAAGGCACATAGAACCACACGGCAATACCATGATATTTCGGCATGGATTGTGGCTCAAGGCCAAGGCGCTCCACCTGCTTGCGCAGCGGCTGGATGCCATCTTCCTTGGAACCTGCTAGAATGACCACACCACCGGCGCGCACACGCGACAGCGCCTCGGCAACGCGGTTTTCATTCAGGCCCTTGTGCTTGCCAGCCATGACCAGCGCGCCATCAAATTCATCACCCTCGATCACCGGAACGGGGTTTTGGCGCGCGGCGTCCAAGCGGCGGAATTCTGGGCGGAAGCCCTGAACAACGGTCAGATCGGCGGCAAAGCCATCCGGCTTCACAAAGCCAGCTTCTGCGCCGAGAAACAGATACCGTTCGCCCTCACCCGGCAGGGCAACGGCTTCAGTGACAAAGGGGTGGAACAGGGTTTTCAGGGTTTCGCGGCTCATGGGTGGCTCTCTAAAGCAATTCTCGGACTGCGCAGGGGCTTTCCTTGGCGCAATTGCGTGAAACAAACAGGGTAACAAAAAAGGCGCGGAAAGTCTCCCGCGCCTTCAGAGATGAAGAAGTTGCGCTTATTCAGCAGCAGCGTCGCCTTCAGCTTTCTTCTCAACGATTTCCTTGCCGGTGGCCTGATCGACAACCTTCATGGACAGGCGAACCTTGCCGCGCTCATCAAAGCCCATCAGCTTGACCCAAACCTTGTCGCCTTCCTTGACCACGTCAGAGGTCTTGGCAACGCGCTCAGAGGCCAGCTGCGAGATATGCACGAGGCCATCACGCGAGCCGAAGAAGTTGACGAATGCGCCGAAATCAGCGGTCTTCACAACGGTGCCCTCATAGACCACGCCCACTTCAGGCTCGGCCACAATGGAGTGAATCCACTTGCGGGCAGCTTCAATTTCCTTGCCGGAAGAAGAAGCGATCTTGATCGTGCCATCGTCTTCGATGTTGATCTTTGCGCCGGTCTTTTCAACGATTTCGCGGATAACCTTGCCGCCGGAGCCGATAACTTCACGGATCTTATCGACCGGAATGTTCATGACTTCGATGCGTGGTGCGAATTCGCCGAGCTGCGAGCGACCCTCGGTGATGGCATTGGCCATTTCGCCGAGAATGTGCTTGCGACCGCCCTGAGCCTGCGCCAGAGCAACCTTCATGATCTCTTCGGTGATACCGGCGATCTTGATGTCCATCTGCAACGAGGTGATGCCGTCGGCAGTACCAGCAACCTTGAAGTCCATGTCGCCGAGGTGATCTTCGTCGCCGAGAATGTCGGACAGAACCGCAAAACGCTCGCCTTCAAGGATCAGACCCATGGCAATACCAGCCACTGGCTTGGCCAAAGGCACGCCTGCATCCATCAGCGCCAGCGAAGTACCGCACACGGTTGCCATGGAGGACGAACCGTTGGATTCAGTGATCTCGGACACAACGCGCAGCGTGTAAGGGAACTGCTCAGGCGAAGGCAGCATTGGGCGAATAGCGCGCCATGCCAGCTTGCCGTGACCAATTTCGCGACGGCCCGGAGAGCCCATGCGGCCAGTTTCACCAACCGAGTAGGGAGGGAAGTTGTAATGCAGCAGGAAGCGTTCCTTGTACATGCCGGTCAGGCTGTCCACGTACTGCTCATCTTCGCCGGTGCCCAGTGTGGCAACAACGATGGCCTGGGTTTCGCCGCGGGTAAACAGGGCAGAACCGTGGGTACGTGGCAGAAGACCAACTTCCGATACGATGGGGCGAACGGTTTCCAGATCGCGGCCATCGATACGGCTCTTGGTGTCGAGAATGTTCCAACGAACAATCTTGGCCTGCAAGTGCTTGAACACAGCGCCAACAACTTCGGCTGTAAACTTAGGCTCAACACCTTCTGGGAAGAAGTGTGCCTTCACCTTGGCCTTCACAGCATCAACGGCGTTGTAACGATCAGCCTTCTGGGTGATCTTGTAGGCAGCGCGCAGTTCTGTTTCAGCCAGCGTCAGCATTTCTGCTTCCAGCTCGGAATGATCTTCAGGCTCGAATTCGCGTGGTTCCTTAGCAGCCACTTCAGCCAGCTTGATGATCGCGTCGATCACAGGCTGGAAGCCACGATGACCAAACATCACAGCGCCGAGCATGATCTCTTCGTTCAGTTCCTTGGCTTCCGATTCCACCATCAAAACGGCGTCGGTGGTGCCAGCAACAACCAGATCAAGGATGGATTCATCCATTTCGTCCAGATGTGGGTTCAGAACATATTCACCGTTGATGTAGCCAACGCGCGCGCCGCCAACCGGGCCCATGAAAGGAACGCCAGACAGGGTCAGCGCCGCAGAAGCAGCAACCATCGACAGGATGTCAGGGTTGTTTTCCAGATCGTGCTGGATAACCGTCACAACAACCTGCGTGTCGTTCTTGTAGCCTTCTGGGAACAGCGGGCGGATAGGGCGGTCGATCAGACGCGAAACGAGGGTTTCGTTTTCGCTAGGACGACCTTCGCGCTTGAAATAGCCACCGGGAATCTTACCGGCTGCGTAGGTCTTTTCCTGATAGTTGACAGTGAGCGGGAAGAAATCCTGACCCGGCTTTGGTGACTTGGCCGAAACAACGGTGGCCAAAACAACGGTCTCGCCGTAGGTGGCCAGAACGGCACCATCAGCCTGACGGGCGATCTTGCCGGTTTCCAGCTTGAGCGGGCGGCCTGCCCATTCGATCTCAACGCTATGGGTATTAAACATATCTTGTCCTTCGTATGCGGCGGCACGCTCACCTTTGCCAAAGGCCAAGGGGCACGCACGAACCACATTTTGCTGACACATCACGGGCAAGACAGCGGGAGGCTTCAAACGCGCTTTGGCAGAAGCATCCAACAATCCTGCCCCATGACAGATCATCGGTTACATTCAGCAGCACCGGCCCATCCGGGCTGCCTTTTTCGCTTATCGGCAATTTTGCCGCAAAAGCTGATCAGATGAAGCATCCTCATGCTCCAGAAATTTAAACGGCGGGCCTTCCTTTTCGGGAAGCCCGCCGATGAACACTTAGCGGCGAATGCCCAGGCTGGAAATCAGCTTGCTGTAACGGCCTTCGTCCTTCTTCTTGAGATAATCAAGAAGCGAACGGCGGGTCGAAACCAGTGTCAAAAGACCACGACGAGAATGGTTATCCTTCTTGTGGCCCTTGAAGTGTTCGGTCAGATTGGTGATCCGCTCGGTCAGGATAGCAACCTGTACTTCTGGCGAACCAGTGTCGCCTTCAACGGTTGCGTATTCCTTGATGAGGGCGGCTTTACGTTCTGCAGTAATCGACATCGTTATTCCTTTCGGAGAAGTGAGAAATAAGACGCCTTTAGCCAAGATGTCGTCCAGCTAAGGCCATGAATGCACGCAAACACGTTTGGATGCTGGCGTGCCTATACAATATCTGCCCTCCCAAGGGAAGAGCTGATATTGCTAAGCTACCTTCGACTTGCGCCACATGGCAGCGCCCTGATTTAACAGGAGCAGTTTGAAAGAATTTGATCAACAACATGCCCGACAGGGGCATTCGCATCAATCATCACCCCAGCCGGGGTATCTTCTTTGGTTGCGTGCAATCGCAAAATCAGCGCTCGTTCGTCTGGTTTTGCACCAAATTCGTCGCTTAGGCGCGCAGTCAATCGACTATTCAAGGTGTCGAGATCAACATCCAAAACGAAAACAGCATCGAACAGGTCAATAAAATGATGAATGTTCCTGGAACCGCCGCAAAAGAAGGACATTGCAACGCTTTTATCCGCGATCAGGCTTTTGACTTTGCTGACATTCCAAATGTGATGCTCGTGACAGGAACCTTCCAGCCGTTCGCCCGTCTGCGGATTGCCTTGATAGGCCAAGGCGCGGTCACCATGAACGGCATGATACCCGCGCCGGAGTAGTTCTTCGCACACCGTGGTCTTACCGCTGCACGAAACCCCTTCAATCAAGTAATTTCTGACGCCCATCGTTTGGCTCCGCTACAACAATGTGTGCTTGTCTATGCCCACATTGCTACAGTGGTTTAAACGTTGACGTGGTTTTCGCAAACCAAATCATGGCTTAGAGTTTGTCAGGGAAAAGTGGAACCCGATTTTCCCGAAAAGACAAACGAAAACAAGAGAGTTTAGAGTCTGTCTGGTTCAATCTGAACCTGACAGACTCTAGTTGAAAACACGCTTGGGACGGAACTCGCCCTCGCCGATTTCACCAATCGCCACCAGCTTGCCACCGGCAAAGGCCACCGCCTCCGGCTCTGCCACCGGTGCATCGCGGCCACGCAGGATGATCGGATTACCCATGCGCAAACGATGGGCCTGATCATCGCTGATGCGGATTTGCGGCAGCGACATCAGCGCCTCGCCCGTATCAAACAGGAAGGCATCAAGGGCAGCCAGCCGCTCATCGCGATCCTCAATCGCCTCAAGGGCCACCAAATCTTCCAAAGGCACCATCATGTCTTCGGCAAAAGGTGCCACAAACGAGCGGCGCAGCTCGGAAATATGGCCAAAACAGCCGAGATCACGGCCAAAATCGCGGGCCAGCGAGCGCACATAGGTGCCCTTGCCGCACTCGACTTCGAACCAGGCGCAATCTTCTTCGGCCTTTAAAAGCGTGAGGCGATGAACCTCAACTTCACGGGATGGAATATCAACCACCTCACCTTCGCGGGCCAAGTCATAGGCGCGCTCACCGGCAATTTTAATGGCGGAGAACTGCGGCGGTGTCTGATTGATCACGCCCGTGTAGTTGGGCAGAAGCGCCAGAATGTCGGCTTCGCTAGGACGCAGATCAGAGGTCCGCGTTGCTTCACCTTCCAGATCGTCTGTCGAGCGTTCTTCGCCCCACGTCACGGTGAATTCATAGATCTTGCGACCATCCATCACGTAAGGCACGGTCTTGGTGGCATCGCCGAGCGCAATCGGCAACATGCCAGACGCCAAGGGGTCCAAGGTGCCAGCGTGGCCAGCTTTTTGGGCGTTGAACAGCCACTTGATCTTGCCAACCGCTTCGGTCGAGCCAAAATCCACGGGCTTATCAAGGATCAGCCAGCCGGAAACCGGACGGCCTTTGGGTTTTCTGGGTTTGGACATCGGCTCTTATTCGTCTTCTTGCTTGTCTTCATCGGGGCCAAGGTCGCGCGCCACTTCGGGCGAGCGCAGCAGCTCATCGATTTTCTTGTAATTGTCGAAGCTGGTATCATCGCGGAAACGCACTTCCGGCATGTATTTCATCTGCCGCAGCTGACCGCCAATACGACCGCGAATGTATTTCGCATTGCGGTTCAGGGCCGCAATCACGGCATCATGGTCCTTGACGCCAATGGGTGCCACGAAGGCTGTGGCAATCTTCAAATCCGGCGACATCCGCACTTCGGAAATGGAAATCACTGTTTTTTCAAGAAGGTCATCGCGCACTTCACCCCGTTGCAAAACCTGGGTAATGGCGGCGCGGACCTGTTCGCCAACGCGCAGCATACGCTGCGATGGCGCGGAAGTTGTTGCTTTGCTCATATTCGTTTCTCATTTGCCCGCATCGGGCGTGGGGGATCGAACCCTATAACTGATGCTCCTCATCTTTCGTTGAAAGAGCGGATATTCACCAGCTGACTCTTTACGCATTCGAAAAGGAGGCCGCCCAAAAGCGGCCTCCGTATTGATAACGCTGATTACAGCGTACGGGTGATGTGTTCCACGCGGAAGCACTCGATGGTGTCGCCTGCGCGGATGTCTTCGTAATTTTCGAAGGCCATACCACATTCCTGACCCATCGGCACGTCGGACACTTCGTCCTTGAAGCGCTTGAGTGTCTTGAGCTTGCCTTCGTGGATAACCACGTTGTCGCGCACCAGACGCACACCCGCACCACGCTCGACCTTGCCCTCGATAACACGGCAACCTGCGACCTTGCCGGTCTTGGTGATGTTGAACACTTCGAGGATCTCGGCGTTGCCGAGGAAGGTTTCGCGACGCTCTGGCGACAGAAGACCCGACATGGCCGCCTTCACGTCATCCACCAGATCGTAGATGATGTTGTAATAGCGGATTTCCGTGCCAGCGCGCTCAGCCGCGAGTTTGGCCTGGGCATTGGCACGCACGTTGAAGCCGATGATGGCTGCATTCGATGCTTCTGCCAGTGCCAGATCGGATTCGGTGATACCACCTGCACCGGAGTGAACGATACGGGCGCGAACTTCGTCTGTGCCCAGCTTGTCGAGTGCACCGATGATAGCTTCAACAGAACCCTGTACGTCACCCTTGATGACCAGCGGGAATTCCTTGAAGCCAGTGTTCTGCAACTGACTCATCATCTGTTCCAGCGAACCGCGCTGACCAGACTGACGGGCAGCGGCCTTATCACGGGCCAGACGCTGACGATATTCAGAGATTTCGCGAGCGCGAGCTTCGTTTTCAACAACCGCGAACCGATCACCGGCAGCCGGCGTGCCCGACAGGCCGAGAATTTCGACCGGCATGGCAGGACCAGCTTCCTTGACGTGATTGCCCTTGTCGTTGACCAGAGCGCGAACACGGCCCCACTGATCGCCCGCAACGATAATCTGACCGGGACGCAAGGTGCCCTTCTGAACCAGAACGGTGGCAACTGCACCGCGACCACGATCGAGCTGGGCTTCCACAACCGTACCTTCTGCGGTGCGGCTTGGATCGGCCTTGAGGTCGAGAATTTCGGCCTGCAACAGCACAGCTTCCAGAAGCTTATCGAGGTTCAGCTTGGCCTTGGCCGACACTTCAACATCGAGCACTTCACCGCCCATGGATTCCACGAAGACTTCGTACTGGAGAAGCTGCTGACGCACTTTCTCAGGGTTGGCTTCGTGCTTGTCGATCTTGTTGATGGCAACAATAATCGGAACATTGGCAGCCTTGGCGTGGCTGATCGATTCAATTGTCTGCGGCATCACGGCATCGTCAGCCGCAACCACCAGAATGGCAATGTCGGTGACCTGCGCACCACGAGCACGCATGGCCGTAAAGGCGGCGTGGCCGGGGGTGTCGATGAAGGTGATCTTCTGACCGTTATGTTCAACCTGATAGGCACCGATGTGCTGGGTAATGCCACCGGCTTCACCCGTCACAACGCTGGTCTGGCGAATGGCGTCGAGCAGCGAGGTCTTACCATGGTCAACGTGACCCATGATGGTAACAACTGGCGGACGCGGCACCATTTCACCGGCATCGTCAGCCACGTTGAAGATACCTTCTTCAACGTCAGATTCAGACACGCGCTTGACGGTATGACCAAATTCAGTGGCGATCAATTCAGCCAGATCGGCGTCAATGACGTCGCCAGCCTTCATCATCTGGCCTTCCTTCATCAGGTACTTGATCACGTCGACCGCGCGTTCAGACATACGCTGCGACAGTTCCTGAATGGTGATGGTCTCTGGCAGAATGACTTCGCGAATGATCTTTTCGCGGGTTTCCTGCATCTGGCTGCGGCGGAATTTCTCCTGACGGCGACGCATGGCCGACAGCGAACGACCACGGCTTGTACCGTCATCATCCACAGCGGCGGTGGTCACGGTCAGCTTGCCACGGCGTCGTTCATCCTCAGTCTTCGGACGAGCCGGAACTTTAGCGACTTCAGGACGAACCACCTTGCCACGGGCAGGTGCGCCACCGCGTGGAGCCGGACGATTTTCTTCTTCATCCGCACCGGCCTTGCGACCACGGACAAATCCGGGAGCAGGCGTCGGAGGCGCTGTTCTTGTGACCGAAGGCGTTGTGCGGGTTGCTGGCTCGGCAGCGCGGGCTGGAGCCGGTGCAGCAGCAGGTTCCGCCACGGGGGCTGGTGCTGGGGCATTGGCAGCTTCAATTGCACGAGCTTTGTCTTCCTCGGCCTTGCGAATGGCTTCTGCTTCAGCCGCAATCTTGCGGGCTTCATCTTCTGCCTGACGACGCACTTCTTCTTCAGCGCGACGCTTCGCATCTTCCACTTCACGTGCCTGCGCTTCGATCAGAGCGCGACGGCGAGCGTCCATTTCAGAGGCTGAAAGATCGTGCAACACCGCACCGCGTGGCCGATCCTGCTGACCGCGCGAACGATCTGGCTGGCGGTTGTTCTGCTGGTTGGAACCATTGCCTTGTGGACGGCCCTGCTGTCCCTGCTGGGGACGACCTTGACCCTGCGCACCTTGCGGACGGCCCTGATTTTGACCCTGATTGTGACCTTGCGGACGCTGCTGCTGGCCGGGGGCACGGTTCTGCCCATATTGATTGGTCGGCTGGCCACGTGGTGCAGGGGCTGCTGGGCGTGAAGCCTGTGCAGGAGCCTGAGGCCGTGGTGCCGCAGCCGTTGGAGCAACGGTTTGAGCTGGCGCTGGTGCCGCTGCCGGAGCTGAAGCAACGGGTGCCGCAACAGCAGCGGGTGCTGGTGCAACAGGCGCAGGTGCCGGAGCAGCAACCGCTGCCTGAACAGGCGCTGGAGCCGGTGCTGGCGTCTGAGCAGGTGTTGGTGTTGCAGCTTGTGCTGGTGCCTGAACCGGCGTTTGAACCGTTGCTTGAATCGGGGCGATCGGCGCGCGCTCGTCTTCAGGACGGGTTGGGCGACGCTTGCGCGTCTCAACCACAACTGCCTTGGTGCGACCACGACCCATATCCTGGCGCACGGTACCTTGAGTCACGCCCGTTGGCTTGAGCGTGAGTGTCTTCTTGCCCGCTACGCTGAGTGTCTTGTCGTCTTTGTTGTCGGTCATTCCGTTCCCGTTCCTTCGAGCGAGGCCGGATGACAAACATCAGACCACGCCGTTCACATACTGTCCTAAACCACGGAGGCCGGCTTGCGCCGGTGACCGGGTCATTGTGGCTTCCGGCCAGTGTCGCTTGATACACGCGGCCAATTGCCACGATACGTCTCAAGCAAAGTTGCGCGTTTCACTACACCCTCACCCGCCTGCCCTGCAAGCGCGCAAGCATGGATAAACGCATTCTGGCCTATCAGTTCTTGCATTTCCGCCTCGGAAAAGAGCCGGAACGAGGGAATCTCCTCATCCGTTTCCATTCCAAGGTGCCAGGCCTTGCGGGCCTGGTCCAGTTTCCGAACACCATCAGCAGCAGCATCGGTGGCGTGAAACACACACAAAGCCGAGCCACTGCGAATGGCGAGATCAACTTTCGCCGATCCTGTAACAAACTGGCCCGCTTTGCGCGCCAGATTCATCATTCCCGCCACCTGTTGCACAAGCAGCCTGTCAACCTGCGCCCCGAGATCGGCAGCGACGGTGACATCCGCCTTCAAAGCCCGGGCGAATTGTTTTTTCGCCACGGCCTTGTCAACGGCCTCGCGGGAAACAGACACCCAGCATCCACGGCCAGGCAGTTCCCGTTTCAAATCCGGCACAACAACCCCGTCTGGGGTAGCTATGAACCGGATCAAAGTTTCTGGCGTTCCAGCCTGCCGGGTGACAATGCAAGTGCGGTCATTCTGACCATCCTTGCCCGATACACCTTTTTGCGGCTTGGGCGGACGCTCCTTCTCCAAAGGTTGATCGGAGGCCATCACGCGCTCCGCTCAGCCTCGTCTGCAACGTCTTCTTCGGCGTCAACGTCAGCTTCGACAGCTTCTGCTTGCGCAGCGGCTTCATCTTCGGTGATCCAGCCAGCCGTTAGGCGCGCCTGAATGACCATGCGCTCAGCTTCCTGACGCGACACATCCAGCTTGGAGAACAAGCCTTCAAACTTCTTGGTCTCGCCGTCCTTGCGCTCGCTCCAGCCCACCAGATCGTCTGATGCGCAGCCAGCGAAATCTTCAATGGTCTTGATGCCGTCTTCGCCCAGAGCCACCATCATCTGCGTGGTCATGCCGGTGATCTGACGCAGCTCATCGCTCACGCCCAGAGCAATGCGCTTGGCATCAAACTCGGCTTCGATCTTTTCGAGGTATTCACGGGCACGGGTCTGAATTTCTTCAGCCGTATCGCCGTCAAAACCATCAATCGAGGAAATTTCATCAAGATTGGCATAGGCAAGCTCTTCCACTTGCGCAAAGCCTTCCGATGCCAGAACCTGACCGACCATTTCATCCACGTCGAGAGCATCCATGAACAGGTTGGTGCGCTCGTTGAATTCCTTCTGGCGGCGCTCCGATTCTTCGGCTTCCGTCATGATGTCAATGTCCCAGCCAGTCAGCTGCGAAGCAAGACGCACGTTCTGGCCGCGACGACCGATGGCCAGCGACAGCTGCTCATCTGGAACAACCACTTCGATACGCTCTGCATCTTCGTCCAGAACAACCTTGGTCACTTCAGCAGGCTGAAGGGCGTTAACGATGAAGGAAGCAGGATCAGCCGACCATGGAATGATGTCGATCTTTTCGCCCT
>DNPN01000118.1:8588-27299 GCA_003501385.1 Rhizobium sp. | reverse complement strand
TGCTGAAATACGGCATGCCGGACCTGCGCGACTTCTTCAATGCCGACGTTCGCTGGATGAGCCACTACGGTTTTCGCCCACTGGACGTGCCGACATTGTTTGGTGGTCTTTCGGTATGAGTGGTGTGCCTGACCAATATCAAGGCGCTGTAAGCTTTGCGTTTGGCGATTCGCCAGCGCTTGCGGATGCACTCTTGAAATTGGTGATTGCAGGTAAGAAGACGGCAACATGCGGGGCTTTGCGCGACTTCGGCCCGGAAGGCGAGTCGCTTCCGGTGGTTGGCCGTCGCTATATTGTTCTGGATGGTGCAAGAAACCCAGCTGCGGTGATTGAGACGGTAGAGGTCACAATCCGGCGGTTTGACGAAGTTGACGCCGAATTCGCTTATAATGAAGGCGAGGATGATCAAACACTGGACGCTTGGCGTATTGGGCATGAGACCTATTTTGCCCGTAACGGTGGGTTTACGCCTGATATGGAACTGGTTTGCGAGCGGTTTCGCCTCGTCGAGGTTTTAGAACGGGGTAAGGTGTGACGACATGCCGACCTTGTTGATTTGGCATGGCTATAAATTCCGGTTCTACGCATCAGATGGACCGGAGCCGCCCCATGTGCATATCGTCAAGGACGGCAAGTCTGCGAAGGTCTGGCTGAAAAGCTTGGAAATGGAATATGCGCACGGTTACAATGCCCGTGAAATTGCGGAGTTTTCTGCTAAGATAGCGGAACATCGTGATGGCTGGATGGAGAGCTGGAATGACTTCTTTGGAATTTGAAACCGAAGAGATGCGGCCTGTGTCAGCGGTCTGCGATTCCCTTTTTGTTTATGTGACACTGGCAGACGGGCGTCAAATTCGCGCGCCCCTCTGGTGGTATCCATTTCTGGATAAGGCCAGCGCTGCGCAGCGAGCGGAGATCGAACTGGAGTTTTCTGGTGTCTGGTGGCCTGAGCTGGATGAAGGTGTTTCTGTAAAGGCCTTGCTCCTTGGCTGGAAAGCACCGGGAGCGACGGCTCCGCAGAAGGTGGCGTAGATATGTAAGCCGTTCTACCGCCCCTTAAGGCTGTCAGCTGTGAGGCGGAGTCTGCTTCCGCCTGCCGCACCTGTCGATAGTGTTGGGCAGTTTGAGTGTTTGAACAAAAATGACTATCTTCAATGTGAACAAGGTTTTTGAGAGATGAGGGTCATGGCAAATCTCCGGGCAAGATATTTATCGCCGGAAGAAATTGATGAAATTGTCACGCCTCTGCTGCAAGAGCGATTTCGTGATTATGGATTCAAGGGAAAATCCATTGAAGAGCACGTCACAACGGATGGAGATGAGCCGTTCATACGCGTCAGAGCAGATGTCGATCGGGCTGTGCCCGCAGAAGAATTGGTGAGCGCGCACTTGCTTGTTAATGCTGCTTTGCAAGCCCAAGATGAAGATCGTTTCGTAATTCTGACAGCGTCTGGTCCTTCCATCGCGCTACCAGGTGGCGATGAAGATGAGGAAGTCTAAGGCATGGCGCGAATAACAATGGCAGATCGACTTGTGGAGTCTGCCGAGCAGTTACTAGAATCAAGGCCAAGAAGTGCTACATTTCGTCGTCGAGCTATTAGCTCGGCCTATTATGCCGTTTTTCATGCTCTTGCGCAGATGTGTGCTGACGTTTTTCTTCCAGATTCAAAATCAGAAGAAGAGATTCTTAGAATTTATCGTGCGCTAGATCATGGGCAGCTGCGGACTGCGCTGATTCATAGTTCGTTAAAAACCCATACTCAATTTGGTCGCATTTCGACGAGTGTTGTTGAATTGCAGCAAGAGCGACATAGAGCCGATTATCTGCCACCAGATGTTGGGCTTTTTCCTCTTGAAGATGCCAAAGCACTTGTCGAGCGCGCAAAGCTGGTTGTTTCAGAAATTCGCAACATGGATGTCGATCACCGGAGACTCCTTGCGACACACATCCTGTTCAAGGAAAGAAAATCATGAAATTCACACTCTCCTGGTTGAAAGACCATCTGGACACCGATGCCACGCTGGATCAGGTCTGCGAGCGCCTTACCGCCATTGGCCTTGAAGTTGAGGATGTTGATGACAAGGCGGCCTATAAGCCGTTTGTGATTGCCAAGATCCTCGCTGCGGAAAAGCATCCGTCTGCCGATCGTCTGAAAGTTTTGTCGGTCGATGCTGGTGATGGCAAGCCGGTTCAGGTCGTTTGCGGCGCGCCAAATGCGCGGGCGGGCCTGATTGGCGCGTTTGGCCGTCCGGGCATGTATGTGCCGGGGCTGGATGTGACGCTGGCGGTGGGCAATATTCGTGGCGTGGAAAGCCACGGCATGATGTGTTCTGAAAAAGAACTCAACATGTCTGATAACCACGATGGCATTATCGATCTGCCCGAAGATGCGCCGATTGGCACCTCTTTCGCCGCCTATGCAGGCATTGATGATCCGGTCATCGAGATCAATCTCACCCCCAACCGCCCCGATTGCACCAGCATTTACGGCATTGCCCGTGATCTGGCCGCCTCCGGCCTTGGCACGTTGAAGCAGCCAAAAGCTCCAAGCTTTGCGGTGGAAGGCGAGACCGCGCTTGAGGTCAAGCTCGAGCTGGATGATGCCAAGCTTTGCCCCGGCTTTGCCTATCGCCTTGTGCGCGGTGTGAAAAATGGCCCAAGCCCGGTGTGGATGCAAAAGCGGCTGATTGCCATTGGTCTGCGGCCCATCTCGTCGTTGGTGGATGTGACCAATTACATGACCTTTGATCAAGGTCGGCCCATGCATGTATTTGATGCCGATAAGGTCAAGGGTGATTTGATCGTGCGCCGAGGTGGAAACATCAAGACCATTAATAATAAAGGTTACGTTTCTGAAGAGGCGTTCAATGCGGATAATTCCGAACCTAATTTTACTCTTTCGAATATTGTTAGGCACAACCCGCCGCTAGACGGTAGGTTCGTTATCTCGGCCGATTTTACTTGGCATGAACCTGAGATTATATTGGCTCTTGATGGTCGGGAGTATAGTGTCGGGATAAACACCGTGGTGATTGCCGATGACAATGGCGTTGAATCCATTGGCGGCATCATGGGTGGCGAGCATTCCGGCTGCGATGAAAACACCACCAATGTGCTGATTGAATCGGCGCTGTGGGACCCGATCAACATTGCCAAATCTGGCCGTTCGCTCGGCATCATCACCGATGCCCGCTATCGGTTTGAGCGCGGCATTGACCCGGAATATATGATCCCCGGCCTTGAGCGCACCACCGAACTGGTGCTGGACATGTGCGGCGGCGTGGCTGCAAGCGCCAAGGTGGTTGGCTATCAGGGCCACACGAAAAAGGTCGTTGATTTCCCATTTTCCGAAGTCAAGCGCCTCACCGGCCTGAATGTCTCCACCGATGAATCCCGCTCCATCCTCACCGGCCTTGGCTTTGAGGTGTCGGGCGACGGCGAAACGGTGAAGGTGGCTGTGCCATCATGGCGGCCAGATGTAGAGGGCAAGGCCGATCTGGTGGAAGAGGTCATGCGTATGCATGGCGTGGATAAGATCACGCCAGAGCCTCTGCCTTCGATGGGCGCGGTCAACAGCAAGATCCTCACCACCTTGCAAATCCGCACCCGCACAGCCAGACGGGCGCTGGCCAGCCGCGGCATGATGGAAGCGGTGACGTGGTCCTTCATCTCGGCAGAACAGGCCGCCCTGTTTGGCGGCGGCAAGCCCGCGCTGAAACTGGTCAACCCGATTGCTGCGGATATGTCGGACATGCGGCCATCGCTGCTGCCGGGTCTGCTCACCGCTGCCCAGCGCAATGCCGACCGTGGCTTTGGCGATGTGGCGATTTTCGAAGTCTCCGGCACTTATGAAGGTGATACGCCCGAGGGTCAGCGCCGTGTGGCAGGTGGCGTGCGCCGTGGCACGGCATCGCTGGCCGGTGCTGGCCGCATGTGGTCCAACGCCACCAAAGGCGGCGGCAAGCCAGTGGATGTCTATGACGCCAAGGCCGATGCGCTGGCCGTGCTGGAAGCCTGCGGCCTGCCCATGGGCAATGTGCAGATTGAGCAGGGTGGGCCGGAATGGTACCATCCGGGCCGCTCCGGCACCATCAAGATGGGTCCAAAGGTTGTTCTTGGCACTTTCGGCGAGTTCCACCCCAAGACGCTGGCTGCCCTCGATGTCTCCGGTGTGCTCTGCGGTTTTGAGATCTATCTCGATGCCATGCAGGAGCCGAAGAAGAAGGCCACCCGCACCAAGCCAGCGCTGGATCTCTCACCCTTGCAGATGGTGAAGCGCGATTTTGCCTTTGTGGTGGAACGTTCCGTTGAAGCGGGCGCGATCATCAAGGCCGCCACCAGCGCCGACCGCAAGCTGATCACCGGCGTCAACGTGTTTGACGTGTTTGAAGGTGCAAGCGTTGGCGAAGGCAAGAAATCGGTGGCCATCGAAGTGCTGATCCAGCCATCGGACAAGACCCTGACCGATGAGGATTTTGACGCGCTGACCAAGAAGATCGTCGGCAATGTTGAAAAAACCACCGGCGGTGCCTTGCGCGCCTAAGTGATTGAAATCCCTCTTCCCGCGCCAGCGGGAAGAGGGTTTGATCCAAGCCCTTACGCCTTGGCGACGGGCAAAGCCGCAGGATTTCCCCGGCGTAACGACGGCACAAACATCACAAGATTGCCAAGCAGCGTCAGCGTCAGCCCAATCATGGCTAGCGGTGTCCACTGATAGCCCTCAAACAGGGTGGATAGTGTGAGCGCCACCACGGGAAACAGCACGGTCATATAGGCGGCTTTGGCCGAGCCGATGCGCGAGACGGCCATAAGATAGGTGGTAAAACCAATCACCGAGCCAAACACAGCAAGATACAGCATGGCCCCGATATAGCGCGCATCCGGCGGTGCCACGATGGGTGTGCCTGTTATGCCAATCAGCACCAGCAAAAACAGCGCGCCATAACCCATGCCCCAGGCATTGGCGGTGACTGGGGAAATGCCCGCCGCACTGTTGCGCCGCGATACCATATTGCCCAGCGAGAAAAACAGCGTGCCAAGGGCAGCTAACCCCAAACCCTTCCAGCTGTTGGCATCGAATTTCCCAAGAATATCCGGCCCAAACAGCAACAACAGCCCGATCATACCAATGGCCCCGGCCACAAAGGTGCGTGGCTTGACACGCTCGCCAAAGAAAATCCGGGCATTGATGGCATTATAAATGGTGGCCAGCGAAAAAATCACCGAGATAAGCCCGGAGTGCACATAGCTGGATGCAGTGTAAAAACAAATGAAGTTGCAGCTAAACAGACACAACGCCTGCGCCACAATGAAAGGCTGATGTTTCAGGGCCGGGCACTTGAGCTTGCCCATCAGCGCCAGCGCCACCAGCATGACAATCCCCGCCGTGGCAAAACGATAAAACACCGACACCAACACCGGAACAGGGCCAACCTGCATGGTAATGGCAATCCAGGTGGTGCCCCAGATCAAAACGGTGGAGGCGAAAAGCAGAATATTGATCATAGAATCCTCGCATGTCTGCCCGCGAGTTAGAGCCCAATGGTCTATTTCTTCTTGCAGATTCTTGCGGCGAAATGCATCCCGGTGGCTTTCTGTCGCATTCTCTGATTGCGGCGCATCGCGCCTGCGCTAAGATGTCCATCAGGTTTCAGGATACACCCATGTCGATTGCGCAGTTTTCCGTCTTCAGTTCGCTCTCAGAGTCGCCCTGCGCCAAAATTTCGGCCTCTCTTGACCTCGGCTTTGGCCAATCCGCCGCCATCTGGAGCAATGCCGATGACCGGGTAAGTTATTCTCGACCAGACGGCCACACATTCAGCCTCTATTTGCAAGGCGGCACGGGCACACGGCGGGTGGATGGCTCTGCCAAAAACGGCTGGCCGGGCGCGCTGTGCGTGATGCCACAGGGAGCCTCGTCCGAGTGGGAAATCACCGAATCCTTCCAGTTTGTGCATCTTTACGTGCAAGATCAGGAATTGCGCCGGGCCTTCACAGAAACATTTGATCAAGATTGCCGCCAGATGGTCATGCCCGAAGTGACCTTTGAAAATGCCCCGGCCTTGGAACACGCCTTGCGACGGCTGGCTGTGGCCGTGCAAAATGGCGATAGCTTGGCCGCCGAAGAGGCAACCACCATAGCGCTCACCCACCTGTTTGTTCACCCACGCTATGGCGGCGCTTTAAGCGTGACCATCAAGGGCGGGCTTTCACCCAGCGTCCGCCATAGGCTGATTGATTACATCGAGACCCATCTGGACCTGCCCATCACCTTGCAAACACTGGCAGACATTGCAGGCTTAAGCACCTTCCACCTGCAACGCATGTTCCTGCTCAGTTGCGGTATCTCGCCGCACGAGTGGCTCCTGCGCCGCCGTCTGGCAAAGGCCAAAGTGGGGCTTGCCACCCAAGACCCCATCGCCCAAATCGCTTCTGCTTGCGGGTTCAGTAGCCAAAGCCATATGACCCGGACGTTCAAGGAGGCAACGGGATGCACACCGTCTGTTTACCGGCAGCGGGTGAGAGGTGTTTGATTTGCTGCCTTGACCAAGGAAATTGCCGGTATTGTTGAGAGGAACGCTTGCGTCATGTGTTGATAGAGTTGCGTTTGGTTTCTAATGTTGAAAATCGCGCATATGCATTAAATTACATATAAAATCACAATGCAAATAAAAATTGTATTTTGGCATTTTTGAAAAGAAAGAAAATTAAACACTTATGTTCTTAGATGGCTTTATTAATAACCTAATTTTGGTATGAGATGGATGCATTCTTCGCACGGCCAATCCATTTTTTTATTCAGGCGAGCTTTGTTTATGACCGTATCTATCGATTCAGGTATTTTTGATCTCGCACCGATTGCTATGTGGATTGAGGATTTTAGCGCCATCAAGGCGCAGTTTGACCATTGGCGCTCTGAAGGTGTCACCGATATTCGCACCTATTTGCATGAAGATGTCACGCGCGTTGCGGAGTGCTCGTCAAAAATACGGGTGCTGCGGGTTAACCAAAAAACCTTGGACCTGTTTGATGCACCAGACCTCGATTATCTGACCGCCAATCTGCACAAACTGTTTCGGGATGACATGCTGGAAACGCATGTCAACGAATTGGCAGATCTATGGGACGGTAAAACCGAGTTCACGGGCAATGCAGTCAATTACACCCTGACAGGCAAAAGGCTGGATATTCAGCTTCGCGGCACCGTTATTCCGGGTCATGAGGCAACGCTGGATCGTCTTTTGGTGACCACAGAAGATGTGACAGGCCGCGAGCAGGCAAGACGGGCGGAGCAGGAAAACCGCCGCTATGCCGAGGGCGTTTTTGAACATTCTCCTGTCTCCCTATGGATCGAGAATTTCAGCGGCATTCATCAACTGATTGAAGGGGTGCGTGCCCGTGGCGTGGTGGATTTCCGCGTGTTCACGGATGTTCACCCGGAGTTTGTGCGTCAATGCATGGAGGAAATTCAGGTCATTGATGTCAACAAGGCGACGCTGGATCTGTTTTGTGCGCCTGACCGAAAAACGCTCCTGATGCGGCAGGGTGATATCTTCCGTGACGAGATGGAAAAGCCCTTCAAGGAGCAGTTGATTGATCTGTGGGAAGGGCGATTGCACCACAGTCGCGAAGTGGTCAATTACGCATTGGATGGCTCGATACGCCACATTCTGCTGAATTTCTCGGTCTTTCCGGGGCATGAGGCAGACTGGTCGCGGGTGCAGGTGGCCTTAACCGATATATCGGCGCGCAAGAAGGCTGAAGCCTATCTCGAATATCTCGGCAAGCACGATGTTCTGACCAGACTTCACAATCGCGCCTTTTATACCGATGAAATTAACAGGTTGGAGCGAAAGTCGCTGCGACCAGTTTCAGCCATTATTATTGATGTGAATGGGCTGAAAGAGGCCAATGATCAACGCGGTCACGATGCCGGAGATGCGCTTTTGCGGCGTATGGGCGAGGTGTTGAATGGCGTGGCCAACCCACCAAACCACGCGGCCCGCATCGGCGGCGATGAATTCGCAATTTTGATGCCGGGCGCGGATCAGCCAAGTGCCGCTGCCATGGTTGAGACAATTCATGAGCTTTTGAAAATCAACAATCAGTTTTACTCTGATTTGCCCTTGAGCATTTCAATTGGTGCTGCGACAAGCCTGCCCGGCGAGACCATGGAGTCCTTGGTGAAGCGTGCCGATGGTTTGATGTATGTTCAGAAGCGGGCTTATTATGCGTGATATGGTGCTGGCCTCTGTGGGATGGCGAGCGGGGTTGAAGGGGAATTTGCGCAGCCCGTTTTCACTTTTGCTTTGAGGTAATGCTTGCTCGCGATTTTGGCTGGAAAGAGCAAATCGCCTCCGCTTGGGCTTTAGCAAAATGCTCTAATCAACTTAGTTCAAAAAACATTAGGAAAATGTTTAATTCTCCTAAATGTATATTCACACGCCTTAGGTGTGCATCTATAACGCTAACGTTGATTACCGGGGTTGTGGATGTCTAGAAATTTTAAACATGAAGTGGCAGCGATAAACGTTCGGATACGGCTCAAAGAGAATCGTAATTATTCCGACCTAGTTGAATCATTGGCCAAACTCAAGCGCGGTGTCCGCGTCCATGGGAATAGTTATTTAGCGATTAATTATTTCGATAATTCGAAAAATTTTGGTGTAATATCCAAGTATGATGAAATAGAAATTGATGGTGAATGGTTTAACGTTGATGGTTTTAATGTTGCTAGCTCCGAAGATCTTGAAGAGATAGTTTTGCCTCAAAATCTAAAGCCAAACCATTCGAGATTTTATTTCGTTTTGGATGAAAAAATTCACACTTTAGTGTTTTCTTCATATGCGACGTCTCACTCGTTAAGCGTAAACGCAGTTGAGAAGTACTTTCGTGCAGCATGTAACTGGAAGGAGGTTAAAGAGAAATTTGGTCCCATTGATGCGGACATTGTTAGGGATCACGGTCGCGTTGAAGAGATCTTGAGTCTACCGAATTTACGGGAAGTTGAAATTATCATCCGCCCGCCAAATCCTGACGATGTTAACGAAGTCTTGGCTAGGGTCATAGAGAAAAGGCTGAAGGAGCAGAATGCTGAAGTGTACGAAGAACGAATTAAAAGTTCTGGCAAGATTCACCTAATCCCGAATGAACGCACAAAGGCCCTTGGAAATATCGCAGCCGATAATGGCGAGGTAAAAGTTAAGAATGTTGAGAATGGAATTGTTGTTCCTTACACGTCAAACAATATGCCGCTAAAAGAGGTGAAGACTTTTAAGGGTGACACATCAGAATTGTCGATATTTAATATTTTAGCGAAGCAAGTTTTAAGTAGAATACATGCCGCCAGAAGCAAGAACCAGAGCGCGATAGAATGAGCGACAACGGAAGTGGGCTCCTGAAAAATCTTTTTTTGATCTATGAAAGCTACGGATGGATACGGAGCTTTATAGCATCAGGTTACACATGGATGTCCGTTGTTTTCACATGCTTGGCATGGAGAAAAGCCATAGAAGGCAATTGGGCTGATACTGCGTTAGCCATTTTGCCAACGTTGGCGGGCTTCTCAATTGCAGCCTATGCGGTGTACTTTTCCGTGCTTTCGGATAAAGAGCGCACAGCATTACTTGCGCCAGACGAAACCTTGGGAGGACGCTCTCCGCTTCTTATTCTTGCAAGCAGCGTATCGCATACTGTATTTATCCAAGTTATAGCAATTCTACTCGCAATTGTGTTTCAGTCGAAGCCTTTCCCCACACTTGAAGGATTTGAAAAATGGGCCAAGATTATAAATAATTCCATTTCATTTGGAGGTCTTTTTTTGACGGTTTATGGAATAACGTTGGTATTAGCTGCGGTATTTTCCATATTTAGAATACTCCATATTAAAACTAGAATCGTAAAATAATACGTCTCTCAATTAAAGATTATCTTCAAAACACAAAAATTGTAATATTGCGTATTAGATCTCATCCCGTCACGTTTTTGGCGATCTTCAAAATTAACGATTAGTTTCCAGTCGTCGAAGCGGCAGCCGTTACCTTGCCGCTTGCCTGCGACAAAATTCACCTCCCCGCCATCTTCGCCATAGCCTCCGGATACCTTCCACCCGCCACCTTGGCAGGCGACAACAAATCCCCAAGCGCGGTCGCTTCCTCTGGCGTCAGCACAATCTCGGCGGCGGCAATATTCTTCTCCAGATTGGCAATTTTGGTGGTGCCGGGAATGGGGACGATGAAGTCGCCTTTGGCCAGCACCCAGGCCAGCGCCAGTTGGGCGGCGGTGGCATTTTTCGCTTTGGCCATCTCTTCCAGCGAGGTTATCAGCGCCAGATTGGCATCAAAATTCTCCTGCTGGAAGCGCGGCAGGCCTCGGCGGAAATCGTTGTCGGATAGGGTGTCGAGGTTTTTCAAGGCTCCGGTCAAAGCGCCGCGTCCCAAGGGGCTGAACGGCACAAAGCCGATGCCCAGTTCGCGGCAGGTGTCCAGCACGCCGTTTTCTTCCACATCGCGGGTCCAGAGCGAATATTCGCTTTGGATGGCGGCAATGGGATGCACAGCGTGGGCGCGCTGAAGTGTGTCGGCGCTGGCTTCCGAGAGACCAAGGGCGCGCACTTTGCCTTGCTTCACCAGATCGGCCATGGCTCCCACGGTGTCTTCAATCGGCACGTTCGGGTCCACGCGGTGCTGGTAAAACAGATCGATCACATCCACGCCAAGCCGTTTCAGCGAGGCTTCTGCCACCTCCCGCACATGTTCCGGGCGGCTGTCTGTGCCCACCATCGCGTCTCTGTCTGTTTTGGTGGTGTCGATCTTGAAGCCGAATTTGGTGGCAATCACCACCTTGTCGCGGTGGGGTTTTAAGCCTTTGCCCACCAGAACTTCATTGGTAAACGGGCCATAGACCTCGGCGGTGTCAAACAGCGTTACGCCCAAATCAACAGCGCGGTGAAGGGTGGCAATCGAGCCTTGTTCATCGCCGGATGGGCCATAGGCATGGCTCATGCCCATGCAGCCAAGGCCAAGGCTGGATACGGTGAGGTCGGAGCCGAGTTTGCGGGTTTTCATGGCAATTGCCTCTCTTTATTTCGAAGTGCTGGGTTTCGAAGTGTTGAATGCAGAATAATCCGCCGGATTGTCTTTTAAAATGGATGTTATTTTCACAAGCTTGTTCTATCATTTCGATCAATGAACAGAATCCAGCTTTCTCAATTGTCCGTCTTGGCCACTGTGGCCGAAACATGCAGCTTTCGTAAGGCAGCGGCAGAGTTGGGCATTGCACCGTCTGCCGTCAGCCATGCCATTTCCGCGCTGGAAGACAGCCTTGGTGTGCGCCTTCTGGCCCGCACCACCCGCAGCGTGGCCCCCACTGAAGAGGGACGGCAATTGTTGGCAACGTTAGCGCCTGCGCTGGCCGAGATTGATGCCGCGTTAGAGACCTTGGTGGAGAGCCGCGCCCGCCCGGCGGGGCCTTTGCGCATCACACTGCCACGGCTTGCGGCAGAACATGTGATTGCGCCGCGTCTGGGTGAATTTACCCGTCAATTTCCCGAGATCGAGCTGGAACTGGTGGCCAATGACAATTTCGAGGACATTGTTGCCCAAGGTTTTGATGCGGGTCTGCGTCTGGGCGAGAATCTGGAAGCCGATATGGTGGCGGTGAAAGCCACGGGTTCGTGGCGGGGTGCGGTTGTTGCAACGCCGGGGTATTTTGAGCGCTATCCGGTGCCGCAGCATCCGGCAGATTTGATGGATCATTGTTGCATTCGACGGCGGTTTAGCAGTGGCCGGATTTATCGCTGGGAGTTTGAAAAAGATGGCAAGCCGCTGGTTGTGGATGTGCGCGGCTCGCTGATTCTACCCGACGACCGCGCCATTATTGCGGCCTGTCTCAATGGCGCGGGGTTGGCTTTCACCTTTGAAAACCGCATTCAGCCGGAGTTGACGGATGGCCGTCTGGTTCGCGTGCTTGAAGATTGGTGTGAACCTTTCGACGGGTTTTATATTTACTATCCAACCCGTCGTCAGATGCGCTCGGCACTCAGGGCTTTTGTAGATTTTTTCCGTTATCGGCCTTGAACGACCTTGATCATATTGGGGGTGACGGAGCCGTTTAAGACGGCATTGTAGTCGTTGTAAGAAACGCGGCCATCAGCCAAGCCATCAATGACACGCGAGCAGAAAACCCCGGGCAGTTTATCGACAGTGGTGTTGGCAACATCTGCCATATTTTGGCGTTTCTCCAGCGAATGCGTTTTGATTTTTGCCATACAGTTGTCCATCGCCCGTTGCTTAACTTTCGGGCTGCCTTGGAGAATGGCTTTACTGGTTTCATATTTTTCTTGTCGAGAGGCTGTTGTGGCGCAGCCCGCCAACATCAGTATCAACACAGTTGCGATAAATTTTTGAGTAACAGGCACGAAATAGCCCCCTATAGATTGAGACCGCTCACGGCGGTGCGAAATCTTTGGTGGTGCTTCATTGCAAAAATATTAAAATATTTTTCACGATCCCGTTATTTATATCGCATAACGATCTGATAGTCAGAGGTTATATTTGGGAAATTTCCGCCATCGTCCCTCGCTGCAGCGCTGAGCGACCACATCCACGGTATCAGCCAAACAACAACTGCCAATGCTGCGGAAAAGGCGTGCCGCCAAAATCCACCTGACCGGCACTGCCCGGTGCGCGGCGAAGGCCCGGCTGTTTCAGCAGCGGCATCAGCATGGTGGGGATGATGGCCTGATTGATGTATTGTCCAAAACAGGTATGCAGCCCATCGCCCCACAGAATGTAATCATCCGCTGGCCGATCCAGACGGAACTGGTTTGCATGGGCCGTGGCATGGGGATCGAACATGGCAGACAGATTGCAGGCCAGCACCATGGTGCCTTGCGGAACGGTGCGCGCCCGCAAGGTTGAGCGGGCAATCACGCTGTCGCGCACCGCTTGGCGGTAGATCAGCGGGTTCACCGGGTTGAAGCGCAAACCCTCCATCAGGCTGGCGGTGACGGTTTTGATGTCATTGGCGCGCGCGGCGGCCTGTGCCTTGGCCAGAGCGTCGGGCCGGTCCATCAATTGATCCAGCGCTTGCACCGCGGCCTTGTTGAGCGTTGGAACTGCGCCAATCAACATCCCGATCATGTTGTTGCGAATATCAATATCGGTAAAGCCCGGCGTGCCACTGGCTTGCAGCGCCAGACAGCGGGCCAGCACATCATCACCGCCGCCTTCCGCCTTGCGTTCCGTAATGCGTTGGTCGAGGTATGCACGGCATTTTGCGGCAGAGTCCAGAGCCTTGTTGGTAATCGATGTCTCGCCAACCAGATCAATAAACAGATACCAAAACATGCTGGTGGTCCAGTCAATCATGTCCTGACGACTCGGCCCCGGCGTGCCAAAATAATCGGCCACCATGCGATAGGGAATTTCCAGCGTGAGCGCATTGGGAACATCAATCGAGCCGTTTTGCGAGGCCACAATCTGTTGCGCCGTCTGGCTGGCAGCAGGTATCACGGTCTGCGGCAGATCTTCTCGGCGAATGGCCAAGCGCATCACCGATACATCATGGGTATATTGCGGTGTGTTCTGCATACCCAGAAAGAAGTTGGAGCCGGCTGTGATGGCTTCCATCTTGGGCGCATAGACAACGGCAAAATCATCATCACGCGACAACACCTCGCGCACATCCCTTGCGAGGGTGACAATTGCCGTGCCGGAGTTGGGATAGGCAGTAATCAGCTGCTTTTTGAGGAGTAGATTGGGCGCAAACACCCTCAGCACCGCAAATCCTTGCAGCAAGGATTCAGGTTGCGCAACCAGGGCCGAAAACGCAGCGCTGCGCCCTGAAGACGGCGTGGAGATCAAAATCTTCAGGCCCTGCCAGGCCAGAGCCACCAGCGAGACAACGGCGGTGATGATTGCATCCAGCAAGATCAGCACGTGCTTGATGGCATTTTCAATCAACCGTATCATGAGCTATTCTTCCTTGATGTCATCGGCTGTGCTGTCTGGTGTCGCTTAAAAATGGTGCCGCTGGTGCGGCATCAGGTCGGGTCTGTCACGCCCATGCCAATCATGCGCAGCGCCGTCAGGCTCGGGACGAAGAAATAGTCCCCGCCGCGGGATTCGACGAATTCCGGCAGGTTTTTCATGATGAACGGTGCCTGATCCTTGGCTGGATCGCCGGGAACCACGAATTTTGCGCCATCGCGGTGACGCCCCACCATGGGGCAGGTGTCATTGCCCGAATTGGAATCCAGACCGTAATTGATCCACTGCTGCTGCACGAATTCGAACTGCCGGTTGAGGTTGGCGCAGACGCAAAGCATGACAATGCCGTGATCGCCATCATCGCTGGAATTCGGGCCGGAATAGCCGTAGGGCAGGCCACGCCGCAAAATCCGGCGGCGGTTGTTCAGCACCGATCCCAGCCAGGTCTTCGGATCATCCGAGGTGAAATACGGGTCCAGCTGATCGCGGGTGTTGATGCGGCGAATATGCGCCGTGACCGGACATTTGATACCGTCCGGGTCCGGGCGGTAGACAAAGTCATTCAGCTCAAGCCCCAATGCGGCGAGGGTTTTGACATCGCCAGCCTTTTTCGCTGCGATGGCCTTGGCCTGCAGGGCCTTCCAGGCCTCATAGGTGGGTGCTGCCATGATCGGGATGCCATCGGACCAGCGCCCGGCAATTTTTGCCATCAGCGCTTCCTGCCCCACTTCCGGCGGGCCACCAATGCCAGCAACGGCCTGATATTGCGCGCCTGCCGCGATAATTGCGTTGCGGAAGGAGGCAACATTTTCATGCAACTTGCGATAGGCAAAGAAGGTGCCGTTGCGGCTGAAATCCAAAGGCATAGCCGCGCCCGGAATTTCTTGCGCTTCATCGGCATGGCCCAGCAAAAACTCGCCCGTGGCCAGTGGCGACCATTCACCGCTGCCCGATAATTTACCGCGTCCGGGGAGGGCCAGTTTCATGCGGGCAGGCGGATGCTGGCCCTCAAATGCCGGGTCGCCGATGCCATCCGTATAGCCAAAATGCTCCTTTGGCGTTGCAGCATATTCGCCCTTGGCGTTCTTTTCCAAAATGGCGGTCAGGTTCTGCCAGCGTGGATCCGGCCCCGAGTGGCCGGTCAGAAGCTCGACACCCCCTTCCGAGCTTTCCGCGAGGCCGACCATCCATGCAGTCAGTTCATCCAGCGCGGGCACGGCCTCACCCGTCTCGATATTCATCTGCGCATTCAGAGATACCAGAATGTGAACGCGGGTCAGACCTCCAGTCTTAGGTTTGACCCATACCTTGTCCCAAAGGTTGCTCTCGCGACCATCTTCACCGATGCCATAGATTTCGTCGCCAAGGATTTGCGCTCTGGCTTCCATACCTTCAATAAATTCGTCGGGCAAACCGCGCAGCGTGCTGCTGGGCACTCCAAGCGCCACAAGGCCAGGAAAGGTAAAGGCCAGATTGACCGCCACTTCAGGGCGCTTTTGGAAGTCGCCATCATCGCCGGGCACGTCGCGGCGAGAGGGCCAACGCAGAGCGGAGGTTACCTTGGGGCGGATCAGTTCAACAAAGGCGCGTCCTGCCTGAGCTCGGTTAACGGTGAACAGCAGCATTCTGCCCTTCGGAAAGCCCTGCTTGCCATAGGCGGTAAGGATATTGCCTTGAATATCGGCGAGATCGAGAAATTCGGTCATGAATAGGCGGCCTTTTATCAGGAGCGGATAACGCCGGGAGATTGGGTCTGGCGATCAAGATCATCCGGGGCAGTGCGGGCGACGAATTCGCGAAACGCAGCGCGCAGCTCTGCTGGAGAGGACAGTTGATGGTCGCCCATGAAATCGATGAAATTCTGCTGTAAATACATGCTTTTGAGCACTGAGCGGAGATCCGAGTTCGGTGCTGTTGGAAGCGGCTTGGCTCCGGCGCGCATGACCATGATATAATCAATGCCAATTGCAATCAGCGTGAGCAGAAAGGCAATTCCTGCATAGGTGATCCATGCGTTCATCGGGTGATTGAACAACCAGGCACAGAATGCCCCGATCAGGCAGATCAGCATGGCAGCGGCAGGAACAGCGGCGATCACGGTCAGCAATTTTGTCGAAATGCTGGGGAAAGGCGGTGGCGTGATCCAGTAATCGTTGAAGGGCATGGTCGTCTCGAGTTGCCCCTTGATCACCCAGGCAGCAAAGCTTGCGCCATCCCGAACCGTGTCAAACTGCAGACAGTGCTGGAAGACACGCCGCAGATCAGCCTCCATCACACTCCAAAGGTGCTTGAGATAATCAGTCGGCTCGGTATCGCCATTGCCCTTTGGGTCAAAATCAGCTGTAAAGGCCAAAAATGGCTGGCTCAAATGATCCACCGGCTGCGGGTCGGTTAACACCGCGCCTTTTATGGCACTCACCAGCGTATTTTTCGGAACACGGCCATTGAAGGCCACGTCGTCGATCACAAACAGACGGGCAAAGTGGGTGCGGTTGCTGCGTGCAAAGGGGCTGTTTCCATCGCGATCAGCCTTGGATGTCACAGGTGATTGTCGTGCCGGGAGAAGGCGCTCCAGCTCTGTTTTCAACGCGTGCAGGTGACTGATGGGTGCAATCGCACCGGGGTCAACCAGATCGGTTCTGACGGGAATAAGGATCGTCAGGAAATAATGGCCACCATCCAGGTTGGGCATGGGTCTTGCCTTTCACAATCGACTGTCAGAATGGAGTTGCTACAATGCTGTAGCCGTTTGGTATGGCTGCTGAAATCTATAGAAATCGATCGATTTCGTGCTTCAGTTCAATCGCCTCGGTGCGCAGCATTTTCGGCAAGAGCACGCAAATTCAACCTCTTCTTGCTGGGTTTTGCATCGCTTTTCAGCAGTTCTTCTGGCGTATAATCCAACCAGAGCAGCCTGTTGCGATCCGCCTTTTCACTTGCAGTGCTGGCAATGGGCGCATAGCCGGGGCTTGGCAGCGAATTTTGCATATCGCGAGCGGCTTTCCGATAGGCGGTCATGAAGACTTCATCGCTGGTGGAGGGTGTATCCGCTTTCATCAACTCCAGAATAGCCTGACGAACCCGCAGAGACGCCTTGATGTCCCGCTGACCCGTGCCGGGAGTTGCATTGTAATAATAGTCCGTGTCGATCTGATTGGCGCGGATATAGTTTTTGAAAGGGGTAATTGGAATGGAATGTGGATAGCCTGTGCTCGAATACCAGAACAGGTCAAGTCCGTTGGGAATGCCATCGGAAAAGGCGTCGATATATTGGTCCCAAGTGCCGTTAAAATTGCTGCAAAACAACATGTAGTCATTTTGCAACGATTGTTTGCCTTGACCATAGTCGGGCCATTGATCACGTTTGATCAGCACCCACCGTGCAAAGTGGATAATGGAAAGGCCCAACAGCCCTCCCAAGGTGGACGGCAAGGCCCGAGCGACCATAAAAATCAGCCGATTGAGCCACGTCAGATAGGGCTTCATCGGTGTAATGACATTCATTCCATAAGCTTTACCCGCGACATTCGACATCAGACCCCCTCTGTCATCAAATTACATTTCGCGGAAAGTTACATATAGAAATATTGCAGTCAATGGTTGTTTTTTGGGAATGATAATCTGGATGCGAAGATACCTTCCTTAACGCCATAGTTGCCTTAAAAGCGGGCAAGAAGGCCCACTTTCTGAGTACGCAAAAGCCTATTTTACACTCCGGCGTCGTTTAAAAGTGCCATCTGCTCTTTTGTCAGCACAAGCGCTCCCGCTTTGATCATCGCCTCCAGTTGCGAGAGGCTGGTGGCCGAGGCAATGGGTGCTGTAATGCCAGGGCGCGCTGCCACCCAGGCGATGGCAACAGTGGCTGGCGTCGTGCCTGTCTCTGCGGCGACGGTGTCGAGGGCTGCGAGAATGCGGTGGCCCTTGTCGTTGAGATAATCACTCACCCGATAGCTGCGGGCTTTGCCCTCGGTATCTTCCGCCTTGCGGTACTTTCCGGTTAGAAAACCAGCGGCCAGTGCATAATAGCTGATCACGCCGATATTCTCCTTGATACAAAGGTCGGCTAAAGGCCCCTCAAAGCGGTTGCGGGTATAGAGGTTATACTCCGGCTGGATCACATCATAGGTGGGAAGTCCTGCTTTGGCGGCAGCATCAAAGGACGCTTGAAGCTGATCAGCATCGAAATTCGAGCAGCCGAAAGACCGGATTTTTCCCTGTTCTTTCAGTTTCGCAAAGGCTCCTAGCGTTTCCTCATGGGGGGTGGCGGCATCAAATGTGTGGGAAAGGTAGAGATCAATATAATCCGTCTGGAGCCGTTTCAGGGAGTTTTCGACCTCTTCGATAATCCATTTTGCGGAAAGGTCGGTTTTTCCCTGACCTACATCCATGCCGACTTTGGTGACAATCACCACCTTGTCACGGGCAACGGGACCGGTCTTCAGCCATTTGCCGATGACGGTTTCCGATTCGCCGCCAGCATGACCATCCACCCATCGGGAATAGACATCGGCGGTGTCGATGGCATTGTAACCAGCATCAAAAAAAGCATCGAGCAATTTGAACGAGGTCTGTTCATCGGCCGTCCAGCCAAAAACATTGCCGCCAAACACAACGGGCGCGATGGAAAGGCCTGAGCGGCCAAGACTACGATTTTCCATGGGAATTCCTCCTGGGAGTATAATGCGTTCCATGCAATCTAGAGTCTGTCAGGTTCAGATT
>DNPN01000118.1:0-8253 GCA_003501385.1 Rhizobium sp. | reverse complement strand
CTTTTCCCTGACAAACTCTAGTGCCATGCAATGGATTGGCAACTGTTCGCTTGTCACATTGCAGAGAGCATATCGGCCACAGAGCATAGTGGTTGATGCCCCCGCTGGCTTGCCCTATGGTTCGCTTGGCAGGTGAAGGAGGATAGCATGCTGCGTTTCGGGATTTTATCGACTGCAAAAATCGGTCGTGAACTTGTGGTGCCAGCCATTCAGGATGCAGACAATGCTGTTGTTACGGCCATTGCCAGCCGCGATCTGACCAAGGCTCGCACTCTTGCCGATCGCTTCTCCGTGCCGCACGCCTTTGGCTCCTATGAAGAGATGCTGGCATCTGATCTGATCGATGCCGTCTATATTCCGCTGCCCACGGCGCAGCATGTGGAATGGACCATCAAGGCGGCGGATGCGGGCAAGCATGTTTTGTGTGAAAAGCCGATTTCCTTGAAGGCCGATGAGATTGATAGTTTGATAGCGGCCCGTGACCGCAACAAGGTGTTGGTATCCGAAGCTTTTATGGTCACCTATACGCCGGTTTGGCAGAAGGTGCGTGAGCTGTTGCGCGAGGGTGCCATTGGCCGCTTGCGTCATGTGCAGGGCGCCTTCACCTATTTCAATCGTGATCCCGGCAATATGCGTAATATTCCGGCGTTGGGCGGGGGGGCTTTGCCCGATATTGGGGTTTATCCCACCATCACCACCCGCTTTGCCACCGGGCAGGAGCCTGTGCGGGTGCAGGCGGTAACAGAGCGTGATGCGGAATTTGGCACGGATATCTATTCCAGCGTCAAAGCCGATTTTGGCAGCTTTGACATGAGCTTCTACATTGCCACCCAGATGGCCAGTCGTCAGATCATGGTATTCCATGGCGAGGAAGGCTTTATCGAGGTGAAATCACCCTTCAATGCTGATCGCTGGGGCGCGGAAGAGGTTGAGCTGAGCAACCAATCCCACGGCCAATCCCAAATCTTCCGCTTTCCCGACAGTCGGCAATATCGCCGCGAGATTGAAGCCTTCGCCAAGGCCGCAGCAGGTGAGGCGGTTGAGGTGGTAACGCTGGAAAACTCCAAAGCCAATCAACGGTTTATCGATGCAATTTATCGCGCCAGCGAGAAGGATGGCTGGGAAGCGGTTTAACGCTTTTCGCCAAACACAAACCGGGAATAGCCGAAAAAGCTGAACACCATTGCGGCCAGTGAGGCTGCAATCAGGGCAAAAAACGGATTGAGCGCCGGGACTGTCAGCAGCAGCCCGGCATAAATTCCGTAATTGACCAAGGCGGAAACCACGCCAACGGAGCCGTAACGAAATCCTTCCGCCACGATGGTGCGTTTTGACGCGCCAAAGGTGAAGGCACGGTTGAACATCCATGTGGTCATCATCGCCAGCGCAATGGCAAAAATACGCGAGATAAAGGCCCCAAATGGGGTTACTTCGAGCAAGAGCCACAACACACCCGCATCAACGGCAAAGCCTGCCGTGCCAACCAGAGCAAAACGGATCAGTTTTTTCATGCGGCGTTGGCCACCCGGCCGCGGTTGGTTTCATCCTTTTCGCCCGACTGCGGCGCATAGCTTGCCACCGGTTGGCTCATGTAGTGCAAGCGCATGTGTTCAGTGCGGGCGCGGGACAGGGAATCGAGGATCAGCCCTGCCGTGAAGATCAGCAGACTGATCATCAACAGCGCCATGGACAGCACCCATGTCGGCAGGCGCAACACAAGGCCTGTTTCAAAATAATCGAGCAGAACTGGGGCCATGAAGCCTGCGCTCGCCAGCAAAAACAGCCCGGAAAATGCGCTGAAAAAGGCAAAAGGCCGGGTTTCCTTGGCCAACATGGCAAACATCCAGAGAATTTTGGCACCATCCTTAAAGGTGGACAGCTTGGAATGGGAGCCTTCCGGGCGACGACCGTAATCCAGCTCCAGCTCCACCACCGGCAGCTTGAGCCGAGAGGCATGTACGGACATTTCGGTCTCGATTTCAAAACCGGGAGACATGGCCGGAAAGCTTTTGACAAACCGGCGCGAAAAGGCCCGATAGCCGGAGAAAATATCGGTAAAACCGGGGCCGAACACAAAGCGATAGAGCCCGTTGAACAGGCGGTTTCCCAGTGCATGGCCCTGTCGGCCTGCATCCTGATGCACGCCTTTGCGCGTGCCAACCACCATATCAGCCCGTTCCTCTTTCAATGTGCGGATCAGGTCCATCGCATCGGCGGGTGTGTAGGTGCCGTCGCCATCGGCCATAATGTAAATCTCGGCGTCAATATCGGCAAACATGCGGCGCACCACATGGCCTTTGCCTTGTCTGCGCTCGCGCAACACCTCGGCACCGGCCAGTGTGGCGGCCAATGCGGTGTTGTCTGTCGAGTTGTTGTCATAGACATAGATTTTTGCCTCCGGCAGCGCTTGCCGAAAGCCGCGCACAACAGTGGCGATTGTACTTGCCTCATTGTAGCAGGGAAGCAGCACAGCCACGTCCCGGTAATCTGTATTGCCCATGAACTTTACTCGATACGATCGCAGCGCGCGCCCAGGAATGACCGCAGGCAGGTGGCTGAATTATTTCGGCAATCCACTTCGGCCACCCCGGCATGGCCAGCTTAGCACGTGCCTTTTTGGTTGTCGAAGTCACATTTATCACAACTACAACTGTTTTTTATCCAGATTCTTTGAAACACGAAGAGATCACTGTCGGATAAAAACCGCTATCGCCAGAGCTTCACTATTTCTTGAGAAGGTTAAGGTTAGGTTTCGCAATCCTTTAAAAATGGATAATACCAAAAATCATGGGCTGTGATGGTTGGTATTCCGCGAGCGAATGTCTCAAGTCAGTGATGCATTTAATATATTCGTTATTCTTTGAAAGGCGTCGATGTGTTTGCATCTTTAAGCCTTGGTGTGATTTGGCTACACCAGCCATTGCTTTGGAGTTATCTATGGCTGCCGGAACCGCTTTGTCTTCGAAATCTGTGACACCTGCCACACTGCATCCCATGCGCGTCATCGCCGCCTATTGCGCTGTGGTCATCCTGGCCATTCTCGCAATGACGCTGCCCTTTGCCACCGATTATGTTGGCAAGGATAATGATGATGCCATGCGGCTTGTCGAGGTGCGCGATTATCTGGCGGGGCAGGGCTGGTTTGACATGATGCAGTACCGGCTGGGACTGGAGCCGGGCACGTTGATGCATTGGTCACGCTTTATTGATTGGCCGATTGCAACGTTGATCCGGCTATCTGGCCTGTGGCTCCCGCCTTTGAAAGCCGAAGCCGTTGCGCTAGCGATCTGGCCTTTGCTGTGGACTGTGCCGGTGATGGTATCTGTAGGAAGAACCGCACTTGCGCTCAGTGGGCGCGTTGCCATGCATGTGGCGCTGGGGTTAACGGGTCTCTATCTTTTTTCCTCCAACCGTTTCCTGCCAGGCTCGATTGATCATCACAATGTGCAAATCGCGCTTGTGGCCTTTCTTGCCATGGTGCTGAGTGTGTCCACCACGTGGCAGGCCTATGCCATGGCGGGTTTTGCCTGTGCCATGGCCCTGGCGATTGGGGCCGAAACCACCCCGATTATCGCGGTAGTCTGCGTGATTGTGGCTGTGCGATGGGGATGGGATGGCCGGGTTATAAAGGTCCGCGCCCTGGGCTTTTCCCTCAGTCTCACCCTCTGGGTCACTGTGCTTTTCCTCACGACTGTGCCGCCTGCTCATTATCGTGTGGTCACCTGCGATAATCTTTCCTTCGGCTATTATGCCTTGACCGCTATAGGTGGATGCGGCCTGTTCATAGCATCCGTTTTTGCGAGTCATCTTACTCAATTTATGCGATGGGCTCTGCTTTTGGTCATAGGGGCTGTTGTTGGCGTGTCAGCTTTGTTCATTGCGCCGCAATGCCTTGGCAATCCTCTGGCCAATCTCGATCCCATGCTGGTGAAGCTCTGGCTCAACAGTGTTGGCGAGGCCATGTCGATCCTCGCCATTGCCAAGCAGGAACCAGAGGGATTGGGGGCTTTTTATGCCGTTGGCTTTCTGGCCTTGCTGGTCTGCCTGGTGCGGATTGTGAAGCGTGATCGCGCGGTACCGCATGCCGTTTTGGCGCTGATGCTGGCGGCAAGCTGGGGGGTTGCGCTCATTCAGGTGCGCGGCGTGATGTTTTCGAACATGCTGGCGATTGTGACTTTGTCGTTGCTCATTGCGGATTTGCGAGAAAGAATGCTCCAACCCGGCCAAAGCAAGTGGTTTCCCTTGGTCTATGTTGCCAGCATTCTGGTGTCCGTGCCGTCTCTGTGGGCGATCATCGGCGTGCTTGTTGTCAAGGGGCCACAACATCTCGAGCCACAGTGGGGTGTGCAGCCGGAGAACAAAGGGGACGATTGCCGGTCTGCTGTTGCCATGACCCAATTGGCTGCGCTTCCCGCCACCATGGTTGCCGCGCCATCCAACAGCGGCACCTTGATTTTGCGCTTTACCCACCACAAGGTTCTCACGGCTCCCTACCATCGGGATCAGGGCGGCATGTTGACGGAATTGCATATCGGCCTCTCCACGCCCGCTGAAGCAAGAGCCTTTTTGCAGGGCGGGAAGGTGGGTGTTTTGGCCTTTTGCAAGACAGATCCGCAAACACGGCAATTGATCGAGTTGAAGCCGGATGGGCTCTATGCCCAGCTCGACCGGGGTCAAGTTCCCGATTATCTCGCAGCTTTACCTCGAGATCCGAAATCGGGTTTGCAGGTGTTTCTGGTGAAATGAGTCAGATTGCTTTGCGCTTTGACAGGGTAATCGACACGATCAAACAGTTGATCAGTCCAACTTGATAACCCATGAGGGCTGTCAACATGTCCATAGCGTTCAGGGACCCTTGCAGTTCCAGCATGACAATTGCGCCGACAAACAGCATCGCGGAGACCAGCACAATGGAAAGAATGCTGCGCATTGCACCCGTGGCAACACCTATGGTCATGGCAAGCAGGAAAGTCATGGCTGTGATCCCGTATTCAAAACGCACCGCGATGTCTGGCACTATAACCCTTGAGAGTTAACGATTGTTCCATGCGCGCTGATATTGCGTTGGGACTCGAAAACCCGATTTCTGTCCTCAAATGGGGTGCGCTTTTGCGCTTACTCGGGTAAATAACCGCTATGGCCAGTTTTTTCAGCGATGATTCGCCCACCAATCTCAGCGAGTTTACCGTTTCGGAGCTTTCCGGATCGATCAAACGCACCATTGAAACCGCCTTTGATCATGTGCGGGTCCGGGGCGAAATTTCCGGTTATCGCGGACAACATTCCTCTGGTCATGCCTATTTTTCGTTGAAAGATGACAAGTCACGCATTGATGCGGTGATCTGGAAAGGCTCGTTTTCCAAGCTGAAATACCGCCCGGAAGAGGGCATGGAAGTGATCGCCACCGGGCGCATCACCACCTTTCCCGGCTCCAGTAAATATCAGATCGTCATTGAGCAGATGGAGCCCGCCGGTGCCGGTGCCTTGATGGCGCTGATTGAAGAGCGCAAGCGCCGCTTCACGGCTGAAGGCCTGTTTGATCCGGCCCGCAAGCAATTGCTGCCCTTCATGCCCAGGGTCATTGGCGTTGTGACCTCGCCGACCGGTGCTGTGATTCGCGATATTCTGCATCGTATTTCCGATCGTTTTCCGGTGCATGTGCTGGTCTGGCCGGTCAAGGTGCAGGGTGACGGTTCTGGCGATGAGGTGGCCAATGCCATCCATGGTTTTAACGCCATGGAGCCGGGCGGCGACATCCCAAGGCCCGATGTGCTGATTGTGGCGCGTGGCGGCGGCAGTCTGGAAGATCTGTGGAGCTTTAATGATGAAGCGGTGGTGCGGGCCGCTGCTGCCAGCGCCATTCCGCTGATTTCAGCCGTGGGCCATGAAACCGACTGGACGCTGATTGACTATGCCGCCGATGTGCGGGCACCGACGCCGACGGGGGCTGCCGAAATGGCGGTGCCGGTCAAGGCCGATCTTCAGGCACAGTTGGCCGGGCTGGCGGCGCGCCTGTCTGGCGCTGTTAGCCGCCAGATGGATCATCGCCGCCAGAATGTCCGTGCGCTGGCCCGGGCGCTGCCGTCGCTGGATCAATTGCTGGCCCTGCCACGCCGGCGGTTTGATGAGGCAGCTAGCGGTCTTGGGCGCGGGCTTGAGCTGAACACCATGAGCAAGCGTCGGCTGTTTGAGCGGGCTGCGGCCAAGCTCTCGCCCGATATGCTGGCACGGCGACTGGTGGAGCGCCGTCAGCGCGTCAGCGAGCGGGGTGCCTTGGCCGATCGTATCATCGAGCGGCTGATCGAGCGGCACAAGGCCCGCCTTGGACGCTTTGATGCGACATTGACGACCCTGCCGTTGCGCCTGAAAGCGCAGGCAGAGCGGGCCGGAGACCGGCTAGAAAGCCTGTCGCGCCGGGCAGACAGTGCGGTGGGTAATGATGTGCGACGCTTGCGAACCAATGTCACGGGGCATGATCGCATGTTGCAATCGCTCTCCTATAAAAACGTGCTGATGCGCGGTTATGCCGTGATCCGCGATGGCGAAAACCGGCCTGTGTCACGGGCAAACGGGCTGGAGAGTGCGCAAGCCATCGCTATTGAATTTGCCGATGGCCGCGTCTCTGCCGTGGTTGGCGAGGATGCCGCGCCATCACCTGCTGCGCCCAGGCCGGCACCGGCGGTAAAAGCATCGAAAAAGGCGGAGCCTCCCGCCGGACAAGGCACGCTGTTCTAAACAATCATGGCTCATAAACCGCGAGAAAAACCCGCAACAGATCATTAAGCTCTGCCTGTTGTGCGGTGGTGAGCGCTTTGGTCAGCCTGTGCTGGTTGGCCACATGATCCGTCACGGCCTGATCAACCAGCGTCAGTCCCTTGTCTGTCAGGGCAATCAACAGGCTGCGCCGATCCTGCGGATTGGGCAGACGTTGCACCAGCCCCTGCTTTTCCAGCTGATCAATCCGATTGGTCATGGTGCCTGATGTCACCATCATGGCAGCCAGCAACTCGGAAGGCGAAAGCTGATAGGGATGTCCCGCCCGCCTCAGCGTGGCCAGCACATCAAAGCTGGAACTGTTTAGCCCGTGGGTTTGCAGCACGGTCTCAATGTCCCGCGCCAGATGATCCCGCAGCCGCCCAAGTCTGCCCAAAAGCCCCATGGGGGCAACATCAAGATCTGGCCTTTCCTGCCGCCACTGCGCCAGAATGAGGTCCACGGCATCGGGTGTCTGTTTATTTTCCATGTAAAAGCGATAGCAGGAACTATTTTGATATCAAGATTAAATCTGCTACACCAAGTTATCTTGAAATCGAGATAATTGACATGAAGATAAATTCAACATCTCTCTGGCCTTTGGTCATCACCGCGCTGGCACCTGCCATCTGGGGCAGTACCTACATTGTCACCACCAGCCTGTTGCCGCAGGGCTATCCTTTGCATGCGGCAATGTTGCGTGCTTTACCGGCAGGTCTTTTGCTGCTTCTGCTGGCGCGGCAACTGCCCAAAGGTCTCTGGATTGCCAAGGTGTTTGTTCTCGGCAGTTTGAATTTCACCTTGTTTTGGGCCATGCTGTTTGTCTCGGCCTATCGCTTGCCGGGCGGCGTGGCGGCAACGGTGGGTGCTGTTCAGCCTTTGATCGTCATTGGTCTTGCCCGTTTGGTGATCGGCACACCCATTCGCCCCGCTGCCATCATTGCCGCCGTTACCGGCCTTGCGGGCGTGGCTTTGCTGGTGCTGACGCCAAGGGCTGTGCTTGATCCACTGGGCGTTGCTGCCGGTTTGGCGGGCGCTGTGTCCATGGCGGCTGGAACCGTCTTGACACGTCACTGGCGACCGCCGGTTTCAAGCCTGACATTCACCGGCTGGCAATTGACGGCGGGTGGGCTGTTGCTGGTGCCTCTGGCCTTGATGTTGGAGCCAGCCTTGCCCAGCCTCACCCTGCAAAATTATCTTGGCTTTGCTTATCTGGGCCTGATTGGCGCGGCCTTCACCTATATTCTGTGGTTCCGGGGCGTTTCCCGCCTTGAGCCATCGGTGGTCGCAGCACTGGGTTTTCTCAGTCCATTGACGGCAACCCTGTTGGGATGGGGATTTCTCTCCCAAAGCCTCTCGGTGTTGCAGGGGCTTGGTTTTATCATGGTGTTGGCCAGCGTCTTTATCGCCCAACGTCGAAGCGCAAGCGCCAAGTAATACCAAGCCTCGAAGATGCTAAAGCCTGTCGCAGTGAGTAGGATTCACTGCGACAGGCTTTAT
>DNPN01000001.1 GCA_003501385.1 Rhizobium sp. | reverse complement strand
GAGCATCGCCTGACCAAGGTGAAGCACCCATGGACCAATGGGCAGGTCGAGCGAATGAACCGGACGATCAAAGAAGCGACCGTCAAGCGTTTCCACTACGACGATCACCAACAACTCAAAAAGCATCTCGCCGACTTCATTGATGCCTATAATTTCGGGCGAAGGCTCAAGACCCTAAAAGGCCTCACGCCCTACGAGTTCATCTGTAAACGATGGACTTTGGAGCCGGAGCGTTTCATAACCGATCCAATCCATCAAATACCGGGACTAAACACCTAGCCAACATTTGCATCGATCCATGCCCGCGTCTGCTCAAGAACCTCGTCCGACAATTCAGGATCATCGACAGCTCTGGCCAGAATGACGGCTCCGACCATGGCCGCCCAGCTTCCGATCGCTGCACGGCGGGCGTCCGCTGAGCCCTGATCTGGAAGCGCATGCTCAATACGTGCGATCTGGGTACGCAATCCCTCGGCCATGGCAGCTTTTGCTGCGGGCGTCTGGTGGCGAATGGCGGCGGCGAGGCCTGCTGTCGGACAGCCATTGCCGGGATTGTCCCGGTGGCGCGGTGCCAGATAGGAGCGGACGAAGCCACTGAACTCGCCGTCTGCGAAACTGTCTGCCGTAAGCGAATGCGCCAACGTCTGCGCCACCAGATCGTCCTTTGAGGTGAAGTGTCCATAAAAGCCGCCATGGGTCATGCCTGCTGCCTTCATCACCTCCGCGACGCTGACCGCATCGAACCCCTTATCCTTAAACAAGCGGCTGGCGACGTCCAGGATCCGGCGACGGTTCTCCGCCATCTGTTCTCGGCTGACCTTCATTTTCAAAATTCTCCAAGCTGGCCATTGACATTTACATGATGGCTATCATATTTAAATACAATCATGATGATTGTCATGAATATAGGATCAACCGTAGAAAAGAGCAATCCAAAATGAGTCAGATTCCTGCAGTCCTGATCACCGGCGCCTCCACGGGCATTGGCGCAACCTATGCCGAACGGTTTGCGCGTCGAGGCCATGATCTCGTGCTTGTCGCTCGAGATGCAGTGCGTATGGAGGCCCTTGCAAGCCGTCTGCGCCAGGAAACCGGCGTCGCAATCGACATCCTCCCGGCCGATCTCACCAAGGCTGAGGATCTGGCCAAGGTCGAGACGCGGCTGCGTGACGATGTCCGCATCGGCATTCTCATCAACAATGCCGGAACGGCGATCGGCGGACGGTTCATTGATCAGAGCGTCGATGACATGACCCGGCTTGTTGCGCTCAACGCAACTGCACTCGTACGGCTTTCCAGCGCTATTGCGCCCCGTCTCGCCAATGCAGGCGAAGGCGCGATCATCAACATCGGTTCTGTCGTTGGGCTTGCGCCAGAATTCGGCATGACCGTTTATGGCGCAACCAAGGCTTTTGTCCTGTTCCTGTCCCAGGGGCTCGCCCACGAGCTCGGGTCCAAGGGTGTCTACATTCAGGCCGTGCTTCCCGCCACGACCCGCACCGAGATATGGGATCATGTCGGTGCCGACGTGAACGCCATGAGCAATGTCATGGAAGTCGGTGATCTGGTGGATGCGGCCCTTGTCGGCTTCGACCGCCGCGAACCGGTGACCATCCCGCCGCTGCACGACGGCAGCCAGTGGGACGCGCTCGATGGCGCGCGCAAGTCCATGCTCGGCAATCTCGTCAATGCGCTTCCTGCCGAACGCTATCGTACGCTGGCGTGAGCTTTCCGACGTCGATGACACCATGCCGATCCAGAGAAACATCAAAGTGATATCATGACCAAAACCAAGCTTTTCGAACCCACCAGCCTAGGTGCCATCACCCTTGCAAACCGCATCGTTATGGCCCCTCTGACCCGCAATCGCGCGGGCGCTGGCTTTGTGCCGGGCGAACTGACTGCCGAGTATTATGCTCAGCGCGCTTCGGCCGGACTGATCATTTCCGAGGCCACCCAGATTTCGCAGCAGGGGCAGGGCTATCAGGATACGCCTGGCATCTATACCCAGGCGCAGATCGACGGCTGGAAAAAGGTGACTGCCGCCGTACACGAGCAGGGTGGACGCATTGTCCTGCAGCTCTGGCATGTTGGGCGCATCAGCCATGTCGACCTTCAGCCCAATGGTGGCGCACCGGTCGCGCCATCCGCAATCCGGGCGGAGGTCAAAACATTCGTCAACAATGGTTTTGTTGATGTTTCGGAGCCTCGCGCTCTTGAGCTGGAAGAACTCGCCGGAATCGTCGATGACTTCCGCAAGGCTGCCGCCAATGCCATTGAGGCCGGTTTCGATGGGGTCGAAGTTCACGGGGCCAACGGCTATCTGCTCGAGCAGTTCGCCAAGGATGGTGCCAATATCCGCACCGATGCCTATGGCGGCTCGGTGGAAAACCGTGCGCGCCTGATGCTTGAGGTCACCGCTGCGGTGGCGCAGGAAATCGGGCCAGAGCGCACGGGCATCCGAATTTCGCCGGTCTCGCCAGCCAACGGCATTTCAGCAAGCGATCCCCAGACGCAGTATAACTATATTGTCGATCAGCTCGACGCGCTCGGCATCGCCTACATCCATGTGGTCGAAGGCGCAACTGGTGGCCCGCGCGACGTCGCGCCCTTCGATTATGGTTCGCTGCGCCGCCGCTTCTCGAAGACCTACATCGCCAACAATGGTTACGATCTTGAGCTTGCGACGTCGAATGTAGCCGAGGGCAAGGCAGATCTCATCGCTTTTGGTCGTCCGTTCATCGCCAATCCCGACCTGGTGGAACGGCTGCGCAGCGGTGCGCCATTGGCGGAAGTGAACGCGGCCACAATCTTTGGCGGTGGCGCTGCGGGTTATACCGACTATCCGCGTTTGACCGAAACAACGTCCGGTAATTGAGCCATCATGTGGGCCGCGCCTCGGTGCGGCCCACTATCATCGAGTCATCATGCCCTGAAATTCACAAGGCCGCGCGGACGGATGTCGCGCCCCAGATCGAGAAAAAAGTTATGGCAACCTTCGCTTCAAAAGGACAGAAGACTGCATTCGTGACCGGTGCCTCAAGCGGCATCGGCAAGGCGGCCGCATTGGCGCTCAGCCGGGCGGGTTACAGGGTGATCGGCACCAGCCGCAAGGCGGCACCCGGCGAGGTCCGCGACGGCATCCGCATGGTCGCCTGCGACGTGACCTCGGATGCTTCCGTGGCTGCGGCCGTGGCGCTTGCTCATGCCGAACTCGGCCGTATCGACCTGCTGGTCAACAATGCGGGCTATGCCATCTCGGGTGCCGCAGAGGAAAGCTCGATCGAGCAGGTTCGCGCACTGTTCGACACCAATTTCCTGGGTGTCGTTCGGGTCACGAACGAGGTTCTCCCGATCATGCGCCAGCAAGGCAAGGGACGAATCCTCAACATCGGCTCGGTCATGGGGCTCATCCCCGGCCCCTTCGGTGCCCACTATACGGCAAGCAAGCACGCAATCGAGGGTTATTCCGAATCCTTGGACCATGAGGTGCGGCCGTTCGGCATCCGTGTCGCGGTGATCGAGCCTTGGGCGACAAAGACATCTATTGAAGCCAATTCCCCGCAGGGCGATCGTCCCGTTGCGGCCTATCGCGAGACATTCGCCCGGTATCAGGCTGCGTTCGCGAAAGCCATGGCAGGCGGCGACACGGCGGATGATGTCGCAGTGACCATTGTTGACGCCGCGCAGGCCAGAAAGCCAAAGCTCCGCTACCCCTCGGGCAAGGATGCCAGACAGACGGCGTTTGCCAGACGGTTCCTGCCGCGTGCGCTGTTTGATCGCATTCTGCGCAAGCAGTTCAACATCGCCTGATACCAAGGGTCATTGAAATGGCTCTTGGTATTCCTCTTTCGAATATCTCAAGCCACTGATGTAATTGCGATATTCGAAATATCTTTAAGGCGGGGATGTGTGAGCATCTTCGAGCCTTGGTATGAAATGTCTTTCCACTCCATTGGCCCGCGCGCGGGCAAAGAGCAGACCCATCATGACCGACGCATCCATGACAACCGCATCGACATATGACTACCGCTATGCCCCCAACCGCTTTGTGACGGTGGGCAACATTCGCTTTGCCTATCGCGAGCTTGGTCCGCGCGGCGGCATGCCGCTGGTCCTGCTCAATCATTGGGGGGCGGTGCTGGACAATTTCGACCCGCGGATTGTCGACGGACTTGCCGCCTCCCATCACATCATCGCGCTAGACTATCAGGGGATCGGCCTGTCCGGCGGATTAGCCCCGTTGACCGTCGATGGAATGGCCCGCGATGTCATTGGCAAACTGGGCTTTTCGACGGTTGACGTATTGGGCTTCTCGTTGGGTGGCTTCGTCGCCCAGGATATTGCGCTGAAAGCACCGACTCTGGTGCGCAAGCTGATCCTGACGGGAACGGGTCCGGCAGGTGGAGCCGGTATTGAACGTGTTGGAGCCGTATCCTGGCCCCTGATCTTCAAAGGCATGCACACTTTGCGCGACCCCAAAACCTACCTGTTCTTCACCTCAACCAAGAACGGACGTCGGGCAGCGAAAGACTTTCTGGGACGGTTGAAAGAGCGCAAACAGGATCGGGACAAGGACCCGACACCACGCGCGTTCCTGCGCCAGCTTGCCGCGATCAAGGCCTGGGGCCGTCAAGCACCGCAGGATCTGGGGCAGATCCGTCTTCCCGTTCTCGTCGCCAACGGAGACAATGACATTATGGTACCGACATCCAACAGCCGCGACATGGCAAGACGCCTCCCGAATGCAGAACTCATCATCTATCCGGATGCCGGCCATGGCGGTATCTTTCAATACCATGCTGAGTTCGTACCGAAAGCCCTGGCTTTCCTGGCGGCCTGACCCTGATCATCGTTTCACACCGGAGAAAACTCGTGAAAGCCTTCGTCGTCGATAAATACAAGAAAAAGGCTCCGCTGCGGCTGGCCGACATGCCCGATCCCGTTATCGGTGCCAATGATGTGCTGGTTCGCATCCACGCCACCGCGATCAACCTTTTGGATTCCAAGGTTCGTGACGGCGAGTTCAAGCTGTTCCTGCCCTATCGCCCGCCCTTCATTCTCGGTCACGATCTGGCGGGAACGGTTCTTCGGGTTGGTGCCAATGTCCGGCAGTTCAAGGCAGGCGATGAGGTCTACGGTCGTCCGCGCGATCTGAGGGCCGGCACCTTTGCAGAAATGATTGCGGTCGATGCCGCAGACCTTTCGCCAAAACCGACAAGCCTCTCCATGGAGCAGGCCGCTTCGATCCCGCTGGTCGGGCTGACCGCCTGGCAGGCGCTGATTGAGGTGGGCAAGGTCAATCCCGGCCAAAAGGTATTCATTCAAGCCGGCTCTGGCGGCGTCGGCACATTCGCCATCCAGCTTGCCAAACATCTCGGCGCGACAGTTGCCACCACGACCAGTACGGCAAATATCGCGCTTGTGAAAAGTCTCGGCGCTGATGTGGTGATCGACTACAAAAAGCAGGACTTCGAACAGGTATTGTCGGGATACGATCTCGTGCTCAACAGCCAGGATGCCAAGACGCTGGCAAAGTCGGTCAACGTGCTGAAACCCGGCGGCAAGCTGATCTCGATCTCCGGGCCGCCGGACGTCCCCTTCGCCAAATCCCTTAAACTGAACCTCTTTCTGCGCTTTGTGATGCGGATGCTGAGCCGAGGCATTTTGAAAAAGGCAAAGAGCCGGGGCGTCGATTATTCCTTCCTCTTCATGCGTGCGGAAGGCCTGCAACTCCGGGAGATCGCCAAGCTGATCGACGCCGGTGCGATCCGCCCTGTCGTGGACAAGGTGTTTCCTTTTGCGCAGACGGGGGACGCCTTGGCCTATGTGGAAACTGGGCGCACCAAGGGAAAGGTTGTCGTCGCCGTTTCACAATGACCGCCAAGCCAGTAATCGTTTGCTTTATTCAAAGCATAATGTCCGCTTCCATCATTTAAGCGAAAGGAGCGTATATTCCACTTCCGGCCCCAAATCAGATATTGCTTAGCTTGAAGTCCATGACTGCTATTGACGCATTCTTGCCATGAGTGGCGCAACGCTAATCTGCGGAACTGTCTATCGCGCTTGGTCAATTTGCGAACAAAACACCGCTTATCCGGCATTTCACACTGCGTTACATGCTCCCTAACGAAGAAGCCGCTTACGCGTGGTTTTCGAGAGCGATATAGCGCAATGGCTTCAGCTTCACTGATAAAAACAACAATCACGCCCGGGTATCTTCCGCCATTTTTTGATATTTGGCGGTCAACCGTTTGGCAACGTCATGGATCGGTTTGCTGCGGTCAGCATCGGCATTTGCAACGCCTCGCGAAATCGCAATATCGAGCGCCGCAAGCCGGTTTTCCCGTTCCTCAACCAGACGAATTCCCTCGCGCAAAACTTCACTGCGCGAGTTGTAGCGACCCGTTTTAATGAGGTTGGACACATATTCTTCAAGGTGCTGTCCGAGATTTGCGCTGCTTGCCATGCCAATACCTCTCTTTGGCTTTTATGGCCTGGGTTGATGGTAGTTAGCAACTATCGCTTATACGCGGCGGTAATTTGGCGAGGGAGCATTCAATTTTTGCATTCTTACTGAAGCGACTTCATTATCGAAAATTCCAAAATCGGGGCATGAGGATGGTTCCGTTCGAGTTTGGGTTTTCAGTCAGAAAGCCTCGTTGTGGACTCGAACCCAGAAATGTCGATTCTCTGGACTTCAGCTCCTCACGTCGTCGGTCGTTTAAACCGGATACCCACGCCCCCACCATTTTCCGGGATAAATTCTATTCCCGCACCCTCAAGAGTTAGCCTGATCAGTTTTAGATTTGCTGTTGTGATCGAAGGGGCACCGTCTTCAGCTTCAGCGCGACGTACTGTCATAAGACCAACACTGGCGGATTTTGCAAGATCCTCCGCAGTCCATCGAAGTAGCGCGCGCGCCGCCCGAATTTGAGCCCCGGTAATTTCACTCATTGTTTTCGATTTCTCATTGTAAAATATTCGACCACATGGTACTAATTCGACCAAACAGCTACATTCGATGCTCGCAACATCGAATGTAGCCTAACCACACCCAAGCTGTATGGAGCTCGGATCATGGCTGATTCCGATAATAGCAGAACTTTGCCTGCGGTCACGCGGCAGCATTTCCATTCCTTGTATGGGACGACGTTTCCCACAGAACGCATGGCTAAGGCGGCGATCATTTCGTCGTCAAATGATGAATGCCGGTTAATCCCCATGATGTTTAAACGTTCTGTAGCGGTGCGACAGATTTGGCCCCGGCCTGTAGGACAGCAGGCTTATCACGACCCCGCAGCAGCGGGCTGATTTTCCCACACGCGATACTGCCGAGGTCAGTGCAGAGTGCGGTCGAGCGGGACATTGCGTTTGGCCTTTCTCTGTATCGGGTCTCAAATTTTGCCGGACACCGTCCAGAGCATTGAAACGTCGCCGGCAGTTTTCCAGCGCGATGCTGTCGGCCGCGTCAAAACCAAAAAAGGGAACATAATGATGAAATTGCAGAATCCGCTTCGCCGGGTTGTTCTAAAAGCTTCGCTGATCTCACTTGCATCCTCATGCCTGCCATGGCGGCCAGCAAGGGCGCAGGAGCCACTTCGGATTGCGACGTCCTATAAGCTGATGACGCTCGATCCACATTACGCAAACCTCAACGAAAATACTGCGTTGCTCTCCCATATCTATGAGCGGCTGGTCTATCAGGACGAGCGTTTGGATTTGAAGCCAGGTCTTGCGGTCTCATGGCGTGCCCTGACTGAGACGCAATGGGAATTCAAGCTAAGGCCCAATGTCCGCTTTCATGATCACTCGCCCTTCACCGCAGATGATGTCGTCTACACGATTGAGCGCATAAGGGATTTTATAAAATCACCAAGTGGAGGTTTTCGTTCCTATGTGAGCGGGATCAAGGCAGTTTCAGCATCTGACCCTCTCACTGTCGTCATTGAGACGAAAGGCAATATTCCCAATTTACCACTGCTATTGTCCTCGATTTTTATAATGCGTCGGGCAGGGCAGGGGTTTCAGACAACGGATGACCTCAACACGGCTCGCTCTTCGATCGGGACGGGGCCTTACAGGTTTCAGAACTGGAGTTCCGGCGAGGCATTGCACCTTACCAGAAATGACGATTACTGGGGTGACAAGCCAGCTTGGGCGGCTGTTTCTTTCCGGATCATTGAGAGCCCTGCCGCACGTGTTGCCGCTCTCTCGACGGGTGAGGTTGATGTGGCGGACGCGATCCCTGCGCGTGATGTCGCTTCCCTGAAACAGCGTGGTGCCAGAATTGCGAATATTGGTGCCGCCCGCGTCAATTTTTTGCAATTTGATGTGGCCCGCGAGACTTTACCCGGCGTCACAAGCAAATCAGGCGGGACAATTCCCAATCCTTTTAAAGATCCCTCGGTGCGGCATGCTCTAGCATGGGCAACAGATCGCGGCATTCTGGTTGAGAAAATTCTCGCAGGCTACGGCACACCCGCGTCGCAGATTTTCCCCAATGGGCTGCCCGGCACGTCAGCACATTTGCAACCAGAAGCGCCAAATTACACCGAAGCCAAAGCTCTGCTCGCCAAGGCTGGCTTTCCAGATGGCTTTAATCTCGTTCTTGCAGGACCCGCCGGTCGCTATCCGGGAGATAGCGAAAGTCTGCAGGCGATTGCTCAAAGCTGGGCGCGCATCGGAGTGTCGGCTCAGCCAGCTGTGTCGCCGTTCTCGGTCTTCAACACCAAGCGATCCGCAGGTGAATATGCCGTGTGGTATGGCGGAGCCTCTGGCGAGGCAGTCGACATCGTTCTCGATGCATTGCTGGCATCACCCGATCCTGAGCGAGGTACCGGAGCGTTGAACTTCGGACATTATCGCAATAAGACTTTTGATGAGATGCTTTTGAAGGCAGAAGGCTTACAGGAGGGTCCACAGCGCAACAGCGCACTGGCGGATGCGACCGACTTTGTCATGGCCGACCAGCCAATCATCCCCCTCTATCACTTCCATCACATCATCGGCTTTGGTCCGCGCGTCGCGTCTTATGTGGCGCATCCCCGCGGCTGGACGACCGCAATGCAAACACTTGCGGCGACGGAGTAGGGACCATGGCTTTGTTTTCCGTTGCAACCGCCAGGCTCTCTCAAGCCTGCCTTCTTCTGTTTGTCATGTCGGTGATTGGTTTCATTGGTGTTCATAGCATTGGCAATCCGGTCTTTAACATTGTCAACATCGAAACAGCCACCCCAGAGGATATACGGCGTGCGACAATCGCACTGGGGTTGGATCAACCCATCTGGCACCAGTATCTTGTCTTTATGAGTAACGTTCTGCGCGGAAATTTCGGAACGTCTTATATCTATCATCTTCCCGCTTTTGATCTGGTTATGAGCAAATTGCCGGCGACGCTGGAACTGGCTTGCGTGGCAATGCTTATCGCAGCCCCGGCCGGGATTGGCTTCGGACTGCTGGCTGGACGACAAAAAGGCACAACTTTTGATCGGACAGTTTTGAGAGCCTGCATCTTTGCTCTCAGCCTCCCATCCTTCTGGCTGAGCATGATGTTGATCTTAGGCGGAGCCATTCTGACAGGTTGGTTTCCTGCCGGAGGGCGTGGTGCGACGGTGAGTGCTTTGGGGAGTTATTGGAGTGTCCTCAGTGTTGATGGCCTTCGACATATGGTTCTGCCTGTGCTTGCGCTTGCAATCCCGAACATTGCCCTGATCGCGCGCCTTTCCCGATCGGGCACCATCGAAGTCGAAAATCAAGATTTTACGCGATTTTGCCGCGCCAAAGGGCTCTCGCCACACAGGATCCTGATGCGGCACACACTTCCAAACATCAGCGTTCCGATCGTGACGATCATTGGTCTGCAATTTGGTGGAATGCTGGCTTTTGCCGTGGTGGTTGAAACGATTTTCGCATGGCCGGGGGTTGGCAAGTTGTTGATCGACTCTATCCAGCTTCTCGACAGGCCTGTGGTTATGGCGACCCTGACCTTCATCTCCGTGGCGTTCGTCGGACTGAATGCCATTGTCGATCTCTACCACGCCGTGCTCGACCCGCGCGTGCGCCTCGCCTCTTAAAGGAAATCCGCCATGAAAACTGATATTCTCAGGGCACTTAAAAGGCCACTTAGCGGGTTTCCGTGGGGGCAGGTGATGACTGCATCCAAAATCCTGCTTGCAATTTATGTGCTGCTTGCGCTTGCAGCACCGCTGATCGCTCCGCAAAACCCCTATGATCCATTGCAGATTTTTGGATGGGAGGCTTCTTCTCCTCCCGGCACGCGGGGGAGTGGCGGTTATCTCTACATGCTTGGAACGGACGGGCTTGGGCGCGATATCGCCAGCACGATCCTGTATGGCTTGCGCATCAGTTTGGTGGTGTCCATCACAAGCGCTGCCATTGCTGCTGTGATCGGGCTGACGGCCGGTGTCAGTGCTGCCTATTTTGGCCGTTGGGTTGACGTTATCATCATGCGTCTCGTTGATCTTCAACTCAGCCTGCCCACAATCCTTGTAGCCCTCATCGCGATCGTTACGCTCGGCCCGGGTGTGGACCGCATCATTCTGGCGTTGGTCATTGTGCAATGGGCGACGTATGCAAGGTTGGCGCGCGGCGTTGCACTCAGTGAGACACGCAAGTCCTATATGGATGCAGCCAAGCTAATGCGCCTGCCAAGGTCCCGGATTATCTTCCGCCATTTGCTGCCCAACAGCATAGCGCCCGCGGTGACATTTTTCCCCATCGAAGTGGGGCACGCCATCGCACTGGAAGCAACCCTATCCTTTCTGGGCTTGGGTGTTCCAATCGACAAACCCTCTCTCGGGTCCGCCGTCGCCAATGGCTTCCAATACCTCTTGACCGGCCAATACTGGATCAGCGTGTTTCCGGGTCTTGCCCTCTTTGGTCTGATCGCCAGCATTAATTTTGTCGGTGACGATATTCGTCACCGTCTCGATCCAAGGAGCCTTTCCGTATGATACGTGATCTGGAAAAGCCACCTCTTCTTAAGGTGGAGAACCTGACCCTATGCCGAGCTTATCAAGCCAACCCCGCGACGATTCTCAGCGATGTGAGTTTCGAGCTTGGTCGCGGTGAAATCCTCGGTATCATTGGCGAGTCAGGTGCCGGTAAGTCGACCTTGGGATATGCTGTCCTTGGACTGCTGCCAGCAGAGTTACGACAGGTCTCAGGCGAGATCGAATTCGATGGTAAATCGCTCTCGTCAGTTGATGTTCTATGGAAGACCATTCGAGGGCGGCGGATATCAGCCATCTTCCAAGATCATACTGCATCACTCGACCCCCTTATGTCCGTTGGTGCGCAGATCGAAGAAACGATTATGGCACTCGATGGCTCCGTTCCCAGATGGCAGGCGCGCGCCCGCGCTATCGAGCTTCTGGACCGCGTCGGGATTACAGAGCCACGGCAGCGTTTCGGACATTATCCGCATCAATTTTCCGGTGGGCAAAGACAACGCGTCGTTATCGCCATCGCCCTTGCGGGGTCGCCAGACATCATCGTCGCCGATGAACCAACCTCTGCTTTAGATGCGAGCGTCCAAAAGCAAATCCTCAAACTTCTCCGAACTCTTGTTGATGAGACGGGTGTATCTATCCTCCTCGTTACCCACGACATGGGGGTCGTTTCGGAAATAACCGATCGGGTTCTGGTTATGAGAGCAGGGCAGGTGGTGGAACAGGGGCTGACGGCAGTCATTCTCGATGCGCCCCGGAAAGACTATACGCGAGGCCTGCTTGCTGCAGTTCCAAGACTGCGGATTTCCGCGCCTTCGCCAAACGCCGATGGCAGCGGAGCAAGATCCAGCGATGACGGGCATGGGGGCGACACGTCTCTCACGGTGCAGGGTGTCTCCAAATCATTCTCGCGGCACGGTTTCTCGCTTCGCCTTGGTCGACAGACGGCAAGGTTTGCCTTGAGCGACGTCAGCATACAACTGCCGTATGGCGTTATCACCGGCATTGTCGGCGAAAGCGGGAGCGGAAAGACCACACTCGGTCGGATTATCGCCGGGCTAGACATCGCCACAGCTGGAACGGTGACGATCGGAAGTAACAATTTCGACGTCTCAAAAAGTGGCCATCGAACAGGGCTCCTCGGGCGTATGCAGATGGTCTTTCAAGACCCTGCCATGTCGCTCAATCCGAGAATGACCATCAATGAGATATTGTTTGAGAGTCTTCGCTTTGGTGCGCAAATGCGTGCTGATCAGACTTCTGCCAATGTCCAGGCAATGATGGATCGGCTTGGTCTGGCGAGAAGCCTTCTCAGTCGCTATCCGCATCAACTGTCCGGCGGCCAGAAGCAGCGTATTTGTATCGCCCGAGCACTGTTGGCGCGACCACAGGTCATCGTTGCCGATGAGCCGACGTCGGCGCTCGATGTGTCCGTACAGGCCGAAATCATCAAGCTTCTGAAAGAGACCATCACCGAGCATGAAATTACGATGCTCTTCATTTCTCATGACCTTGCGGTGGTGCAGCAGCTTTGCCGTGACGTCTACATCCTGAAAAACGGTCGGGTGGAGGATTTCGGGGCTTGTGATTTTGTCTTCTCGCACTCCAGCAATCCTTACACACGCACTCTTATTGATGCCCGGCCGCGCCGGTTCTCGCACTGAGAGCGTTTGACCCTTTCAGGTCTGCTACTCAGTCTTCCATATCCACGTTCCAGAGATCAGCGGCGACTGCTGCCTGAACAGGTGACACATGACCGAAAAATTCACATTGGCCATGACGGGCCAATCCCTCATAAAACACGATATCCGTGACATTCGAACGCCGAGGTTTTTGCAAGTTCAGGATCTGCTTGGCCGGGCAGATCTGGCTTTTACCAATTTCGAGGGAACAATCCTCGGAGCCCATGGAGGGTGGCCACTCAAAGGATCTTTTTTTGGATGCAGTGAGCCCGTTGTTCTGGATGCACTTCAGGCCATCGGTTTTCAGGCTTTGTCCCTGTCCAACAATCATGCGTTCGATCTTGGGCCTTCAGGCGTCCTATCGACATTGGAGGAGGTTGAGAAACGTGGTTTGCTTCACGCGGGCCTCGGCCGCAACCACACCGAGGCGGCGCTTGCCGCAGAACGAACGATTGGTCAAAAGCGTGTGGCAGTGGTTGCTATGGACGGCGGCCCGGGGCCAGATTTCATGTATGCCTCAGATGCCAGCCAAAATCGGCCGGAGCGTCCCGGAGTGAACAGGCTTCGATTATCTCAGGTCATCGATGTCGACGATGTGGCGTTTGAGCAGCTTCGCTCACTTCGGGAACAGGTCGGCTATACGGCCATTGATCTCACCAATGACAGTCAGCCGGATGATCCGCCATCTGCGGATCCGCAGGACGAAGTTAACCTCGCTCGTGCGTTGTTCAGACGCTCACACAGGTTTGGAAAGAGTGTTAAAGTCGACGCAAAAGACATGGCACGCAATCTGGATGCGATTGCATCCTCCGCCTCAAAGGGGTGCCTCGTCATTGCCTATCTGCACCATCATCATTGGGCATCAAATTGGTATCAGGTGCCTGATTGGGTGGGTGATGTTGCGAAACAATGCATCGACGCAGGTGCCGCCATGTTCGTCAGCCATGGAGCCCCGGTCCTTCAGCCCGTGGAAATCTATCGAGGGCGTCCAGTCTTTTACAGCCTTGGCAATTTCATCTTCCATGTGAAATCGGAGACATCGTCATGGCATGCACCAGAGGTGTGGGAAAGTGTGGTCGCTTTGTGCACCTACAATCAGGATAACATCCTGAGCGACATCAGATTTTATCCTGTGATGATCGGTGGTGAGGATGCATTCGGAAATCACTTGCTCGAAGGCCGGTTGGTGCCGCACCGTGTGACGGGCGAAAATGCCGAAAGAATTCTGGGCCGGTTCAAATTGCAGTCCGCCAAATTGGGCGCGCACATCGAACTGATTGATGGGGTTGGAGTTTTACGCTTGTAAAAGTCGATTCCCGATACGATATTCCGACGGTAAAAATCGGCAGACGAGCGATCGAAAGGTCCTATACGCCGATGCCTTCTCAAACACATTCCCAATCATAGCGATCGAGATATTTGAATGAACACGTCTGACAGCGGAATGGTTGGCCTTCGCCATGACCTCATTGAACGGTTTTTCCGCTACCTTGCCATCGAGAGCCAGAGTGATGCTGCTTCAACGTTGCTTCCATCCTCAAAAGGGCAGCTTGAACTCGCCCAATTGCTCGCGAAGGAAATGCGAGAACTCGGTCTTGATGACGTCATTGTCGATCAGCACGCCATCGTGACAGGTATCAAGCGCGGCAACAGCCCAAACGCACCGCGGATCGGCTTCATCGCCCATCTTGATACCGTTGATGTCGGTCTATCGCCGATGATCCGACCGCAGATCATGCGATTTGAAGGGCATGACCTCTGCCTGAACCGGCAAAAGGATATCTGGTTGCGGGTCAATGAACATCCAGAGATCCTTCCATGGAAGGGTAATGACATTCTTGTGGGGGATGGAACCAGTGTGCTTGGTGCAGATAACAAAGCAGCGATCGCTATCATTATGGCGCTGCTGGCACGGATTGGATCATCTCAGCTGCATGGCGACATCGCCATTGCGTTCGTACCTGATGAGGAGATCGGTTTGCGGGGCGCAAAGGCGCTCGATCTCAGCCGGTTTCCCTGCGATTTTGCCTATACGATTGATTGCTGTGAAGTCGGAGAGGTCGTCATTGAAAATTTCAATGCGGCATCCGCAGAGATCATTTTTACCGGTGTCAGCGCTCACCCAATGTCTGCAAAGGGTGTACTGGTCAATCCGTTACTGATGGCGTTCGATTTTGTCGCCCACTTCGATCGCAACGACACGCCCGAATGTAGCGATGGTCGGGAAGGGTATTTCTGGTTCAAAGACATATCAGCCAACGATAGCCAAGCTCACCTCAAGATTATGATCCGCGATTTTGACAATATTGAATTCGAACATCGAAAAACGCGTATCGGTGAGGTGGCGAGCCTTATCAGGTCCCAATATCCTACGGGGTCAGTTGAGTACAGCATATCCGATAGTTACCTCAACATTGGCGACTATCTTCGATGGGATAACCGATCCGTGGACCTTCTGTTTGAGGCACTCGCGAGGGTGGGAGTAGAAAAGAAGCTCATTCCGATGCGCGGCGGAACAGACGGTGCAGCATTGTCCGCGCGCGGTTTGCCCACTCCAAACTTCTTCACAGGGGCTTACAATTTCCACTCGAGGTTTGAATTCTTGCCGGTTCCCGCCTTTATAAAGTCATGCGAAACCGCGTATGCCCTCTGTGCTCTCGCCGCTGATCGGGGCAAACTGCCGCAAAACATCTGAACGTTTCTGCACGTCATGATACTCTTTTGCTTTCGATGTAGGGTTTCCGTCATCTCGATTTCGAACGGCTCAACGAGTGAGGGATCCATTACGCGAAGGTTGGAATATCGAAATGGCGATTCCCATGTCCCGATTTATACTGGTGCCACATTTCAATGCTCTATATAAGCAGTGCAATTAAGATATTCGAATTTATTGCATCAATGGTTTCGACGAAATCGGCATGAACTGGTTCGTCTCGAGGCGTTATCATGATCGTAAATAGCGGATATGTGATTTACGTCTGTCGGCTGTTGGGGCAGTCGCTGATTCAATGCGGGGGCTTGGGATCAACGCAGAGGGTAAGGTTGGGAGAGGCATGGAATCGAACGGTATCAAGGCTACAGAAACGTTGGAGCTTCGTCCGTTATTAGGCTTGACAGACGGGCTTTCAAAAGCAGATCTAGAGGCACTCACTATTGAGGCAATTCGGGACCATCGGCATTTGGTTGACAAAGCCGATAAGCTTTTTCATGGATTACCTGAGGATTATAAGCTCGGAAAATCGACAGGTGGTGTCCAGCATCTAACCTACATCAAAGCCAGCATGGAAATGCACGCCCAAATGAGCGTCGTGAGTACGCTGATAAAGATTTTAGGCTATATTCCTAAAGTTGCGACCAACTGATTATCAGACCAAACCCTTTCGAATCGCAAGTGCGGCCAAGTGGGTTATGGTATGAACGTTGAAGCGTTTCTTTGCTTCTGCGAGTTTGGAGCGCACACTGTTGTATTTGACCCCCTCGATGTCCGCGACTTCCTCCATCGTTTTACCGACTGCTATCCATCGCAGATAAGTCGCCTCCTTGGCGTCCAGATAGCTCAGATCTTTAATGCTGGGTCTCGCGCGCAGGAAGGTGATCCGGGTGTGAAGTTGTGCAACAGCTGACACTGCAGCGACAGGGTCTATCTCGCGTTTTAGATCGATTTCGCGCTTTTCGGACGCCACAGTGAACATCGACATGGATCCATTCGCCGTTTTCACAGGGATTGTGATGCCGGAGCGGATCCCGAAATCTGCGGCGTGAGCATAAAATCTATATTCGCTCTTTGAAAGGCGCGGCCTCTCCAGTTCCCCAGCCCATGTAAATGTCCGCTTCATCAACTTCGCACGTTTTACGACGGGATCAATGGAGGGATAATTTCGTTCAAAATATACCGAACGCCACTCTCGATGGTAATTTGTTATAGCTAAAATATGCCCAGCTTGAATGTTGAGATAGGCATAGCTGTTAAAACCCATTTGCTCAGTGAGGCCAGCCAACGCTCCCTCAAGATTGCTTTGATCACCTTCAATTGCAGTAATATCAATTAATTTATCCAGCCACCGCTGCATTCGCTTACTCCTTTTATATGTGAGCGCTAATATTGCCGCTCAATAGGTGGAGGAGGAAAGATAAAATTTTACACGGCAGAGTATAGCTACTGTTAAGTTTCGTCAAATTCATTGTTGCAGGCGGCTTTAATGTGATAAATCACGCACGACATAGAAGTGGTTTCAGCCCGCATTCAATGATGCGAATATCGCTTCTATCTGGCTCGCTTCATTATCGGTAAAGGCCGCGAACTCGCGTTGGCGTGCGCGTTTTGACAATTTGCCGTCATTCTGATGCAAGAAGCGGAACAGGAGATCGATTAACCGATCCGGCATATCGACCATCACAAGCAGTTGTGCTCGAAAATGGTCATAGCGTCGCAAAAATGCAGTCTCCATGGGCAAATCGACGTCCACGGTTCTTGCCACGCACTCGAACAAGAATTCGGCGTGGGGGGTGGCATCAAAATACCGATAAAAGTCCGTGGTTTCATTGAGAACGGTCACATTGCCGCCCTCCGTCGATTGCCAGCGGATATGGGGCAGAAGGCGGCGTGAATAGGTTTCCAGCGCTTTTCTATAATCCTCGATTTTGTCGAGGATGACGGCTGAGACCGGAAAGACCAGACCCTGGGGATTAAACCCGCGCTGCGAAAGCACATGATGAATAAGGTAGCGGTGCAGGCGCCCGTTTCCATCTTCAAAAGGGTGGATATAGACGAAGCCAAATGCCAGAGCCGCAGCAGCCAGAACCGGATCAAGCTCCAAAGCTGCTTTTTCAGCGAATGCAGCAAGCCCATCGACCAATATGGGGAGGTCTTGATGGC
>DNPN01000082.1 GCA_003501385.1 Rhizobium sp. | reverse complement strand
AGACCGTGTCCGAGGCCCGCGTCGGCATTAGAGTCTGTCAGGTTCAGATTGACCCAGACAGTCTCTAAACTCTCTTGTTTTCGTTTGTCTTTTCGGGAAAATCGGGTTCCACTTTTCCCTGACAAACTCTAGCAGAGACGTCTTGGTTGGATGCCATAAGAGAATTTTCGAGAAATCGGCTCCCATTTTCGCTCCGATGCTGTCGTATTACGTCGGTGCCCATCCCCATCGAAAACGCGACCATCACGTTCCCGGCCCCAGAATTCAATCTGCGACATAGCCGGATAGAGTGAGGGATCATCAGCCTTGATCAAGCTGTGCAACGTGACCTGCTCCACACACTTGGGCGAAAAAGCAAAGCGCTGTCCGGCATGGGTTTTCGCCAACGAAACTGTCAACGTCTCGCCATCGTCAAACAGCAGCGAGACGCGCTCCCACCACGCATCGTGGGGAAAATCAGCACGTAGATACAGCACCACTTCATCCAGAACCACCGGGCGACCAAACTGCACCGTAAGCGCCGCCGTTTGATCGCGGTTAATGCCCCAACTGGTATAGGGCCAAAAACCGTGGCCTGTGTTGGCCTTTTCCCCGTCAATGGCATTGCGCGCCGCAAAAGCGGCCTCTCCGCGTGTTGAAACATTGGCCGATGCATGGGGGAAAATCTGGGCGTTGTCCTGCGTATCATAGGGATTGAACGCCAGATTGCGTCTTGCAAACACGTCTTCAGGCCGTGCCACGCAAGCAGACAGCCGATGCATGCTGCCGCTAAAGGCTTGAGGCGCATAGGCTTCTTTCTGCGCCTGCAGCGGGATGGGAAACCGACAGGTTTTCTCTTTCAGATAGACCAGCGCCGCTGGCATGGCATTGTCGAGACACAGGATGATGGAGTGTTGCGGCTGATCCGTCTGCAACATCACACAATCCCCTTCATTGTAGGCGGATCGATAGACAAGAATAACCTCATCCTCACCCGAGGCCTCCGACAGAACCGTTCCAAGACTGTCGATTATCTTTAGCGTCAGGGTCATGGCTGTCTCTCCTCAAACCACGGTCAATTGAAGGCAATTGCCTTTGAACGGCAGCAGCACCCGGTAGAGCCGATCGGGCCATGCCAAGCGCAGACGCGGATCAGGGATGGAGATCTGTTCAACCACCATGGATGCGCCGCCCTGAATGGTGATTTCCCCAAGACCCGGCAAGCAGATAGCATCCATGGAAAGCTCAGGCTTTTGCGCAAACATCAAAGACAATTGCGCAGGCTCATCGCCATCAAAAACATCCTCAATCTCCACGCCATGGCCCTTCAGCAACCTTACCCGGCGGAGGTATTGGCGAAGATGGGCCTGTTCGGGATAGGCAGCAGCAATATCCATCGACATTTCAGATTGGATCGTGCCCAGCACCACTCGAACATCCCGTGCCGCAAAAGCCTCACCATCCTGCTGCATCACGCTGGAAAAACTCGGCAGATTGTGAAACGCCGATTGCATGGTCCAGATCTCATAGCGGCTAGGTGAAAAGGTCTTGGCCGTATAGCTTTCCACACCCACATCGATCAGAAAGGGCTTGCCATTCTTGTAGAGGATGACGCTTCCAACATCGTTGTGATTGTGGCTGTCGCCATTGTCGCCCGCTTTAACGGCAAGGGCGTAAGTCTCATCTCTGGCAATCATCAAACCAATGCTGGGATAATAGATATCAGGTTTTTCAACCGGATGCGTATTGCGGGCCAGCATAGCTTTGGCGGCAAAAGCCGTTTGAAGGCGATAGAAGAGATTGATCTCCTGCGGCACTTCCGGGTTCGGATCCTGCACCCAGTCAGAAGCGGCAAAGTCCGCCAGACGATCCGATCCCGTTGCCACGCCAAACAGATATTCGCGCGCGCCACAATGGTCCGCCACGGCAGAGCAATCGGCAAAATTGAAGTAGGACTGACCATCAACATGCACATCGACAATATAGTCTGCCATGTTGCGCAATTTCGGCTGCTGCCAAAGAGAGGCAAAGGCTACGGGAGCCTCAGAACTCAACACATTCAGCGCGTTGAACAGGCACAGGCCCGCATGCCGATAATAAATGGCCCCTTCTTCGCAGGCTCCGTCATCGCCATAATCCTTGAGAAAGGCATCCAGGCTTTTTGCCGATTTCTCGACAATGCTGCGCCGGGTGTCTTGCGTATTTGGCCGCACAAAGGCGGCCAGAAGCACGTTTTGCGTACACCACGCCGTCCAGTTGTTCATCGACTCATCGCCATTGCCCATCCACCAGAAATGGCTGGACAGATAAGGCATGATGATTCGCGCCTGAAGTTCGCGATCAATGCGGCGCACGATCTCGGGGCTGATGGCATTGAGCGGCTGTTCCAGCAGGCTTGCCAGCACCGCCAGTTGCGCGCCGGTTTCTGCCGCAAACAAATCAATGATCGGCGCACTATTATCTGGCAGCGCCAAACGCGGCCCACCGCGAACATAGGAATTATGGGCTGGAAGCTGCCAGCCGCTTTCTTCGCAGATCAACATCACCCCATCGATGATTTGATCCAGAAAACGCCCCTGCCCTTCAACAGCTTCTGCCATCACCAGCGCATTCAGCCTGCGTCGACGGGCAAAGAACAGCTCTTCAAACCGGGCTCTCGTGCCATTGCGGTGATAATCCATGAACGCGCTGGCGGTGATCAGCGGCCACTCCTGCAAAAGTGCCGCCTCTCCTCCCACAACAAGTCGGGCGCGATAGGCAGCCGGAATTGCGTCCCACGCCTGTCGATCCGCAAAAGCGGGAGCAAACGCGAAATCCGGTAAAAAATCTGGCAGTTGCCCAAGGCATTCAACAAACATGCGGTTGCTCCACCCATACCGACACCGTCGGTCTCTCTGCAAATATGTTATACAGATTTATGCATTTTGCATTCTTTTGGCAAAACATATTTCTTACTTGTGTTATTTTTTGAGGAAATGTATTACAGGTATGTCTTGGGAGGACGAGGAGGAGGGAAAATGGTCACGCAGACCTTGCAGGAGCAGGCTGAGCGCATGCCCAGACGGTTGGCTTCGATGTCGAAGCGTCAGCGGAAATTGCGCGCCAATCTGGTTGCCTATTCCTTCATCGCCCCCAATTTCATTGGTTTTGCCACATTTACGCTGGGGCCAATCCTGTTTGCCTTTGCTCTGGCCTTCATGCATTGGGATGGCTCGAACCCCATCACCTTTGCAGGTCTTGATAATTTCTGGCACCTGTTTGGTGATCGCGCTTTCAAGGATGCGCTGTTCAACACCATTATCTACACGGTGTTTTCCGTTCCGCTGACTCTGGCCTGTGCCCTGGCGCTTGCGGTTCTGCTCAATCAGAAGATTTTCGGACGCGCATTTTTCCGCACCGCCATGTTCTTTCCCTATGTGGCATCGCTGGTGGCCGTGGCGGTGGTGTGGAACATGCTGTTCAACCCCGATATGGGGCCGGTCAATATGATCCTCTACAGCATGGGCATTGACCCATCTCATCTGCCCGGCTGGGCTGCGGATCGGCATTGGGCCATGGTCACCGTCATTCTGTTCGGCATCTGGAAAAGCATGGGCTATTACATGGTGATCTATCTGGCGGGGCTACAGGGGATCAATGCCGAACTTTACGAGGCCGCCAATCTGGATGGCGCAACGTCGTGGCAGAAATTCTGGTTTATCACCGTGCCGCAACTGGCCCCCACCACGTTTTTTGTCTCGGTGATGCTGACCATTCAGTCCTTCAAGGTGTTTGACCAGATTTTCATGATCACCCAAGGTGGCCCCGGCACATCCACACTTGTGCTGGTCTATCATATCTACAACGAGGCCTTCATTTCATGGGATCTGGGCTATTCCAGCATGGTGTCGCTGGTGCTGTTCTTCATGGTTCTGGTCATTACCGTGGTGCAGTTTCGCGCCGCCCGTGACGATTGAGAGGGAGCGGCTCCGATGAACATTCTGGGTGTCAAAATCAAGCCGAAAACCGTGATGGTCTATATCACCATCATCACTATTACCGTGCTGATGCTGCTGCCATTTGCGTGGATGCTCTCTGCGTCACTCAAGGTCAACCGCGATGTTTTCGCCTTTCCCATCGTCTGGATTCCGCCCCATCCGCGTTGGCAGAACTATGTGGATATCTGGACCAAGATTCCGCTGGCACTGTTTGTCTATAACACGTCAAAGCTGACCATCATTGTCACGGTCTTGCAGCTGTTGACCTCCAGCTTTGCGGCCTATGCCTTTGCAAAACTGCACTTCCCCTACAAGAACCTGCTGTTTTTGGGCTATATCGCCACCATCGCCATGCCGTGGCAGGTCTACATGGTGCCGCAATTCCTGTTGATGCGCGAATTTGGCCTCAACAACACCCACTTGGCGCTGATCTGCCTTCAAGCCTTCAACGCCTTTGGCGTGTTTTTGATGCGGCAGTTTTATATGTCGATCCCGGATGAGCTGTGCGAAGCGGCCCGCATTGATGGCATGAATGAATATCAGATCTGGGCGAAAATCATGCTGCCGCTGTCAAAGCCAGCCCTTTCGACACTGACGATCTTTACCTTCGTCAACACCTGGAACGATTTTCTGGGGCCGATGATTTATCTGACCCGCACCGAGCTGAAGACCATTCAGATCGGCCTTCGCATGTTCATTTCGCAATATTCGGCCGAATATGGATTGATCATGGCCGCCTCCGTGGTCGCCATCATTCCTGTTCTTGTGGTGTTTCTGGCGCTGCAACGCTTTTTTGTTGAAGGCGTGGCCAATTCCGGTTTGAAAGGTTGAAACGATGAACGTGTTCGCCCAGAATTTTACTGTTCCCGCCATTTCTGACGGCGAGGTGAAGGCCGCACTGGATAAGGCCGTTGCGCAGGTGCGCCGCAACCTTCCGACCTTTACCTATCAGGCGCAAAACCACTCCAGCGTCAACAATGTGTATCCGGCGGTTGCCAACGACCAATGGACAGCAGGCTTTTGGCCCGGTGAAATCTGGCTGGCCTTTGAGCATACGGGCGACAAAATCTTCAAGTATGCTGCACAAATTCAAGTACAGAGCTTTTGGCATCGCATTGAACAGCGCATTGAAACCGACCATCACGATATGGGTTTTCTCTATTCGCCATCCTGTGTGGCAGCGTGGAAGCTGGTGGGCGATGAAGATGGCCGCAAGGCCGCTCTTCTGGCGGCGGACCAGTTGGTCGAGCGCTTCCATCCCATCGGCGGGTTTCTGCAAGCCTGGGGGCCGATGGGGCAGCCTGAGAACCATCGCTATATCATTGATTGCCTTCTCAATCTTCCGCTTCTCTATTGGGCAAGCCGCGAAACGGGTGATGCAAAATACCGTGATATTGCGCTTATTCATGCGCGTACAACACTTGCCCATTCCATCCGCACTGACAATTCCACCTACCACACGTTTTATATGGACCCCGCCACCGGAGGCCCGGTGCGCGGTGCCACCAAACAGGGCTATCGCGATGACAGCGACTGGGCGCGTGGGCAGGCATGGGGCATTTACGGCATGGCGCTTTCGTATCGCTATGAACCCCTCGCGGAATATCGCGATGCTTTTGACAGATTACTGGCCTTCTATTGCAAGCGCCTTCCCGCTGACCTCGTGCCCTATTGGGATTTGATTTTCACTGAGGGCGACGAACCACGTGATTCCTCATCGGCCTCGATTGTGGCCTGCGGATTGCTGGAAATTGCTGATCTTGTCGGTGGCGATGTGGCGGAAGACTATCGCCTTTTGGCGCGGAGGATGATGAAAAGCCTTGTCGATCACTATGCAGTCAAGGACCCGGCCCGTTCAAACGGTTTGGTGCTGCATGGCACCTATTCGAAAAAGACCCCCTACAACACCTGCCGTGGCGAAGGTGTCGATGAATGCGTCTCGTGGGGAGATTATTATTACATGGAGGCCCTGACACGGCTCTCCCGTAACTGGTCCACCTATTGGTGAGTTGTAAGACCTGAATAAATTCAAGGGGACCGGAGAAGCAGATGGCTGGCATTACCCTATCGAAACTCAACAAGACTTTTGGCGCGCTCACCGTTGTGCATGACATAGATCTTGAAATCGCGGACAAGGAATTTATCATTCTGGTCGGCCCATCTGGCTGCGGCAAATCCACTACCTTGCGGATGATTGCCGGACTGGAAGAGATTTCGGGTGGTGAGCTGGTGATTGGTGATCAGCTGGTCAACGACGTGCCCTCCAAGGACCGCGACATTGCCATGGTGTTTCAGAACTATGCGCTCTATCCGCATATGACGGTGTATAAAAACATGGGTTTTGGCCTGCAATTGCGCAAAGCACCGCAGGATGTGATTGACCAGAAGGTCAAGGAAGCGGCCAAAATTCTCGACATTGAACACCTTTTGAACCGCAAGCCCAAGGCCCTCTCCGGCGGGCAGCGCCAGCGCGTGGCGCTTGGCCGCGCCATGGTGCGAAACCCCGCCGTTTTTCTGCTGGATGAACCGCTGTCCAACCTTGATGCCAAGCTGCGCGGCACCATGCGGGCCGAGATCACCAAATTGCACAAGCGGCTGGATGCCACATTCATCTATGTTACCCATGATCAGGTGGAAGCCATGACCATGG
>DNPN01000189.1 GCA_003501385.1 Rhizobium sp. | reverse complement strand
TTTAGACAAACCCAGCCACCTCTGTCAACGGCGGAGTAAAAGTCGGCCACGTGGCGGCGCAAAAGTAGGCCAGTTGTTCTGCGCCGTTGACACCCATCCCATGGCCGACTTCCTCAACACTTTGCTAAGCGCCATTACTCGGATTTCGATCTATAATCTCAATTAATCCGACTCCACTAACCATATAAAACGATACTGGATCTCCGCCAAACAAAACAGCAGATTTAGGCGGCAAAATGCATGCCAATCGGGCCGCCCCGCTATTCTTAAATGCCAGTAGGCTTTTTGCCAGATCGTCAGTTTCGTAACATATATGGTATACGAGGCCGTTTGTATGCGCTGACAGTAGAAGGTCTAAAGGGCCGGTACCGCTGCCAGAAGGATAGATAAGCTCCACGTCAGGCATGTTATCGTGGATGGCCATCGCCAACTTCACGTTCTGCAGAGGATCGAATACTTCCTCTCCCAATTGATATCCTAGGGCGTGGAGAAATCGAGTTGCGCGCTCCGGCTGACGGACAGCCAAACCGAGATGATGAAACCGAAGGCCGGTGATGTAAGGAAGCTCAGAAGCTACTGCGTCGTCCATTAAACCATCAAGCCTTCCATCACTGTAGGATCAAATGACAGACCGCCGATGCCATCGTAGAATCCCTTTATTAATTGAAATTCCGACTTATTTCTACCTTGCACATAATCTAACGCACGAGCGGTCGCTTCCTTGCTCTTACCAGTGCGCAGCAGCAAATGCAGCATTGGCACAATTGCATCAGCCCTATCGGGGGCGACGCTAACCCAACGCTGCATGTAAGGAATAGCCTCAGCGTATCGTTCCAAATGTAGGTTCATCCAACCCAATACAAGTTGCAACATCCGCTGCTCGCCGTAAAAGCGCTTAGCCAGAAGCAGCAATTCCTCAACGCCTTCGCCTTGCTTGAACTGCCTTAGGTAATCAAATCGAAGAAGCCAAGCGTGATAGAACCCGGGAGACAGATCGATCAACCGACCCGTGGCAAGTTTAGCGATCCCTTCATCGCGGAGCGCGAGCGAAGCACGTACTAGCGCCAAAAGTACACGACTGTCGAAACCAAAATGCAAAAGATAAACATCAGACCGATCTAATATGTCTGTCCACTTTTGCTCCGCTTCCAAAGCAAGCAATTCGCGGTACTCGTCGTAATGCTCCCAGTTAGCCCCCAGTTCTTTGTATACGTCTTCACTAAGTGGGTGATGCGAATAGAAGTTTATTCCTTCGCTTTTTGCAATATCGGCCTCAACCCTTTTCCATTCAACCTCTTGAAGGTCATCTATTTGGGATGCAATAAGCCGAAATTTCAAGGAATTTACAAAGCCAGTAGGGTGTGGAACAGCATGGAAAATATTGCGCCGTGAAACTTCCGAAGAAATTATATCAGCAAAATCAATAAAGGAATCTGCATTAGCCTGGCAGGCTCTTATCACCTGAATATCTAAGTCAAATAGACGAGAGACCTTTAAGTTCCTACCGTATTCTTTTTGGAATACCTGAGGTGCCATTGCATAAAACTGAACATGCGGAAACTTAACTATACTGTCTACATGTTCCGTATATTCAAACGTCCCTGCGCCAGACCTTTGAGATGCCTGAGACACTTGGTAAGTTTTTCGACCACTTTGACGGGCAGCAATTACACGAGCGGTGGCCTCCTTCGGAGACATGAATTTACACGCAACTCCCCGATAAGATGGGACATATCCGAAGTCTTGCCCTACGTAGACCGCTTCGGCGAGACCACTTCCGTCAAACATTGCAGCAACATGCTGGGAAAGACAATTTCCATCAAAAACAAGTAAACTCTTCATGTCTTAAAACTCAGCCCTTATCAAACAAAAAAATCAGCTCAGCGATATTTTTTGCAGACATCGTTGCTCCAATATCAACCTCCGTGCCGCTGATTTCTTCAATCAAAAGCATCAATTGAACATGCGCCACGGAATCCCATCCCGAAATATCTATCGCGGAAGTTTGCTGAGTAACTGGCCCTGAATAATTAGGGAATTGAATTCGGATTGCTTCTTCGATCGTGTTCAGATTAATCATTTGCGCTTCTCAAATTAGTTGAATTTACGAAGGTGCTCGATTTCGGGAAGTATCTGCGGTAGAGCGCTAAGAATTTTTCCTGACTCAATTGAAATACCATTAATAAGAGGCAAGTCTAAACTCAAAAGAAATTCCCGTGAAGGCTTATTTTTGTCTGTTTCGAGGAAGTTAACCACCACATTTTTCGCATCGAAAGTATCTATTGCTGACTTCAACATAGCATATTCGACGCGCCGACTAAATGCGCGACAACTCAAAACCCAACCATCGATAATGCATTCGTTCCTTTCCAAGCGACCAAACATCACACCTATTTTTCCAAGAGGTCCAAACTTATCAACGTATTCAGCGATCATAGTGAAAGCCCCATCTGCACTATGCCTACGTTTCCAGTCTGCAGCATCAAATCTATTGCCGTTAATGTTGAACTGATTGGTCTTGTTGACCAATTCAAGGGCACGCCCATCTTTTCCAGTGTTATCAAATGAAATTGTAACTCTAGAATGCAAGCCCTTGAGAAATTCCTCAGGAGACGTCGTTCGCTCTTCTTCTGCCATAGCCCCTGAATTTCGGATTGATTCTAAACGCAGCACGTCCTCAGGGGATATGCTCTCCTTATGCGTAAGTTCTCTGACAGCACACAACATTTCGTAAGCATCGCTTGCCTTGTTCGGGAACAAGAAGGTCTTGATTGTTGGAAAACGTGCGCTCACCTCCTCCAGCTCCATAGGATTGTCGTCTATGTAAGCCACGGAATCCGGTAATACATTCCAAACCTCGAGGATTCTTGCGACCGATGAAGACTTTGACTGCCAATGCGCCTCAATAGGATAAACGAATTTTTGGTCGAGTAGAATATCTGACCTCTTGAGTGTCTTGGAGACTATCTCCAGCTCATTTTTGCTTGCAATTCCAATCAGAACTCCCTGTTCACCAACTGCGTTAAGAAGCTGCTGGTAAAGAGCATGAATTTGGCTGTTGCCATCGAGCGTCCAATGCACACCATCTGATCCAACCTCACCCACTAGGCCACGCCAAAGCGTGTCGTCAAGATCAGTAATAATGCCTTTTAAGGGCGCAGGAGGAAACGCCGCATTGGCCAGCGTGTTTGCAACTGCCGATGCGTGGTCTAAGCTATAAGGAAAATCGGCGGCCATCTCGAGACCTACATCCCGCATAGGTGCACCATCCCGACCGAAGTTCGGACTACAGACTACGACATTCGGCAGAAGAGAGACTTTAGTTAGAAAATTGGCGATAAGCCCCCGCAAAGAAATTTCTGTCGGAGAAATCTGATATCTGTTTGTTGAAAAAACCGGTGGCAGCGGCAAAGTTGGCGGCATTATGACAACCCGAGGGCTCTTAACCAATTTTATGCGTTCATAAAGTCGTTCCAGCCGTTCAGCCACTGTTGGTACAGTATCTTGTACGGCTTCCCGTTTCCATCCACTGTGTCGACGTAATCCCAGCCGAGGGTCAAGGTCAGCATACTCAACTACGACCACTGTCACATCATCATCGTCTTTCGAACTAATTGCCTCGACAAGATCACCATATTGGCCAACCTCGACCTCGAATTTTCGATCTGGAATTTTTTGCGCAAAATATGCAAGCAGAAACGTTGAAAGGTGAAGAGGAGTAAATCCGCAAGCCAAATGTATAACTTTTTTTTGCCCCGTTCGCCCCTCAACAGCTCGAACTTGGAGAAGCGCCTCGCGTAATTTCATTGTCATACAACTGGCCTCAGGTTACCGCAATAAATAGAAAATATTATTGCCTAACACTAGCCGATCCTATTCACGTTAGCGCCGTTGTCAACGGCGGAGTAAAAGTGGTTCCGTCGCAAACTTTCTGTTCACCAGATGGCGTCATACAGCGCCGTGCGCCATATATGGCGCACAAAGGTTCGCTGTAGCTCTTTATATCTGCTGCATAATTTTCTCCTCAAATCGATTCCGATTTAAGGAATTATGCAGTAGGTGTCATCTGATTTCCAGATTACAGACCGAGCTTTGCTCGTATGATCAGTTTCAAAGGCAGCCATTACCCGAAAGACGTGATTTTGTACGCGGTGTTTTTCTACGTCCGATATGCCGTTTCGTATCGTGATCTGGAAGAGATTATGGCGGAGCGCGGCGTTAAAGTCGATCATGCGACATTGAACAGATGGGTTGTGAAATATTCACCCCTGATGGCCCGTGAGACCCATCGGCGGAAATCAACGACCAGCAGCTCGTGGCGAATGGACGAGACGTACATCAAGATCAAGGGGAAATGGACCTATCTCTACAGAGCGGTCGACAAACATGGCAAAACCCTTGATTTCATGCTGTCTGAGCATCGTGACGAGGCTGCAGCCAGCACCTTCTTTGCTCGCACTTTAGGCAATAGTGGCTGGCCTGAGAAAGTTGTCATAGACAAGAGCGGTGCCAACCTTGCCGGATTGCAGAACATGAACTGGTTGTTGCTGTTCCACGGCTGGTTCTGGCTGATCGAGATTGTCCAGATCAAATATCTCAACAACATCATTGAGCAGGACCATCGTTTTATCAAGAAGCTGACGCGACCGATGGAGGGTTTCAAATCCTTTTCATCAGCATCGGCTACATTGGATGGAATTGAGGTCGCCCATATGATCAGAAAAGGCCAATTCCAAACAGCAGGCCAATCCGCCTTTCAGCAATTTGCTGAACTCGCTGCATAACTGCGTCCGGCGATAGCCACATCTGCAACCATTTCAAAAATTTGCGACTGAACCCAAATATCAAGCAGGCAAGACTTCAAAAAGAATGTCTTGTGCGCCTTCCCAAAGTGTAAGGCGTCCAATTTCCGGCAGCATGTCCAGGTTCGATGTGATGGTAATGAAATGATTTCCCGCCAGTTGTCCCATCTTCGATGAAAAGTCGACTCCGCCGTAGGCTAGCAGGATCTCGGTTTCGCTAATGCCACCGGGATAAAGGATGATATGTCCGGGCGCTGGATGACTGGTGTGATTTTCATAACCAACGCCGAAATCATGATCACCGAGCGGGATCCAAACCCCTTCGCCCGACCAGCGAACATGAACGACCTTGCTGGAATAGGGCATTTGCTTCAGAAATGCCTCACAGGTTTTCGGTGCCTTTTCAGTTTCAAGGCGTGCTTCGAATACATGGCTGCCAGCGGTAATTTTCAGTTTCATGGGTCTCAAATCTCCGAGAGTTTTATAAGAAATTGGCGTTTCGTTTCAGATACTATGGACAACTCGCGAAATCATACCCGTAAATTCACGGGTGCGCTGCATCTGAGGGTTGTCGAATATCTGTTCCGGCGGGCCAATTTCCTGAATATGGCCATCGGCCATGAAAACAACCCGATCCGACACTTCTCGTACAAAATTCATCTCGTGCGAAACAATCAGCAATGTCATGTTATCCAATGCCAGCAGCTTGATGGTTTCGAGCACTTCGCTGACACGCTCGGGATCAAGTGCGGATGTCACTTCGTCGAGAAGCAGAATTTCGGGCTTGAGACAAAGCGCCCGGGCAAGCGCCACACGCTGTTGCTGCCCGCCGGATAGTTCGTCAGGATAAGCGTTGAACTTGTCGCCAAGGCCGACCTTTTCGAGGAGTTGCCTCGCATAGGCGTTAACTTCTGCCTTGTCTCTTTTTCTGATCTTTGCAGGGGTAACGGTTACGTTTTCAAGCACCGTCATGTTGCCGAAGAGATTGTATTGCTGAAAAACGATTGCAAGTTTTTCGCGCGCTGCCCCCAGAGATTGCTTGTCAGCATAATCGATCTTTTCGCCATCCAGAATGATCTCGCCCTTTTCTAGTTTCAAAAGGCCAGTGATTACTCTTAGCAAGGTGCTTTTGCCGGAACCCGAGGGACCAATCAGGCTGACGATTTCTCCGCGTTCGATGGATATATTGATACCGTCGACGACCGTCAGATTAGCGTAGCGGGCTGTTAGACCGCGAATGTCGAGATGAGCCAAGTTTGCTCTCCAGATGGGTCCCGAGGCGGGACAGGGGATAGGAAATCAGGAAGTAGAGAATGAGGATCGTTCCGAACACCAGCAAGGCGGAAAAGCCTTTGGTGTTCAGGATCTTCCCCGCTTGTGTGAGCTCAAGGACACCGATCTGTGAGGCGAGCGCTGTGTCCTTGATGAACAGCACGAAATAGCTGACCAACGGCGGTAGAATAAGTGGCCAGGCCTGTGGCCAGCGAACTAGATACAGTGTTTGCCAGGCTGAAAAATTCATTACTGTGGCAGCCTCGATCTGGCTTGGGCGCACGGCTTGCAGCCCGGCCCGGATAATTTCGGAGACAAAGGCTGTCGAAATAGCCGATGTGCTGATCACCGCCACGGCCATCGGCGAAAGATCAATGCCGAGAACCTGTGCGCCAAAGAACAAAACCAACAGCGTGACAAGAAATGGCACGCGCCGAAGAATTTCCACGTAAAGGGTGGCAATGATCTTAAACGGAATTGCAATTGGAGATGCGGACAGGCGGACAAGCGAAATCAGCGAACCGAACACCGCGCCGATCACACAGCCAATGGCTGCCAGAAGAAGTGTTGTCATCGCGGCTTCGGCAAGCAGCATGATGTTGTAAATGGTGAACATCTTCGGGATTTGCATCAAGATCTCATTGTTCATCAAAGCACCTTGATTCGCGCGCGAAAGATGCTGCGACCAGCGATTGCAAGCATAATTGTAGCGATGAAGGTGATGACAATGTAGAATCCGGCAATCGTGGTGAAGATTTCAATCGAGCGAAACGTGGTTGAATTCACATTGAGCGCCCTTCCTGTCAGTTCTTCGACGCCAAAGATTGCGGCCATGGAGGTGCCAAGTGTCATAAGAATATAAAGGTTGCTGAGCGGCAGCATTGATACGCGGAAGACATGTGGCAAGATCACATAGCGTATTGATTGCAGGCGGGTCATTCCAAGCGTCTCGGCGGCGTCAAGCTCCTCACGATGGACCGATGTCAACCCGGCACGAAGAATTTCCGTCAAATAAGCCGTCGCATTGAGCGTCATGCCGATCAACACTGAAACAAAAGGCGAAAGCAGTATGCCAAGCTCCGGCAGTCCGTAAAATATCACGTAAATCTGCACGAGTTGAGGGGTGTTGGTAAAGAAAACCACGTAGGCGCGAACGAGCCGGGAGAGAAACCGCCCGCTCTCATTGTAAATGATTGCGAGCGGAAGACCGATGATCAGCCCCGCCGAGAAGGCGAGGACGCTCAGCTCAAGACTGAGGAGAGCGCCCTTCATCAAATAAGGCAGATAGGACGATATCTGGCTATAGTGCAGTGTGTAATGCATGAGCTTTTCAGAGCCTACCAACCGTTTTCAGCATCAGAAATAAGGTGAAACGGGGATTGGGTAAACCATGTCGATCCCAAACCATTTCTTGTAGGTCTCATCCATAAAGCCATTTGTTTGCAGCTTGTAGAGCGCAACATTGATCCAGGATTTCAGCGCGGTGTTGCCCTGTGAAAGGCCAATGCAATCGTAGTCAATCGAAGCGTGCTTATCGACGATGATGTGCATTTTTCCGGTGTAATTTTTTGTATATTCACCGAGATAATCAACGACATCGACGATAGCGTCGCCGCGGCCTTGCTCCAGTGCGCGTATAGCATCGGGATAATTGTCGACCAGCGTGACCTGGGCCTTGGGCAAGTGTTGTTTGGCATATTCGACGGGCGTTGTGCCGCGCACTTCGATCAGTTTCACAGTCTCGGAATTAAAATCTTCCATACTATTCAGAGGCTTGTCTCCAAAGACCATGGCGCTGATCGCTTCAGTCTGAATGGGCAGCGAAAATTCAATGACTTTCGCCCGGTCGGGATTGCGGGTCAAACCGCCGAGCACGATGTCGGCCTTGCCGGTAGCCAGAAAGGGAACCCGGTCTGCAGAGCTTACCTGTACGATCGACATTTCGACGCCCAGCATTTCAGCAAGCTTCTTTGCAACATCAACGTCGAAACCCTCGACTTCATTTTTATCACTGAAGCGTCCAAGTGGCGGAATGTTTGGATTGATCCCGACGACGATTTGTTTCGATGACAGAATTTCGTCAAGGCTATGCGCATTGGCAGTGATCGGGCCGAGCGTGAGGCACGCCATGCCGACAACCGCGATGCCAACCTTCTTTAAGCTATTCATTTTGATCCCCTTTGTTTGTTCTACCGAAGCCCGTCCAACGAAATTTCGACAACTAGGCCGTTGCGCTGATATTTGAAACGGTATACAAAGGATATACCGTTGGAATACGAAAGAAACACCGTGACAAAAGAATGTCAACCCTCTCCGTTGTGGAAGCCTGATTTGCGAGAGCCAAGAGTGGCGCGCGGACTGCCTGTGCAGTTCACCTTTGATGGTCACCAGATCGGTGCGTTTAGAGGAGAGACTGCTGCTGCCGCACTTTTCGCCGCCGGCTACCGGACGCTTCGGGAAAGTCCGCAAGCGAATGCCTCAAGAGGTGCGTTTTGCTGGATGGGGCTTTGTCAGGAATGTACCGTGGTTGTTGATGGGGTGCGTCAACCCGCATGCCGCACGGAATGCAGGGATGGTTTGGTCATCCAGCGAGGCACGATTTGATGACTGAAAACTGCGATGTCATTGTCATCGGGGCTGGTCCCGCAGGTGCCGAAGCTGCACTTTCCGCGTCCAGGTCAGGCCTTTCTGTTGTGCTGGTCGATGAGGCCCCTGCGGCAGGCGGGCAAGTATATCGTGCGCCACCAGTGTCTTTTTCCAATATGGCCGCGACGCCGGAAAGCCAGGCCGGAGATGCCTTGCGTCAACGTCTGTCTCAAAGCAGCGTTGATGCGCGTTTTGGCCATGCGGTCTGGTCGGTGTCACCCGGTCTGCGCGTCGATGCGCTTGCCAAGGCAGGGCCGGTTTCATGGCAATCGCGTGCTGTAATTGTCGCAACAGGTGCACAGGAGCGAGTCGTGCCGTTTCCGGGCTGGACATTGCCGGGTGTCATCGGTCTGGCCGGGGCGACGATCCTCCTCAAATCCCAACATGTTTTGCCGGGGTGCCGCACTTTGGTGGCCGGTCAAGGTCCGCTGCTTCTCGCTGTCGCTGCCGGAATACTCAAAGCCGGCGGTTCTGTCGCGGGCGTTGTTGATCTCTCCAGTCGTGGGGACTGGCTGTCACAGGGCAGGGCTTTTCTTGGGCGGCCCGATCTTGCGGCACGTGGCGCCGGATGGCTTTCAAAACTGCTTCTTGCTCGAGTTCCACTCTATCATCGTCACGCCGTGCAAAAAGCAGAACGCCAAGGAGAGGGCGAAATTGCTGTCACCATAGGGCCCGTCGATCAACGTGGAGCACCGATTAAAAGCGATTTGATGCAAACGCTCATTGTTGATTGTCTTGCCGTTGGTAATGGTTTGACGGCATCCACCGACGTGACGCGGCTTTTGCGGGCAGAGCATTGCTTTGACGAAGCGCGCGGTGGTTGGTTTCCGCGCATCGACCAGAAGTTTCGAACCACCGTTCCCGGCCTTTATGCGGTAGGTGATGGAGCGGGAATTGCAGGCGCTGCGGCCGCGGTTTCAAATGGTACACTGGCGGGCTTGGCAGTCGCGCATGACCTCGGAGTGCTTTCCGAGGATGCATTTGCTACCCAGTCCGAACCATTGCACGAAGACGCAGTAGGTGCATTGCGTTTTGGTCGTGCGATGGCCAACCTGATGGCTTTGAAACCTGGGCAAGTCGAGGGAATTTCGCAGGACGCTGTCGTTTGCCGCTGTGAAGACGTAACGCGACGGGATATTGAGCAGGCATGTACAGAAGGGGCCAGGAGCGTCAATCAGCTCAAGGCGTGGACACGGTGCGGCATGGGGCCTTGCCAGGGCCGGATATGCGGCGATATTGCAAGCGCGCTGATGGCCCATTTGACAGACACAAGTCCGCGTTCGGGCATGTTTACCGGCAGAACGCCTTTCCGTCCTCTTCCACTTGCCCACCTTGTCGAGTCGGTTGATTATTCGGAATTGAAACTCCCACCACCAGCGCCGCTATGATGTCAGAACCTCATTCACAAACATATGACATTGCTGTCATCGGTGCCGGAGCGATGGGAGCAACGGCGGCGCTTCAACTGGCGCGCGGCGGCATGCGCGTCGCCTTGATCGACCGTGGGGAGATCTGCCGGGAGGCTTCAGGCGTCAATGCCGGAACTCTGACACTCCATATGACCCGTGCCGGATTGATACCCTATGCCATGAAAGGCCGTGAGCTTTGGTTGAGCGCGCCCGATTGGCTTGGCATGGATGTGGGCGCGCGTTCCGCCCCCGGCTTCTCGCTTGCCTTCACGGAAGCGGAGCGGGAGATGCTGGAAAAACGGGCAGAGGCCCGCTCTGCAATGGGCGCTCCGATCAAACTTGTCACGCCGGCCGAAGCTTTGGCAATCGAGCCCGGCTTGAACCCGTCTATGATTGCTGCTGCTTATTGCGAGCTTGATGGCCATGTCACCGCCTATTTGACCGGGCGCGCCTATCGGAAGGCCTTGACTGCAGCAAATGTCACCATCCTTGAGAATACGCCGGTTGATGGCATTGATCGGGATGGAACGCATTTTGCGATCCGGCACAAAGATGGCGCATTGTTGTCTGCAAGGCGCGTCGTTCTGGCGGGTGGCGTTTGGCTCAGCACCATGCTCGCATGGCTTGGCTTCGATGTCGCAATCAAGTGCTTGATCAACCAGCTTGTCGTCACCGAGCGCATGCGCCCGGTGATGAAAAGTGTGGTCGGGATTGCCAACGGGCTGTTGTCGCTCAAGCAGTTTGAAAATGGCAGCGTTCTGATCGGTGGCGGCTGGCAAGGTATTGGAGATCCGGTGCGCGGTGGTGTGGAAACCATTCCCGACAATCTGATAGGCAATGTACAACTTGCCCGCCATGCCATTCCGGCACTGGCAGAAACACGCATATTGCGCATCTGGCTCGGGCTTGAATCGGAAACGGCTGATGCAATGCCCATTATCGGCTCGCTTCCCGGGCTGGATGGTGCCTATGTGATCGGCTGCGCGCATTCAGGCTACACCAGCGCGCCTTATATGGGCCGCCTGCTGGCCGACCATATTCTGGGATTGGAACCCGAAATGCCGCTCTTCGATCCGGCAAGGCTGATAAGAAATCTGGAGGAAACCCATTGATCCCGGCCAAGACTAATCCGTTTCGAGGCATTTATGCTGCCACATTGACGCCATTTCTTAAGAATGGGCTAATTGATGAGGAGCGGCTGGCTGAGCATTTTCTCTCTGTCACCTCCGAACCAGGCATTGCCGGTGTGCTTTGCAACGGTCATGCGGGCGAGAACTTCCTTTTGACCCGAAAGGAACGCCGTCGCGTCACGGAAATAGCTGCCGAAGCGATTGGCGAGACACATATCATTGTTTCCGGCGTCCTATGCGAGGCATCGATAGAAGCGGCACAACACGCTGAAGATGCAATGGATGCGGGAGCGGATGCCCTGCTGGTCTTCCCCCCATTTTCCTGGGCGCTGTCGCAGGATGCGGACATGGCAGTCACCCATCATCGCGCTATTGCTTCCGCAACCGGGGCACCTATGATGCTTTACCAGGCTGGTGTCACTTCACAGCTTGCCTATCGTCCAGAAGTGCTTTCCAAGCTTGTTGAAATTTCCGGTGTCGTTGGGATAAAGGAAGGCAGTTGGGAGAGCAACGCCTATGATCGCAACCGCCGTCTTGTCAAAACTATAGCGCCGCATGTCGATGTCATGGCGTCTGGTGATGAACATCTTTTGTCTTGTTTCGCGATTGGCAGCGACGGCAGCCTCGTCAGCCTTGCCGCGATCATGCCTGCGGAAATCGTGGCTCTGGACCGTGCCGTTCAAGATGGAGATCTCGAAAAGGCTCGCGCACTTCACGAGCGTATTCAACCGCTTGCCAACGCAATTTACGGAACGCAGCCTTCTGGGTGGGCAACGCCGCGTCTCAAGGCCTGCATGGTCCTGCTGGGGCATTGGCCAAACGGTAGTCCCCGCGCTCCCATCACTGATCTACCGCCATCCGAAATTTCCAGACTCCGGCTTGCCCTCGTCAATGCTGGAATGACAGGCCTCGAAACATGAGTAGTGACAATCAATTCTCGTCCAGCGTCAGTGAAGCAAGTCTGGCCGATCGTGCCTATGAAGAGCTGAGCCACATCATCCTCACCCGTCAGCTCACCGGCGGCAGCATGGTGGTGGAAGGGCGGCTTGCCCAGCATCTGGATATTTCCCGCACACCCATTCGTGAAGCCATTTTCCGCCTCGCAGCCGAAGGGCTTCTCGTTAAACAAGGTTCCCGTTCTTATGTGGTTCGGCGCGTTGAGCCAGTTGAGTTTTTTCAGGCATTGAAGGTGCGGGAATTGCTCGAGGGGGAGGCCGTTGAAAATGCGGTTGGGCGGGTTAAACCGGAAATCATTGAGGCGTTGCGCGAGGATATTATTCAGCTCGGGACACTCGATACTCAGGCAACGGGCCATTGGAATATCGACGATCGCCTGCATCTGCTCTTCCCGGAAGCCCTCGGAAACCAGGTGCTGGTGCGGATGATCCGGCAATTACGCATGGTGACACGCCTTTTCGAACTGACGAGCCCATCGGGTCGAGTTGCAGCAGACGCCGCCGAACATGTCGCCATACTCGATGCTTTTTCAAAGGGCGACGGCCCTGGTGCCCGGGCGGCAATGGTGGCCCATCTGCGTAACGTTGCCTCTGAAATCCTCGATATTGTGAGTGGGCGGGGCATCGCTGTGGCCAAAGGAAGGTAATGATTATGGCTGATTTCGATCTTGTCGTGCGCGGCGGCAAAGTTGTCACGGGTGCCGATATATTCACTGCGGATATCGGCATCGTTGAAGGCCGCATTGTTGCGCTTGGTTATGGGTTTCAAGGCCGTGAAGTGATTGAAGCGGAAGGCAAGCTGGTGATACCCGGGGGTGTCGACAGTCATTGCCACATTGAACAGCTTGAGGCTGACGGCAGCATTCACGAGGAAACCTTCGGGACGGCCGGCATTTCCGCTCTTGCAGGAGGGACGACAACTGTCATTCCTTTCGCGCCGCAATTCAAGGGAGAGCCGATTTCGGCCCATCTTGGCGACTATCAGGCTCGTGCGGCAAAGTCGCCAGTCGACTATGCCTTTCACCAGATCATCACCGACCCAACGGCAGAGGTTGTTGACACCGAAATTCCAGCTTTGGTGGAGGCGGGGATCAAGAGCCTCAAAGTATTTCTGACCTATGATCCGTTGCACATCGATGACCGCCAGTTTCTGCGCGTGCTGGAAACGGCCAAGCAGCACGGCATGACGGTGTGTGTACACTGCGAAAACTACGAAGCCATTCGCTGGCGCTCGGAGGCTCTGCTTGCCGAAGGGCGGACAGAACCGGCCTCGCATGCTTTGTCTCGACCGAAAGTCGTGGAGCGGGAGGCGACCTATCGCGCCATTGCGCTTGCCGAACTGGTTGGTCAACCGCTCCACATTTTCCACGTTTCCTGTGCCGAGGTTGCCGATGAAATTGCCCGCGCGCAGCGGCGAGGGGTGAAGGTGACGGCTGAAACCTGCCCACAATATCTCGTTTTGACGGCGGCCGACATGGATCGGCCAAATCGCGAGGGCGCAAAATTCATGTGTAGTCCTAGCCCGCGTGAGGTTGGCGATGCTGAAGGTCTCTGGGCGGCAATTCGCGCTGGCACGCTCGACATCATCTCATCCGATCATTGCGGCTATTCCTTCGGTGGAACACGCGGCAAGTGGCTAAATGGTGCCGATGCCAACTTCCCCAACATTCCCAATGGCATCCCTGGTCTTGCGGCACGTATGGCGATCATTTTCAGCGAGGGTGTGGTCAAGGGGCGGATCGATCTCAATGACTTCGTAAAACTGACAGCATTGAACCCCGCTAAACGTTTCGGCCTTTATCCACGCAAGGGTACGATTGCGCCTGGTGCCGATGCCGACATTGTCATTTGGGACGCGGAAAAGCATGTGACATTGACCAACAGCCTCATGCAGCACACGATAGATTATACACCGTATGAAGGTCTTGATGTGACCGGCTGGCCTGTGGCGACCATCGCGCGCGGCCGCATTGTGATGCGCAATGGCAAGGTGACGGTCCAGGCTGGCGATGGTGCCTTCCTTAAGATTTAAATTTGAATCGACGTGAACGTGCAGCAATAGAGTCACATTTGCATTATTGCTGTTGATTTTCACTGAGAACTGACCCGGTAGTGGAGTGAACCCCTCGGGGACCATCGAGGCACTTCGAACTAAGCCGCCTGCTGGGCGAGTTGGGTTTCAAATTCTTCTGGCGATCGATAGCCAAGAGCTGAGTGCAGCCTTTTTGCATTGTAGACTTCTTCAATGAACCTGGGCAATCGCTCGGCGACGTCTGCGAAGGTTTCGTACCCGGAAGGATAAATGTCTTCGACTTTCAGAGTCTTCATGAAGCTCTCAGCCTGAGCATTGTGATAAGGGTTGCCGACGGCGCTCATGGATCCCTGTAGACCTGCTGCATCAAGCGCCCGTCTATAGGCCTCACTTGCGTATTGGGCAGATTCAACCGGTCGCCGCAAC
>DNPN01000266.1:4643-12898 GCA_003501385.1 Rhizobium sp. | reverse complement strand
GACCTGATCTGGAAGCGCGGCATTGCCAGCCAGATGGCCTCTGCTGAGATTGAGCGCACCACCGCCGAAATCATTGCCACAAAGGGCGATGAAAAAGCGGGCCTGCGCGCCGTTGGCTCCGTCATTCGCTTTGATGGCTTTATTGCCGCCTACACCGATCAGCGGGAAGAAGGCGAAAAGAGCGAGGACGACGATGAAGATGGTCGCCTGCCCGAGATCAACGCCCGCGAGGCCCTCGCTAAAAGCAAGATCAATTCCAGCCAGCATTTCACCGAGCCGCCACCGCGCTATTCGGAAGCAACGCTGATCAAGAAGATGGAAGAGCTGGGCATTGGCCGTCCTTCCACCTATGCAGCCACCTTGGCCACGTTGCGTGACCGCGAATATGTCACCATCGACAACCGCAAGCTCACACCTGTGCCGAAGGGCCGCTTGGTCACGGCCTTCCTTGAAAATTTCTTCACACGCTATGTGGAATATGATTTCACCGCCGATCTGGAAGAAAAGCTCGACAAGATTTCCGCAGGTGAGCTGAACTGGAAAGACGTGCTGCGCGAATTCTGGACCAATTTCTTTGCCCAGATCGAAGGCACCAAGGAATTGCGCGTGACCAACGTGCTGGATGCCTTGAACGAGGCTTTGGCTCCGCTGGTGTTCCCAAAGCGCGAAGATGGCAGCGATCCGCGCATTTGTCAGGTCTGCGGTACGGGCAATCTGTCGCTGAAGCTTGGCAAATACGGTGCCTTTGTTGGCTGCTCCAACTACCCGGAATGCAACTTTACCCGCCAGCTTTCCTCTGAAGGCGGTGCGGAAGCCGAAGCTATGGCGACGGAAAACAAGGCACTGGGCCAAGACCCCAAGACTGGCGAGGAAATCACCCTGCGCTCTGGCCGTTTCGGGCCTTACGTTCAGCGTGGTGAGGGCAAGGAAGCCAAGCGTTCATCACTGCCCAAGGGCTGGTTGCCTGCCGATGTGGATTATGAAAAGGCGATGTCCTTGATCAATCTGCCGCGCGAAGTGGGTGCCCATCCTGAAACCACTAAGATGATCACCGCTGGCCTTGGCCGCTACGGGCCTTTTGTGCTGCATGATGGCACCTATGCCAATCTGGAAAGCATTGAGGACGTGTTCACCATCGGTCTCAACCGCGCCGTCACCGTATTGGCAGAAAAGCAGACCAAGGGTGGCCGTGGCCGCACAGCGGTTGCAGCTTTGAAAGAATTGGGTGATCATCCAGACGGCGGCGCGATCACAGTGCGTGATGGGCGCTATGGTCCTTACGTGAATTGGGGTAAGGTGAATGCCACCCTGCCCAAGGGCAAGGACCCGCAGAGCGTGACCGTGGAAGAAGCCCTGCTTTTGATTGCTGAGCGCGCTGCCAAGGATGGCGGCACCAAGGGCAAGACAAAGGCCAAGGCGACAACGGCGAAAAAAGCGCCCGCCAAGAAGACAACGGCTAAAGCTGCTAAAGCAGATGCGGATGACGCATCTGAGGCAGCAGAGGCCAAACCGAAGAAAACGGCAGCCAAGCCCAAAGCAACAAAGGCAAAGGCTGCACCGAAAGCAAAGAAGACCTGACCTTGAGCAAATCCCCGCGCCCCAAAATCCCCACCTCCGGCACCAGACCATCGAGGACCCGGAAGGAGGCGGGCGTGGCCAACAAACCGCAGACAGAGATTATCCACGGGGCCGTTCCGCCCCGGGATATTCTGCTGCAATTCATTGCCGACAACCCGGACCGTGCCTCCAAGCGCGAGATCGCCAAGGCTTTTGGCCTGAAGGGCGAAGCGCGCATTGAGCTGAAAGCAGAGCTGAAGGCGCTGGAAGAAGACGGGTTGGTCAACAAGAGCCGCAAATCCTTGAGCCGCCCCGGCGCATTACCGCCTGTCGCTGTCATTGACATTACCACCCGCGACAAGGATGGCGATTTGATTGGCCGTCCAGCCGAATGGCCGGAAGAAGCAGGCGTGGCGCCGGCCATCTCCATCCGTCAATCCAGTGCTGATCGTGCCAAGGGTAAAACCCCGGTGGGTGGGCTTGGTGATCGGGTTCTGGCGAAAATTTTCCCCAACAAGGACCGTGATGGTCCGGCCTACACCGCCCGCATCATCAAGGTGCTGGACAAGCGCGTCGGCGCGCTTCTGGGTGTTTACCGCGAAATGGCAGGCACCGGCGGTGGCCGTCTGATGCCAATTGAGCGGCGCGGCGAAGAAATGGTGATTGATGCCAGCGACATTGGCGAAGCCAAAGATGGCGATCTGGTTGAGGTCGAAGTGGGCCGCATCTCCAGCCGCCTTGGTCTTGCCCGTGCCAAGGTGTTGAACGTGGTTGGCTCTGTGGCGTCGGAAAAGGCAATCTCGATGATTGCCATCCATGCCCATGGCATTCCCTATATTTTCCCGCAATCGGTGCTGGATGAGGCCGAAGCCGCCAAGCCCGCCACCATGAAAAACCGCGAGGACTGGCGGCACCTGCCACTGATCACCATCGACCCCCATGACGCCAAGGACCATGACGACGCGGTCTATGCCGAGCCGGATGCATCCCCGGACAATCCGGGCGGCGTGATTGTCACCGTGGCGATTGCCGACGTGTCCTATTACATCCGCTCGAAATCGGCACTGGATCGCGAAGCGCTCAAGCGCGGCAATTCGGTCTATTTCCCCGACCGGGTGGTGCCGATGTTGCCAGAGCGGATTTCCAACGATCTGTGCTCACTGCGCGAAGGCGTGGATCGCCCGGCCCTTGCCGTACGCATGGTGTTTTCCAAGGAAGGCCGCAAGGCCAGCCACACCTTCCATCGCATCATGATGAAAAGTGCGGCCAAACTCTCCTATCAACAGGCACAGGCCGCAATTGATGGCAAGCCTGATGACAAGAGCGGCCCGTTGCTGGAACCCATCCTGAAGCCGCTGTGGGCCGCCTATGAGATTTTGAAGACCGGGCGCGACCGTCGCCAGCCGCTGGAACTGGATATGCCGGAACGCAAGATCATCCTGAAAGAGGATGGCACGGTGGACCGGGTGCATGTGCCAGAGCGGCTGGATGCCCACAAGCTGATCGAAGAAATGATGATTCAGGCCAATGTGGCCGCCGCCGAAACGCTGGAGAAGAAGCGCCAGCCGCTGGTCTATCGTATCCACGATGCGCCATCGCTGTCCAAACAGGAAGTGCTGCGCGAGTTTTTGACCACCATTGGCTTCTCATTGGTCAAGGGCGGCAATCTGCGCTCCAACTCGTTCAACGGTATTCTGGCCAAGGCGCAAGACACGCCCCACCAAACCATTGTCAACGAAATGGTGCTGCGCTCGCAAAGTCAGGCCGTTTATAGCCCCGAAAACATCGGCCACTTCGGCCTGAACCTGATGAAATATGCCCATTTCACCTCCCCTATTCGCCGCTACGCCGATTTGATCGTGCATCGCGGCTTGGTGGGATCGCTTGACTTGGGCGAAGGCGGCATTACGCCAGAGGAAGAAGCAACGCTGGCCGATGTGGCCGCCGAAATCTCGACCTTTGAGCGCCGCGCCATGGCGGCAGAGCGTGACACCATCAACCGCTTGGTCGCTCACCATCTGGCCACCCGCATTGGTGATGAGTTTGATGGGCAAGTGTCTGGCGTCACCAAATCCGGCCTGTTCATTTCGCTGCCGCAATTCGGTGCCGATGGTTTTATCCCCGTTTCAACACTGGGACGCGACTATTTCATCTATGATGAGGCCCATCAGGCCCTCACGGGCGAAAAAACTGGTTTGGGTTATCAACTTGGTGACGGCGTCAGTGTTAAGCTGGTAGAAGCCGTGCCGTTGGCCGGTGCCTTGCGGTTTGAAATTCTGAGTGAGGGCAAGAAAATGCCCACGGGCATTCGCTCGTTCCACAAGGCCACACGCCGTGGCAGACCGGGACCGAAAACGCCCGGAACAAGGCCACCGCGCGGTAGGCGTTAAAATCGATAGGTCATAGGAGGAGGAAGCCGATGTCCATCAATTCACCAACGGAAGTCACCCGTTTTGGAGGAGGCGCGAACATCGAGCGACCCCTTGGCAGGTCAATCATGCGGGGGCTGGCCTGTCGCTGCCCCGCCTGCGGCTCTGGAAAGCTGTTCAAGGCGTTTCTCAAGCCAGTGGCGACATGCGCTGCCTGCGGCGAAGACCTCTCTCACCAGCGCGCTGACGACTTGCCGCCCTATATTGTTATCATGATTGTCGGCCATGTGCTGCTGGGTGGCTATATGATGACGGATATGATTTTTGTCATGTCTGAATGGGCGCATCTGGCGATATGGGTCCCCATTGCCGTCATTACGTCGCTGCTGATCATTCAGCCTATCAAGGGCAGTGTTATCGGCCTGCAATGGGCTTTGCGCATGCATGGCTTTGGATCGCCACCAGAAATACCCGATGACTATGACACGCGCTATCCGCCCCAGTGAGGCGCGAGTGAGATCTATCAGACGAATCAATTTCAGCAGTTTCTCGCATTCCTGCCCAATCCGCCCTATAAAGGAACAGGCTCCGCCTTGACAGGCGGCGCGTGAAACCTGAATGAACAGCATGAACTCCGGAAGCACACCGGACAAGGACGCCTGACGAAGCATGATGATTGAATGGCCTTACTCGTGCGCAACCTTTTTTTCTGCGCCTCGCCTTCGACCTGCATTTCAGGGCCAATTGAAGGATGATTAATGTCTGAGAACCGAAAAAGTGCTGTCGGTCATCGTGAAGAAATTCATTGGCCATCACTGATTGCTGCGATTTCCTCCATTTCAGCGGTTGGCATTGCCATCGGGCTGGGCTTGCCACTTCTGAGCACCATTTTGGAAAAGCGCGGCATAGCGCCCACCATGATCGGCCTGAATTCGGCCATGGCTGGCATTGCCGCCATGGTGGCCGCTCCCATCACCAACAAGCTGGCGCATAAGTGGGGCGTGGCCCAGACCATGATTGTGGCTGTGTTTCTGGCCGCTGCAAGCGCTCTTGCATTTTATTACGCCACAGACTTCTGGATGTGGTTTCCCTTGCGCCTGGTGTTCCATGGCACCACCACAACGCTGTTTATCCTCTCAGAGTTCTGGATCAATGCCGCTGCGCCTCCTTCACGCCGCGGGCTGGTCTTAGGCATTTATGCCACGGTTCTCTCCATCGGCTTCGCAGCAGGCCCATTCCTGTTCTCAATCGTCGGCAGTGAAGGTGTTCTCCCCTTCTCCATTGGTGCCTTCGCCATCATGCTTGCAGCAGTGCCCGTGTTTATCGCCCGGCATGAAAGCCCAGTGCTGAATGAAAAGCCCGGCATGCATTTCATGCGCTACATTTTTCTGGTGCCCACAGCCACGGCTGCCGTTTTTGTGTTCGGTGCCGTCGAAGTGGGTGGTTTGTCGCTGCTGCCGATTTTTGCTACCCGCTCCGGCTTCACAGAGGGGCAGGCAGCCTTGTTGCTGACCGTGATGGGTGTGGGCAACATGGTGTTTCAAATCCCGCTGGGCGTGCTCTCTGACCGCCTCAAAGACCGCCGGATGCTGTTGGCCATCCTGGCGACGATTGGCCTGGGCGGATCACTGCTGCTACCGGTCATTTCCGGCAATTGGCTGGCTATGGCCACCATCATGCTGTTTTGGGGCGGCTGCGTCTCTGGCCTCTACACCATTGGCCTTAGCCATCTTGGCTCACGACTCACCGGATCGGACCTCGCTGCCGCCAATGCAGCCTTTGTTTTCTGCTATGCGGTTGGCACGGTCGCGGGTCCGCAGGTTGTGGGTGCAGCCATTGATATGGGCGGCACCTCCGGTTTTGCATGGTCAATTGCGGGCTTCTTTGCACTTTATGTGCTTCTTTCTGTCGCTCGGCTGTTTTTCAAGTCCTTGCGGGGTTGACTTTTCAGTGGCGATTTGTAGTTTCCGCCCACATTTGCCGTGGACCCATAAGGTCCTCCACGGCTCGTTTTATTTAGGTAAGGCAGGACGACCATGGCTAAGGCTACAACAATCAAAATCAAGCTGCTGTCGACAGCCGATACGGGTTTCTTCTACGTCACGACAAAAAACAGCCGTACGATGACGGACAAGATGACGAAGACCAAGTACGACCCGGTCGCGCGCAAGCACGTTGAATTCAAGGAAACCAAGATCAAGTAATCTTGGGCTTCCATTCGAGCTTTAAAAAGCGCGCTGGATGACAGCGCGCTTTTTTATTGCGCGAAATTTGCAGGCCGCCCGTTTCACATGACACCGCAGTAGAAACAAAAAACGCCACTTCCTTGCGGAAGCGGCGTTTTCAATAGGGGGTCGGCGGGCATATAATAACGGCACGAGGAACCGCTGAATAATCACATACCTGCCGACCGACCCCACGACCCAGGAGATGCGGCGGACCTGAGCACCATGGGGTATTGGTCAAACTTTAATCTAAAAAAAACTAAGTTGCCCCAATCTTGCGCATATCGTTAAAAAAATCAACAATTTCTTAACTGTGACATTTCTTCCGTTACGTTATGGTTAATATTACTTTTCTTTATCGACCAATGCCTGAAAAAATGAAATCGAGCTGCCTGGAAATAAATACGCCCGACATACCACATCAGATCACTTATTCATTCAATATCTACCAAGGAACAATCTTGAGTGAACGATGCTGTTGCTTGTTTAAAGTTTAATGCCGGACATTAACAACATATCCACGGCGGTAAACCCTTCAATATTGAGGGATTTTGCTATTTTTATTCAAAATTCATCGATATTTTCCCTTTAAAAGGTCGGGCGCGCAAGGGTGATTGCAATACCAAGTATCAACACCATACGAAAATTTTACCATTTTAGGGTGGGGCACATCAATTTTATGCGGCGGCAGAAACCACCCGGTTACGGCCATCAAGCTTGGCTTGATAGAGCGCCCGATCTGCTTCGCGTAATAACTGCTCCTGCGAAAGAATACCCGACGACAGGCCCGCGAGCCCGAGCGAAGCGGTGACAGAAATGTCCTCGCCAGAGCGCAATCGGAATGGTGTTTTCTCCACCATCTCCCGCAAGCGCTCGGCAACCTTGGCGGCAACATCCAGCGCGGTGTTTGGCATCACAACAATGAATTCCTCGCCGCCATAACGACACGCCAGATCTGCGCCTCGGACCATGGCGCGAATACGGGTGGAAAACTCCCGCAAAACATCATCACCAGCCTCGTGTCCGTAGGTGTCATTGACCTGTTTGAAATGATCAATATCCACAAGACAGATTGATAATGGCGTTTTCCGCACAGCGGCGCGATCAAACAACATCTTCAGATGTGTATCGAGATAGCGTCGATTGCTCAGACCTGTCAGGGAATCTGTCACGGCCATTTCCATGCTGTGATGGAGGCTTTCGCGCAGACGATCATTATAGCGCTTGCGGCGGATCTGCGTGAGGGCACGTGCGGTCAACTCATTCGGATCAACAGGCCTGATCACGTAATCGTTGACACCGAGATCAAGAGCACGCGCAATCACGCTCTCTTCACCATGCTCGGCAATGAACAACATGGGAATAAAGCGCGTGCGCTCCAGGGAGCGCAACTGTGAGCAAAGCCGCAACGGATCGTAGTCATCCAATGTACCGTTGATGATGACCAGATCGAAGTTGTTCTCGGTGGCCTCTAGCAGAGCCACCTGCGCATCCGAAGTGGCCAGAACATCCGCAACGGGCTTGAGTATTTTGACAATGCGCTCCTGCGAGCTGCCACGGCTATCAACCAGCAAAACCTGCCCGGCATCTTCCAAACGACCATCGACCAAAGAAAACAGATCTTCAATGCCGATCTTCTGGGCGGCTTCCGCCCGAAAGCGCAACTCGTCACTCAATGTCTTGAGGCGCACCAGACTTTTCACCCGTGAAATCAGCTGGAAATCATTCACTGGCTTGGTCAGAAAGTCATCGGCCCCGGCCTTTAGCCCCCGTACCCGATCCGATGGCTGATCCAGCGCCGTTACCATAACCACAGGAATATGAGCGGTGCGCGGGTTAGCTTTCAGCCGCTCACACACCTCAAAGCCGTCCATTTCCGGCATCATCACATCGAGAAGAACAACATCCACCTGCGTGGTCGCGCAGAGCTCCAGCGCCTTTGCACCGGAATCGGCCGTCAGAACCTCCAGGTATTCGGCCAAAAGACGCACTTCCAACAATTTCACGTTGGCTGGTACGTCATCAACGATCAATATCCTGGCAGTCATGCCGCTTGGCTCCTTAGAGTTTGTCAGGGACAATGGAATCCGGTTTTCCCGAAAAG
>DNPN01000266.1:0-4374 GCA_003501385.1 Rhizobium sp. | reverse complement strand
AAAAGACAAACGAAAACAAAGAAATCTAGCGTCTGTCTGGTTCAATCTGAACCTGACAGACGCTAGGCATCGCCCAAATAGGTTTTGATGGTTTCAAGAAACTTGGGCACAGAAATCGGCTTCGAGACATAGGCTTCGCAGCCGCCTTGACGAATGCGCTCTTCATCGCCCTTCATGGCAAAAGCTGTCACGGCGATCACAGGAATAACGTGCAGCTCGCTGTCCTGCTTCAGCCATTTTGTGACTTCAAGACCAGAGACTTCTGGAAGTTGAATATCCATCAAAATGAGGTCAGGATGGTGCTTGCGCGCCAGCTCCAAGGCTTCCATACCATTGCGGGTCTGGATGGTAAGATAACCCGATGCCTCTATAAGATCGCGAAAGAGCTTCATGTTCAGCTCATTGTCTTCAACTATCATGACCTTCTTCGGCATTTTCAATCCTTGCCATCCCTGCTTCCATGGTGGAAGAGAGGGTTAAACATTCTGAAAGATTCATTCTTTGAGTGGTGTGACTTTAACGCGATTTGGTTTCGAAAAAGGTAATTCGTGACACAATGAGAGACAAGTTATCAACTAAAGCCAGTTCGAAAGAACACGCCGAGCAGACAGCTATTGCGGTGCTGGGCTGGCTGGCAGGCGAGCCGGATATGCTTGGCCGCTTTCTGTCGCTGACAGGCGTTGAGCCCGGGCAAATGCGTCAAGCCATCAACGATCCGGAATTTCTATCTGGAATGCTGGATTTTATTGTCCAGCATGAGCCAACATTGCTTGCTTTTTGCGCGGCAACAGAGTCACAACCTCAAGAAGTGATGGCAGCTTGGCAACACTATGTCAAACCCGCTTTGGATTCGGGAGAATTTTGATGGGGGATGTCGTCGATATGCAGCATGTTCGGCTATCAGATCGCCCGCTGTTGGTGTGCGATGTGGATGATGTGGTGCTGGAATTTCTCTTCCCCTTTGAGGCCTATCTGAACAGTCTTGGCCATCAGCTGCTGCCGAAATCCTTTCGTCTCACCGGCAATATCATCTCGCTTGAAACCCAGTCTGCGTTAGAAGAACAGCATGTGCAAACCATCCTGCGCGATTTCTTTGCCCAGCAGGAAGAATGGCAAAGGCCCTTTGGCAATTCGGTTGATGTGCTGACGCAGCTTGGCACCATGGCCGATGTGGTATTTCTCACCGCCATGCCACCCGCCTTCACTGCACAACGCCGTCGGCTTCTGGATCGCTTAGGGCTGGACTTCCCGCTTCTTGCAACAGAGAGTCCTAAGGGACCTGTGGTCAAAGCCCTGCACGCCGAACGCGGCCTGCCCCTCGCATTCATGGATGATATGGCACACAATCTCCATTCGGTGGCCGATCACGCACCGGAATGCCTGCTGGTGCATATCGCACCGCAGTCTGATATCCATCGCTTTGCACCGCCAACAGCGCCGCAAGTGATCCGCGCCAACGATTGGTCATCAGCGGGTGACAGGATTGTTGCGCACTTCAATCAGAAGAATCCCCACCCGCAAAATGACCACGAATAAGTGGCGAAAAGCATCTTGCTCGCAGCATGTGCTTTCGTCTAAGGTGTGGATGTTCAACTTATGTTCCGTCATCCATGCACAGCACCGCGCCAATCCATTCCGGTTTCTGCCGCGACTGCCTGAAGGGTCAACCTGAGGGCCGCAAGCGTTGTTCTGCCTGCGGCAGTCCAAGGCTGCTCTATCACAGCGAACTGTATCAACTCACTCTGGCACATATCGATTGTGACGCTTTTTACGCATCAGTGGAGAAACGAGACAACCCGGAGCTGATCGACAAGCCACTGATTATTGGCGGCGGCAAACGCGGCGTTGTCTCCACCGCCTGTTACATCGCCCGTATCCATGGCGTTCGCTCTGCCATGCCCATGTTCAAGGCGCTGGAAGCCTGCCCTGGTGCGGTGGTGATTCCGCCCGATATGGAAAAATACAGCAAGGTCGGGCGTCAGGTGCGGGCGATGATGGAAGAGTTGACGCCCTTGGTGCAGCCAATCTCTATCGATGAGGCGTTTCTGGAGTTGCGCGGCACGGAAATGCTGCATCATGCGCCGCCAGCGCTGGTACTGGCCCGTTTTGCCAAGCGGATAGAGAGTGAAATTGGCATCACAGTCTCGGTTGGCCTATCCTACTGCAAGTTTTTGGCCAAAGTCGCTTCGGACCTGCAAAAGCCGCGCGGTTTCTCAGTGATCGGCCAAGCGGAAGCTCTGGAATTTCTGGCACCGCGCCCTGTCACGACCATTTGGGGCGTCGGCAAAGCCTTTGCCGAAACCTTGCATAAAGACGGCATACACACTGTTGGCCAATTGCAAACCATGGAAGAAAGCACGCTGATGCGGCGCTATGGTGCCATGGGACAAAGGCTGGCGCGGCTTGCCAGAGGAGTGGATGATCGGGAAGTCCACACCAGTGATGTGGCCAAAAGCGTATCCGCCGAGACCACGTTTTTTGACGATATTTCAGCGCGCGAAGCGTTGGTGGCACATTTACGCGCACTGTCCGAAAAGGTGGCTTGGCGGCTGAAACAACAGAACATGGCGGGTTTTACGGTGGTTTTAAAGCTGAAGACGGCGGATTTCAAACTTCGCACCCGCAATCGGCGGCTGGATGATCCCACCCAATTGGCCGACAGGATTTTTCGCACCGGGCTACAACTGCTGGACAAGGAAGCTGATGGCACAAAATTCCGGCTGATCGGAATTGGTGTCTGCGATTTTGCCGACCCTGCCCTTGCCGATCCTCCTGACTTGGTGGACTCTGATGCAACACGGCGGGCAAAAGCAGAGGCCGCGATGGATGTGCTGCGCACCAAATTCGGCAAAGGCATGGTGGAAACCGGCTTTACCTTCAAAGCACGGCCATCCTCAAGCGACACCAAAAAACATTGAGCCCTTCTCTTCTCCAAGCTCAGTGAAAGGATCCGTTAAATTTTACCATATAATTTAGGAGTCCGGCGGATGTCGTCGTGATCATGCCCCATCTTTATCCGCGTCTCTCTTGCGGTGTGATGGAATGGCCTTTTTCAAGTTTTGCGTATGAGGGCACCATGATGGTCCGCACCGTACTGCCGCTGCTGTTGATCTCTGCAACCGTTTTCACCACACCTGCGCTGTCGCAGGACGGCACGAATTTGCAGATTATCGTCTCCAAACAGGATCAAAAACTGGTCGTCTATGACGGCACCAAGGTTGTCGCGACATCCCGTGTTTCCACCGGCAAGGAGGGTCACAGCACGCCATCAGGCATTTTCTCGATTATCCAGAAGGCGAAATATCACGAATCAAATCTGTATTCGAATGCGCCCATGCCATGGATGCAGCGTATCACCTGGTCTGGCGTGGCCCTGCATCAATCCAGCAGCGTGCCAAACCGCCCGGCCTCACACGGCTGCGTGCGGCTGCCAGACGACTTTGCCCGCACACTCTATGGAATGACCGCGCTGGGTGCCCATGTGATCATCACAGACGCTCCCGTCACCCCCGTTGTTGTCAATCATCCGTTTCTGTTCACACCGCGCCATGACGAGCCGCAATTGCTCTCCGGCGCAAAGCTTCGTGGCGGAGATGCCGTATCGGCCACAAAACCCGTTGAAGTGGCGATGATTGATGTGCCGGCTGTACCGAAAGCAGAACTACCGACACCTTCCAACCCCGCCCCCTTGCGCATCCTCATCACCTATAGCGATGACCAGCAGATTGTGCGCGATGCGCAGGTCTTATTGCGGGAACTCGGTTTCGATACCGGCAGCACGGATGGACAAACTGGCCCCCTCACCCGTGAGGCCATTCGCGGCTTTAAACGCTGGAAATCTCTCAACACCAAAGGCCCATTGATCACACCAGAATTTTTGACGGCTCTCTATGCCAGCGCTGGCAAACCGATGCCGCCACGCGGCCATCTTTATGTGCGGCAGAATTTCAAACCACTTTTCGATGCGCCGGTGGCCATCGCCCACCCTGACCAACCCTTGGGCACTTATTTTCTCGATGCTGTTGACGTCAACCATCAAACGGGAGCCACCACATGGCAGGCCGTGACGCTGGATAACGCCAGCCCCCACAAGCCGCAATCATCTGTGATCACCATTGGTACCCATGACGGCAGTAACCCTTCAACAAGCGAGACATATGGCCTGAATGCGGTTTTGGACCGGATAACCATCGAGCCGGATATCCGCACGCGCATTGAAAGCACGATGACCACCGGCACTTCCCTGACCATCACTGATCAGGGCATCGGCAAGGAAACGGACGAAGGCACCGACTTCATCACCATTCTACCGCCCAAGAACCGCAGCTGAGGGGAGCGCGGATATATAGAGTCTGTCAGGTTCAGATTGAACCA
>DNPN01000202.1 GCA_003501385.1 Rhizobium sp. | reverse complement strand
CGCCGCATCGATCCTTCCCCATTTTCCACTGGATAAACTGCCCAACTCCTGGCCAGAGCCATCTGCATTATTTCTACGCATGGTAAACTCGGAAAATCTGGAACCACTGCGGGATACTGAAGCGTCGAGATCCCAGCGCATGGTCGACGCTAGGCGCTACTTGATATCCACTGCAAAGATAACCGCCTGCTATTTGCCCGACATCAAACAGAACAATGCCCATCGAGAAGACGTGGCGCGGCTTGAGGGACTTTTCCTGCAAGAGCTTGGCGCCCTTATGTCGTTGGTCCAGGAAATTGAAACCGTTCCGCCGCCAGATTTCGACCAGCGCGCCGTGCTGGATCCCTATGTCGATAAGATAAAACGGGATTTGGATGGGATCGTAGCCGATGTTGCCAAAAGCCTCGAGGTTCGACAGTCCCGGAGTGAAGAGGCACGTTTGCGATTGGCCATTATATTGGTGCAGGAATACCCAAATCTTGCGCCCTTCCTGTCGTCGAATACTCGTGCAAAAGTGGGGTAAATACTCTCAGAGTTCCCGGACCTGGAGAAGGGAAAGCTTAGCACCACCTCGTTAGGAAGCAAGAACTGACCGTGACAATCGCCGCAGCAGATCGCTGACCTCATTCAATGCCACACACCGCTCGTCGAGATCAAAAAATCCTACTCTATATTTGGCGGAGCGCCGCATCGCTGCATAGTGCCACCTGCCATCGGGCCTGTCCCACATCATGGCTCCCGACCAGAAATCGAAATAGATTGCCGTATTTGCGGAATGTGGTCATGCGGGTGATTTCGTAGCCTGGTTCCGACGCTGACACCTGGAGCAGCGCATTCATTGGTCGCTGACGTTCTCAAACGTCTCCATCAGGAAGCTTAAGCAGCGGATGCGTCATTGATGCAAACCTTCGAGAGGAAGGGGACCAGCCATGAACAGATCATCACCGAGTTCATCGACGCCGAGACCAAGGATCTGGAAGGTGTTTATCACGGCCTTGCCAGAAATTTCCTAGCTGTTTCGCCGGAATTCGACCGCTTTCTCTACATGTGCGCCCGTGGCTATAGAGCCAAGCGTATCGTCGAGTTCGGCTCTTCGATGGGAATTTCCGCCATCTATTTGGCAGCGGCGCTGCGCGACATCGGCGGCAGCTGCCTGACCGGCACCGATCTCGAGCCGAGCAAGATCGAGCGGGCGCAGGCGAACATCGCCGCCGCTGGGCTCGCCAACCTGGTCGAGTTTCGGGTCGGCGATGCACGTGAAACCCTCAAATCTGGTGTCGGCGGTGACATCGACATGGTGATTCTTGACGGTGCCTTCATCCTCTATCTTCCAGCGGCCAGCCGAGCCCAGCCTCGCGCGCCCGCAACTGGTAGATCGATACCGAGGTCTTGCTGAGCCCAAGCCGTTCCGAGATCGCCCGGACCGACAAACCCTCCTGCGTCAGCCGCAGGATTGACCTGATGTCCTTCCCCGTCGTCCGTTTCGTGTGCTTCCGTCGTGGCATGTCCCCTCCAATCCTAATAGAGAACACTGCCAGAACGGCGCGAGGAATGTGTCCGGCTGCTCGCCCAGATCGAATCGGCCGTTCCCGAGTTCCGGCAGGCCCTTTCCAAGCAGCAAGCCACCAGCAGCGTTGCCGACACCCTGAAGCGCAGGCTCCTTAACGCGCCGCCTGCCCTCAAAAAGCGCTACCTGCGCGGGCTGGTCTCGTCCATCGTGGTCGGCGCCGAAAAGGCCGTCATCTCCGGCCCGCCCGCCGCAATTGCGGCAGCCGTAACCGCCCCAGAACGCCTGGGCGAGGTTCGCGGTTTTGTACGGGAATGGTGCCCCTGGCCGGACAGTTATCCAATTGATATTAATATGATTGCTGTCATGTCGGTGTAAATTTGGTGTAACCAAGATCGAAAAAGCCAAAGCGGCTAACATTGCTCGCCACCAGCCCCGAATCCTATGCTCGCACCGGGGGATTGGGCATGTCCAGAACCGGCATCGGTGTCACTGCGGCGATTCTAATGGCGCTAATGGCGTCGCCAAATCGCGTGCGCGCCTTGCCGACGTGACTTAGCCACTAACTCTGAATAGCGCGGACTCGCTGTGGAAAACCACGAATTGAACGATCACAATATATGGTCCAAGTGGATGCGGTCGCAGCTCGCTGCGCACTCAGACTCCATTTGTCCGATTTGTTACGGTGGGTGATGTACATTCTGAAGTGCCGTCAATTGAGTTGGCGGCATTCTCCGTATCCTGTTCTTCGAGTGTGGCTCCCTTTTCAACGTGTATGACTGCAATATCCACCTGACTCGGGTCTGTGGGGCCGTTGCCAGCGCCAAAGAGATCGCGCTCCGTAGTGAGTTGTAGACCATGGCGTTTGGCCGCTTCGAGAACGAGTTGCTGTTCTTCCACTGCCGAGGCCCGCTCCCCTAAGGATTGGAAAATTTCCAAGTCTGGTAGAATGCCGGCCGTAGCTGATTCCTCCATCGTCGCAAGAGCATCACTCAATGAGCTCACTCTCTTGACCGCGATCCTCACCGTAATCCGGTCGGCCGATACGTTTGATTGTTCCATGAGTGCTTTCACCTGAGCGACTTGCATGGTCGTCTTAGCCTTACTAAGAAGCCGGTTAAATTCTGAAACTTTAGGCACTCCTCCATCTTCAATCATTTGAAGAAGCAGCCGCTTCGCGCCGCGGAAACTGTTAGGCATACCGACAACAATGTTGATCACAAATTTTGACGGCGGAGTGCCATTAGCGCGAAGTGTATCTAACAATTCTCGAACCTGCCCGTAATTAGAACACAGCTTTGCTAGTGCTGAATACGTATAGTCATCCGGCTCAAATCCCGCTTCCATCATCTCGCGGTAAACGTATATCGCCCGGTTGTATTTCTCCATTTTGCCTATCAAAATATTAAACGCTCGAGCGTCTGGCGAAAGGCCATAGCGCGTATATTCACCCATGACAGCATTGGCGCCCCACCGATCAGGTGCCATGATCATTATTTCCGCAAGTACTCCTGCCCTCGGTGTCGCGCCTAAGGCGACATAGTGATTGAAAGCCTTCATCGCATCGTAAAAATCTGTGGCCTTTTCCAATGCAATGTACATGACCCTCTCCAGCGACATGCGCCCGCCTGTCGCCAAAAGCCCGAGATCCCTCGTTGGCCCCGCATCGAGTAACGAATCGAGTTCAACCGATTGCACCTTGGCCCAGTTCCTAATGTTATCCGCAAGTTCCGGAGCACTCGCCAAATCAGCCATACCGTTCGAGTGAATGTGGATATGTGGGCAACGGTATTTTTGCTCAATCAGAATCACCTCTTTCGTTGGGCTCGTCACGTCTACACGCCATTTGATCGGCGCTGCGCGCGTGACGTAAACAGGGTGATTGGTCGGGGTACAGAATGCTGCCAATAATTGCGCGGGCAGGCGTTTGATGAGTGCTGCATCAGCCCGCATCAAAGCCCTTTCTTTAAATCGTTGGAGGGCAATGTGCTCATCGCCTTCCCGAACGATCAGGCAGTACGCTTTCTCTTCCGCGTCTTCGAGGACCGAAAACCCACTTATTGTGGCTGCAACTTGCCGAATTGGCACGCCCTCAGGCATGGACACGCCAGCCTGCTTTAGACGATGAGATAGCATTGCCAGAACTAGTGGCGCCGTAGTCTCTGTGAAATGAGACTCGATTTGCTGCCCAACCAGGCTCCTAGTCCCGTCGATGGGCTCGTCGATCACCTTTAGATACTCACGTCTTCTGCGCGTTCAGATGATGCATTTTGCCGACGCAATAGCCAATCTGGAGAACAGCGCTTGCGTTTGATATGGCTCGAAACGTGGAACCCAGTGGTCATTGATTCACCTCGCGCGCCACTCGGAAACCATCCCCATTTCCTCCGTGCAAATAGCTATCAGGGCTTCCGAAGCGAGCAGCAATACGATTTTCATCATACGCGGAATCATGTAACCGCCATAAGCCCCATGCCCCGCCGCGCGCGACGTGAGCCGCACAGTCGGCGCGAAGATACGGCGCACCTCTAGGGCTCTCGTCGATCAGACTATCATGATAGCAGTCAAGCACCCATTCACTGACATTGCCGATCAAATCGTATATACCGAGCGCGTTTGGACGGAATGAGCCAACAGGCGCAGTTTGATTTCCCCACCCGTCGGAACAGTCTGTTATCCGCTTTGGATACCATGAAGCGCTATCTGCTACGTTCCCGAACTTACAAATGTCGCTAGGCGGCCCGAGAAAACCATACACCTGGCTAGTTTGAATATCTTCTGCAGCGGGCAGCCCGTTATGACTTAGTGGGAGCGTGCCGGCGCCGCGCGCAATATATTCCCATTCGGCTTCTGATAAGAGACGATATTTCTGGTGAGTCCGCGTCGATAGCCACTGCGTATAGGTGACAGCATCAGCCCACGAGACAAAAATGGCGGGTCGATTGCCCCGGCCCCAGCCCGCGTCCGATGGCGAATAGCCGTTGCACCCACTGTCCCGCACACATGAATCCCATTCATCAAAGGTGATTTCAAAGCGCCCAACCGCAACCGACTTGATGCTAACCTCAATCCGTGGCCCCTCGTCGCTCGATCTGCCAGCTTCTGAAGGATCGGAACCCATTTCGAATGTTCCGCTGGGCACAACGATCATCGAAGGACATTCGGGGCAATCTTTGATGATAGTACCTGGCCCCAAAGCCAGTCTTTGTGGTTTCGGCGTTTGCGGCTGGACACGATGACCAGAGCGACTCGTCGGAATCGATCGCACTCTTTGATTCTGGCTGGATATCAGCGCCATACGCGCTTCGACAGCGCTTCTTAAATTGACGCAAGCATTTGGTATCTCACCGAAGAATTCACGCATAACGGCAATATCCTCAACAGATAGCTTTTTCGACCACGCGGAATTCCACGACGCACACAAACCTTGAGGGTCGGGTATGGTCGCGCCGTGGGCCGCGAATGCCGCCATGTAGAGACTGATAATAACTATTAATCGGCGCATCGCTTAAATCTCGTTTCAGATCCAATGTTGGCTTTGTCGCCATACCGATAGATCAATGAACTGCCTTCTACGCGGTAAAATGATGATGCGGTGCCGCTTGACGCGTGTAGCCATAGACCGTCTCGGCCCAGTATCGCTTCGCGAGTTTGGGACCCGTCAGGCCCTTCGAATATTAAGAGACGCTCGGTCGGCAGAACTATATGATAGGGTGCTGTGCAGTTGACCGATGTGCTGAGCCTCCAGCGCCCAGCAAGTTTTTCGGCTCCTGTTCTGAGGGCTTTATCCGCCGTAGACGTTGCTGAAGGTGTACTCGCAGGCGCCAATACCGGCTCATTGGCAGGCTCTGCCATCGATTTGGAAACTGTGGGTGAGGCCGGTTTCCATATCAGCCAACTCATGATTCCAAGACCAAACAAAACGAAGCAAAGGCTGAGCCAGTTCTGGATGCGCTCGACCAGTCTAGTTCGGTCAGGTGTCATTCCGCAGGCTCCGCGCCCGAAGAATTGTTCGGGTTTGTAATCCAAAATATCGCGTAGATGCTGCCGATAACGGCCACTGTAGAAACTGCCCAGAAGAAGAGCCCCAAGCTTCCGAGGCCAGAAAATGCGGGTGCTTGAAAAAAGGAGTGCAATCCAAACGGCATTATGGAAGCGGCGACATGGGTCATAATCGATGCAATCCACGCGCCAATGACTGCGAGACCTGCGATCTTTGCGCTGAAGTCAATTGAGACAGCAATTCGCCCAGACTTCGCCCGCGCCAGAAATGCGTGGGAAACGCAAATCACAAGGTAAAAGAGCGCAAAGTACAGAAAGAACCACTCGAGATTGGCACTCGAAGTGGACAAGGCCGATCTGATCGCAGGCATTAATGAAAGGGCCTGCGCCATCATCCAGGTTGATGCCAACATGATACCCGACAGAAGAAGGCCGTAGAGCGTGCCTGCGTTGAGAATGAATTTTGTTACGGCTGTCCCAAACGACAGCGCAAAATCGAATGCTGCAAATCCCACTGTTGCAAGAATCTGAAACGTGAAGCGAGCGAAACCAATAGCGATGTTCAGGATGGCAAGTCCGAAGACTAGGAATGGATTTTGAGTATTAAGATTGATGTCTCGCAACCGAAATGTCCGATCTGCAATCCCCTGCACTTTAGCCCTAATTGCGTTCCAGCCCCGCGACAGCAAGAAGGCATCAACGATGATCAGCAGAAAAACAACACCAAGGATCAAGAGCCGCACGTCGAGCACGGAGTCCAATATATTCGCAGTAAGGAGACCGCTGAAAAAGCCAAAGAAGGACGGAGATCCTAGCGAGAGTAACAGCGACACCAGCATCGCAGGCAAGACCGCATATGGTGCTATCGTATTAGCGCCCGGTGATTTGGCGGGAACTGCTAAGGTGCTAACTACTCCCAAAGAAAATAGAACTAGAAGTCCTATGACGCCAGCTTCGTAATAGTTTGTGATTGATTTGCTCCCTAGACACTTGTGCCAGGCATTGAGTGCGAGCAACAGACCAGGTGTGAATCCGACAGCAGCAAACGTCCATGATGAAATTGCGCGAGAATTACTCGTCGCGGGTTCATTCGATAGTCGCCTGTCGGAATGGGCCACCGCGCGTGATGAGAGATAAGCTAAGAGTCCAAGAAACAGAGCAGCTGAAGCGATTACGTCATTATCACAGGCTGCCTTTGGTGCAATTTCGACGTACGCCAAACTTGCAAGGGCAAACAACAAGGTGATGAATATGGGGAGAATAAATGGTTCAAGCTCTACCGAACGATGGCCGCTTTCATCGGAGGTTTTCTCATCAGCCATAAGGAGCCCCAGTGAATTGACCAAGAAGCGACCGCTATCGACGCCCCGCGATTGATTCGACGCACTTATGTTTTCGCGCTTCGGCAACTAATCACAGTTAATCTACCATACGAATGGGCGATCGCAGCAACCCCGTGCTGCACGATGGGCCTGTCGGGGTTTGTTCGGATTTTCGCTCAGGCTGGGTCGATTCGAGTCGCAGATCAAATATGAGAGTCAGGCGTGAATTCTGCCTAACTGCGGGCCATGAATCCGCTAAGTGCCTGTTTCAAAATAGAACACCTTGCCTGTCGGCAAATTTCACACCTCAGTCAGTTCATCAGGCAGGCGCATCAGGAATCCGTCTGGATGCAGAGCCCCGACTTCGCTGACCCGCGCTAATCACGAACAGTTTCAAGTAATCCGTACGCGATACTCGGTTTGCGCGAATATGTCGCACGCACAACCTAGAGCTTTTCTTGACGCAAAGGTGCGCGCGAGGATTTCATTGTTTTGGAGCTGAAAACTCCGGTTGTGAGCGCCGCGCCGGCGCGGTGAACCCCACTATGTCGGGAGCGCGCGGATACAAGAGCCTCAGCGGCGCGAGCCGCGGACGTAAAGAAGCGTGCCTGGTCTCACACCAGGTTTTCAGCTCCCGGCACCAGCGGGACATCCGATTGGGCCGTGCGCAGAATTGTGGTGGGGGGTGGCATGCTTGCGGTGGAGCGCGCCGATCTCGCGCAGATGAGATCGTATCTCTATCAGGCAGACGGCGTACTGATCGTCTCCCTGAAGGCTTGTGAAGACGAAGTGCCCGATGCTTTGCAGAACGCCTTTTGGGCAGCGGCAGCCCTAGTCGAACAGGCCCTGGCCGTTGCCGAACGTCTCGAAAAGCGCTGCGACGGGTTGGAGGACGGTGCCGGTGTCTGAGGCCGGACCGCAGTGAGTGGGAGGGATGGGGCCATGTTCGGATTCCGGCGCCACCACGCGGGCGACACTTGCCCTGAATGCGGCAAGCGCAAGCTTATCGCCGTGGTCGGCCGTAGCCTTTTCACGCTCGGAAGGCCCAGGCCTTGGCTTGTGTGCGACGGCCATCCCCGTTGCGGCTTTGCTACCTGGCGTATCGCTCCAGGCCCTGCCGCCGCGAACGACAATCGGCCGACGAGCTTTAGCCATCCGTCAAATGAATCGCGTGCGTCATGGAGACCCAAAAAAGGCGAATGCTCCTCCGTCCTCCCAAGAGGGATCACAGTAGTCCCTAGGAGCGTCAACTAATCGCCCTCCATCAAAGCGACGAGAACGAAGGACGCGGCCAAATGCATTAACATTGCCAGGAACCCTCATGGGTTCGTGGAGGGCAGCAATGTACCATATTCCCATCTTTTCCATCTGCTCGTCAGAGACCACTTCTCGAATGCGTGGAATGACACCTCCAAGCGGCCTTTTATAGCCAAACTTCTCAGCCAGCTTGCATAGGTTATTGGTCCTGCGGTTGATGACATCTGCAATTTCGTTACCCGGAACGACTGCAATCTCGTATTGCCTGCCAGCAACAAGTCGATGTGATTTGGTGTAGCCTTCGTTGCTCTGGCTTTTTAGGCAAGCTTCAGCAAAATCGGTCAAGCGATAACCTGCACTTTTCAACCGCTCGACCTCTTCGCGACCGGTAAGGTCCAGCCCCTCAATCGTGAGAACAGAGTGACCATTAATGTTGTTCTGAAGTAATGCGGCCAAGGTTATCCCTCCCCCGAGTTTCAGATGGTCCCTCACACTATCGTTTAGATCGAACTGCAACAATTGGCATCATACCTATAGCCTGAAGGTTCGACGTCGGCCCCAAACTCATCGTTGAGACAAGGTCACATTTGCCAGAACCAGCCTTTTTACAAGTCACGGTGGGATGTGACGCCAAGGGCAAATGTGACGCTCAAGCAAATTAGCGTATATTGTCTCCGATATGCAGATGTCCGCCGGTATTCGCGGTCGCTCCACGGCCTCCGTGTGCGATAATTTAGATTAGTGTCCTCGGAGTACCTGGAATGCCGCACCGGCGTGTTTGAGTGATTTCACCGAACGTGTGGAGACTACCCATGACAGACGAGAATCGGAAACCGCTTGGTCAAATCATACGCGACGAAGAGCGTGCAACTCCGGAACAAAAAAAGGAAAATCGTCTGCTGCACGAACTTTCGCAAATCGATGTGAGCATAGCAAGTTTGAACGCAAATCTCGAGCAGGGCTTACACAGATTTTTGGAAGCGCAAAAAGAAGCTGTTCTATGTTCCGATGGCTTCAGGAACCTGATTATGAAGGAACTGTCAACAAAGGCGTTTCTTCATTCCAGAATGAGCGAGGCCCAACACCGGATCGTGGCAATTCCGCAGTTCCGAAAGCTGGAGGGATTATGCAGACTCTTTGATGTTGGAATCACAGTAGAGTATAAATCAGGGTACGTGACGATCTTTGTTGATCCTCGTGTGGCGTTCGGGATCAGACAAAGTGAGACGTGGGAACACTCGGGGCCTCGCTTCGTCACGTAGCAAAATGCGGGGTCGGTGTAAAATCTACCCAGCGACTCCGCGTGAACAATTTGCCTGTTCAAATACGTAGTTTTTCTTCCCCTCACCAATGATTCAAACGGAACGTATCACCGATTCGAAGATTGCGTTACATTGGTATGCGCGCAAACAAAATCGGCGCACGTAAGGTATAGGTGACCGGTTTTGAACGACCGGATTCGGTGGGCAAACCAGACCTTTGTTGCCAGTGTAGTGCGCCACCCTTTCCGCGCCCCTGTGCAAAATTCGACAGCTATGCAGCCTACTTCGCATTCATGGCCGCGACGACGTCGGGTACCACCTTTTCGACCGACCGGCCGATCACGTAGCCGCCCATTCCGATCTTGACGATCGCCCACAGTTCCAGCACTTCGGGCTGCGACAGGCCCGGCGCGGTCCAGCCGAACCAGCGCGCCACGATCAGGCCGACGAAGATCAGCATCGTGATCGGGCGCCACGACGACGCCAGCCAATTCTTGCTCTGCGCTTCCGCCAGAACGATGCCGGCCGCGGCCTTCGCAAGGTCGGTGTCGGCGGCCAGCTTCGCCAGTTCGCCGTTCTGCTGCATCT
>DNPN01000219.1:4602-25895 GCA_003501385.1 Rhizobium sp. | reverse complement strand
GAACAGATCGTCGCCCACCAGCTGGGTCTTGGTGCCGATCTTGTCGGTCAGATATTTCCAGCCAGCCCAATCGTCTTCGGCCATACCGTCTTCGATGGAGATGATGGGATATTTGCCAGCCAGTTCAGCCAGGTAATCGGCCATGGCTTCTGGCTCCAGCGTACGGCCTTCACCTTCCAGCACGTATTTGCCGTCCTTGAAAAACTCGGTGGAGGCGCAATCGAGCGCCAGATACATGTCTTCGCCGGGGCGGTAGCCAGCCTTTTCAATCGACTTCATGATGAAATCAAGCGCTTCTGGTGCGCTCTTCAAGCCGGGTGCAAAGCCGCCTTCGTCACCAACATTGGTGTTGAAGCCTTGAGCCGACAGCTCTTTCTTCAACGTGTGGAACACTTCAGAACCCATGCGGATTGCGTCACGGATATTGTCCGTGCCAACGGGCATGATCATGAATTCCTGAAAATCGATTGGGTTGTCGGCATGCGCACCGCCGTTGATGATATTCATCATTGGAACAGGCAGAACATGGGCGTTCGGGCCTCCAACATAACGGTACAGCGGCAGGCCGGAGGCTTCAGCAGCAGCCTTGGCAACAGCCAGCGACACGCCGAGAATGGCATTTGCACCGAGGCGCGATTTGTTTGGCGTGCCGTCCAGCTCGATCATGATATTGTCGATCATGATCTGGTTTTCGGCGTCATGACCGCCAATGGCTTCATAGATTTCACCGTTAACGGCTTCAACAGCCTTTTCAACGCCCTTGCCGAGGTAACGTTTTCCGCCATCGCGAAGTTCAACCGCCTCGTGTGCGCCAGTAGACGCGCCAGATGGAACCGCTGCACGGCCCATGCTGCCGTCTTCCAGATACACGTCAACTTCTACGGTAGGATTGCCACGGCTATCGAGAATTTCGCGGGCAATAATGTCGGTAATGGCGGTCATGTTCGCTCCCTGCTGTGTAGATGGACAAGGCGATGTGTCGCCCCATCTGAACCGATGAATTGTCTTAACCGATGAGATAGAAATTACAATGACAGTGGATGATGGAATTTAAAACCAATTGTCACGCGGCCTTTGCAACCGTATCAAACGCCAGAAGTTTTTCCAGCAAACGCTCCAGATCGTTCAGATAAACCATGTTGGGGCCATCGCATGGCGCATTATCCGGGTCCTGATGCGACTCGATAAAGACACCAGCCACGCCCACAGCAATCGCTGCACGCGCAAGAACTTCCACGAATTGGCGCTCACCACCGGATGAGCCGCCCTGCCCGCCCGGCTGTTGCACCGAGTGAGTCGCATCGAAAATCACCGGTGCGCCAAAGCCTGCCATGATCGGCAGCGAGCGCATATCGGACACCAAAGTGTTGTAACCAAACGACGCGCCACGCTCACACAGCATGACATTGGGATTGCCCGATAGCGTGATTTTTTCCATCACGTTTTTCATGTCCCAAGGAGCCAGAAACTGGCCCTTTTTGATGTTAATAGTGCGGCCAGTCTTGGCGGCAGCCACCAGAAGATCGGTCTGACGGCTCAAAAATGCGGGAATTTGCAGCACATCCACCACAGAGGCAACCTCAACGCATTGATCGACGCTGTGGATATCGGTCAGCACCGGAAAGCCGAATTCTTTCTTTAGGTCGGCAAAAACCTCCAGCCCTTTTTCGATACCAATGCCACGCCCGGCGTTGAGCGATGTGCGGTTGGCCTTATCGAACGAAGACTTGTAGACGAGGCCAATGCCCAGCTTGTCACAGATTTCCTTGATGCTGCCTGCCATCATGAAGGCGTGCTCGCGGGTTTCCATCTGGCATGGGCCGCAGATCAGCGAAAAACGCGCGGTGTTGGAAAAGGAAACCTTCAGTTCGCCTTCACCAACGGTCACGGTAGAATTAGGGGAGGTCACGATGCATTCTCCTCAAACAGGAAAGCAACACCTTGTCCGGGTGCCGCCGGGACAGTGATACCGCCCGATAATTTTTGATAGACAACGCCATTAGCAGCCAGAGCCGCCGCTGTCACCTCAAGATCGGCGACGGTAAACACCAGCGCGAAGGCCAGAAATCCATCTTCGGCAAACTCGCTCTCGGTCGCCTCGATGCGGAGGTTTTGCGCATCAAAAGCGGTGCCGTTGGTGATGGAGCTGCCATCAGCACCCAAAACCGACTGCATCCAAGGATCTCGGCTTTCATGCCTTGCACTCTGGATTAAAAGCCGTTTGAGGCCAAGAGTACCATTGGCGTGACGCTCCAGCGCGGCACGATCTGCTGGCAAAGGATTGAGGCGCTGGCATGCGAATGCAAAGAATTGCTCCTCAGCCTCGTCCACAGCAAAGGCAAGCCGAAAACTGCTTGTGGTTTCACGTCCATCCGGCAGGCGAACAGGGCGGGAGAACTCAAACATATCGCCACCGCTTATGCCTGCTGCCGCAAAAGCTTCATGATCAGCCTTGGCATCATCAGATTGCACCACGATAGCAGAAAGACCCTCTTGTCGATGCTGGCGAAACAATCGATCCCGAGCAATAAAAGCGTTGCCTGCATCCAGCGCAGCATCCACAGCGATGGGATCGGTAATGGCCAAAGGCTCCAGATAGGTTTTGTCTGCAAGGAATACGCACGCATTCACGGTTCCAAAGGGATGATAACCATTGGCCGCAACGGTAAAGCCGAGCGCTTCAAGACGGCTGCGCGCCACATCAAGATCCATGACAGGCAGGACGAGATGATCAACAGCGCGAGGAGAGGCGTGAGAATAAATATGCGCCATCAAAATGTCCTGCCTGATGTTGGTTTACTTCAATACCGGGGGCGCGAAATCCAGAATTTCGCGGGTGTAACTTTCCACCACCATGCTGATCGGTGCACCATCCGGTAAGCTTAAAAGCGCCTTGTGCTGAATAACATGCTCAGGGATTTCCAGAGGTTTTTGACTGGATGGCGAGATGGCAGCGCCCATATCCCAACCCTTCGGCAGGGGTTGCCACAGCAATTCCGCAGAGATTGTATGGCGCTGGAAGTTCAGCGGCTTAACCACGCGGCCAAAGGCCGTATCCGTGGTTTCAAGCTGCTTGTTCATATCGTCGGTCAGGCGCGATGGCACATACCAATTATCCGCTTCAGACAACACGCGCGCACCACACATCAAGCGCACACGGCGATAGCCAACCCGGTCGGTTTCTCCGACCTTCAGCGCTGTGCGGATTTCTGCTGTCGCGGGCTTATCAACACCTTTAACCGCTTCTGCAACAATCTTGGCATTGTCAGCCAGCTTGTGATCGCTGCACCAGCGATCTAGCGTCAGCGTGGCGCTATCGTGGCTGAGAAGATCGGAATTCAGCGTTTGCAAAACCGCCAGCGCCTTCACTCTCGACACCGGCGTGTCTGACCACGACACCGTTTGAGCGAACACGCCGCTTGCAGACACCACCATGGAAGCAACCACCGCGGTTAAAATGGGTTTGCGCATATAAGCTCCTGAATTCATGGCATAATCGGTAAATATGCACCACTATTCAATCCATCACGAGATCATGACGAAGTGATGTCAGTCCCGGCAAGTTCTGCCGGGAATTCATCGCACGAGAGTCTGTCAGGTTCAGATTGAACCAGACAGACTCCCGATTCCCTTGTTTTCGTTTGTCTATTCGGGAAAATCCGGTTCCACTTTTCCCTCACAAACTCTAGAAACACAACAAAGGTTACATCACTTCTGTTTTACCATCTCGGCCAGCTGCGTCATGATGGTGGCGGCTCCGGCCAGACGCTTTTCCGGCGTTGGCAGATCACGGGTGAGGAACACGCTGTGATCCGGGCGGATTTTCGCCATCGTGCCCTGTTTGGCAATAAAGCCCACCAAGGCTGCGGGATTGGGGAATTCGCGGTGGCGGAATTGCACCACAATGCCCTTTGGCCCGGCATCCAGCTTTTCAACATTGGCCTTGCGGCACAGCGCCTTGATATAGACGATCTTCAGCAGATTCTGCACCTCAGTAGGCAGCGGCCCGAAACGGTCGATCATCTCGGCCCCGAAGGCGTCGATTTCGCTCAGCTCCGTCAATTCGCCAAGGCGGCGATAAAGGCCAAGGCGCAGGTGCAGGTCCGGCACGTAATTGTCCGGGATCATCACCGAGGTGCCAACCTGAATTTGTGGCGACCAGCCGCTATCCACGACCTCATCCTCGCCCTTCACTTCGGCAACCGCCTCCTCCAGCATTTGCTGATACAGCTCAAAGCCGACTTCCTTGATATGGCCAGATTGCTCCTCGCCCAACAGATTGCCGGCACCGCGAATATCCAGATCGTGACTGGCCAGCTGGAAGCCAGCGCCCAATGTGTCGAGCGATTGCAGCACTTTCAACCGCCGCTCGGCACCGGCTGTCAACACCTTGTTGACTGGCAGCGTCAGAAGCGCAAAGGCCCGCACCTTGGAGCGGCCCACGCGGCCACGGATCTGATAGAGCTGTGCAAGGCCGAACATATCGGCACGATGCACAATCAGCGTGTTGGCGGTGGGGACATCAAGACCGGATTCAACGATGGTGGTGGAGAGAAGCACATCGTAACGGCCTTCATAGAAGGCGTTCATGATNNATATGGCCGGACTGCTCCTCGCCAAGCAGGTTGCCGGCGCCACGCAGATCGAGGTCATGGCTCGCCAACTGGAAGCCGGCACCAAGCGTATCGAGCGACTGCAAGACCTTGAGACGGCGCTCGGCCACCGTATTGACGCGGTTCTCCGGCGGCGTGGTGAATATGGCATAGGCGCGCGTCTTTGAACGACCGACGCGCCCCTTGAGCTGGTAGAGCTGGGCGAGGCCGAACATGTCGGCACGGTGGATGATCAGCGTGTTGGCCGTCGGAATATCAAGGCCGGATTCAACGATGGTAGTCGAGAGCAGCACATCATACTGGCCTTCATAGAAGGCGTTCATGATGTCTTCCAGCTCGCCTGCGGCCATCTGGCCGTGGGCAATCGCCACCCGAAGCTCAGGCACGTCGCTATCGAGGAATGCCTTCACATCGGCAAGATCAGCCAGACGTGGGCAAACATAGAAGCTTTGACCGCCGCGATAATGCTCGCGCATCAAGGTTTCGCGAATCACCAAACCATCAAATGGCGAAATGAACGTACGCACCGCCATGCGGTCCACGGGCGGTGTGGTGATCAGCGATAGCTCACGCACCCCGGTCATGGCCAGTTGCAACGTGCGCGGAATAGGCGTTGCCGATAGCGTCAGCACATGCACATCGGATTTCAGCTCTTTCAGCCGTTCCTTGTGCTTCACGCCAAAATGCTGCTCTTCATCGATGATCAACAGGCCGAGATTGGCGAATTTGATGCCATTGCCCAACAATGCATGGGTGCCGACAACAATGTCGGTTTTGCCTTCCGACACTTCCTTTTTCACGAGGTTCAGCTCTTTGGTGCCAACAAGGCGCGATGCCTGCTGCACCCGAATGGGCAGATCGCGGAAGCGCTCGGAAAATGTCTTGAAATGCTGACGGGCCAGCAGCGTGGTGGGCACAACGACGGCCACCTGAAGACCATTCATGGCGGCAATGAAGGCGGCGCGCAGTGCCACTTCGGTTTTGCCAAAGCCCACATCGCCGCAGACCAGACGGTCCATCGGGCGACCAGCGCCCAGATCACCGCGCACGGCTTCAATGGCGCTCATCTGGTCTTCCGTTTCATCATAGGGGAAACGGGCCGCAAATTCGTCGTAGAAGCCTTCTGTGGTGGCGAGAACCGGAGCCGAGCGCATCATCCGTTCTGCGGCAATGCGGATCAGCCCACCTGCCATATCCAGCAATTGCTTCTTCAGCTTGGCCTTGCGCATTTGCCATGCGCCGCCACCCAGCTTATCTAGCTGCGCCTCGCTGCCTTCCGAGCCGTAGCGCGACAGCAGATCGATGTTTTCCACAGGCAGAAACAGTTTTGCCTCGTCGGCATATTGCAGCTCAAGGCAGGCGTGCTGGCCGCCTGCGGCCTGAATGGTGCGCAGGCCGATAAAGCGGCCAATGCCGTGTTCGGCGTGCACCACAATCGAGCCTTCATCGAGACCCGCCACTTCCGAGATAAAATCGGCAGCACGCTTGCGGCGCTTGGAGCGGCGCACCATGCGGTCGCCCAGAATATCCTGCTCGCCGACAACCACCAGATCGCCAGCCTCAAACCCGCCTTCAAGGCTGAGAACAGCGGCCGCCGCCTCGCCCTTTTTCAACTGGTCGAGGTCTTTGAGGGCCGAGATGTTTTTCAGCCGTTCCAGCCCATGCTCGTTCAGCACTTGCATCAGGCGATCCAGCGAGCCTTCCGACCAGCCCGTGATCAGAACCTTGGATCCAGCCGCCCGCTTATCGGCAATATATTTGACGGCTTGATTGAACACATTGGTGCGCTCACCCTCTGGTGAGGTTTCCGCAGACGCAACTTTCGCCCAGCGCGGGCCAGAATGGGCGGCAATATCGATAATGCGGCGCGAATCTGCTGCCATTTCAGCAAAAGGCGTGATGCGAATGGGGTTGAGCGCATCCAGCGATTTGGCAAAATCCGAAGCGCCCAGATAGAGATATTCCGGCGGAATTGGCTTATAAGGCGCGCCTTGGGAGAGGTGTCCCTTGCCGGGCGTGGCCGAATCCAGACGGGCTTCATAATAATCGCGGATCAGCTTGGCGCGTTCTTCGGCAGATTCGCGCAAGGTGTGATCGGTGACGATCAAAAAGCCCTTGAGGTAATCAAACACCGTTTCCAGCTTTTCATGAAACAGCGGCAACCAATGTTCCATGCCCGCATAGCGGCGACCTTCCGAGACCGCCGTATAAAGCGCATCATCGCGGGTGGAGGCACCAAACAGCGACAGGTAGTTCTTGCGGAACCGCGCGATGCTCTCCGGTGTCAGCGTCACCTCGCTCATCGGGTTCAAACTCAGCTCGCGCACCTGTGCAATGGTGCGCTGGCTGGCGGGATCAAAGCTGCGGATGGTTTCCAGCGTATCGCCGAAGAAATCCAGACGCACCGGCTCTTCAGAACCCGGCAAAAACACATCCAGAATACCGCCGCGCACGGCATATTCGCCCACTTCGCGCACGGTGGCCACGCGATCGAAGCCGTTGCGCTCAAGGCGTGCGGCAATATCATCCATGCGCACCTGATTGCCGGGACGGGCCGAAAAAGACAGGCTATCAATGACCTCCGCCGGGATCATTTTTTGCAGCATGGCATTGGCGGTGACGAGAATAATGGCCGGATGCGGCTTTTTGGCGTGCGCAATCAGGCCCGTGAGGGCAGACAGCCGTTTTGCCGAAATATCGGCGCTGGGTGATACGCGGTCATAGGGCAAGCAATCCCAGGCGGGCAGCGACAGCACAGGAATTTCCGGCGCGCAAAAGCCCAGCATCTGTTCAATATCGGCCATGCGGCTGGAATCGGACAGCAAAAACGCCACCGGCTTACCTTGACGAGCAAGCTCCGCCACCAGAAACGCATCCATGCCATCGGGCACAGGCGACAAGGTTACGGCAGCCGAGGAGGCTGCCGCTTTTTTCGCATCGAACAGAGAAATCATTATTCAACCACAGGCGAGAAATCAGGGCGGATGGCGGCAATGCGGGTAAACAGCGCGCCTTGGATATGAGCAGGGGTTTCTTCGGCCCCCGTGACCCAGCGCACCAGATCATTGTCTTCCTCGGCCATGATCCGCTCCAGCTCATCCAAATCGGCATCGCTCAAACTGGCAATTTCAGCCTCGGCAAATTGGCCCAGCACCAGATCCATCTCGCGGATACCGCGATGCCAACAGCGAAACAAAATGCGCTTGCGGCGGGAATCAAGATCAGAGCTGCTACGAACCAAACCAGTCATTGGGCATACCTTCCTGTTGATGCATCTCTATAGCGCCTGTAATCCTTCTTGTCAGCCTTGCATTGCGCTCCAAGTCGCTCCATTTTCACCCATCATGCGCCCAACCATACTTGATCCACTTTTTGCATCCGTTTCAACGCTTTCCGGCGTGGGGCCGAAGCTTGCGCAATTGCTGGCAACCCTGCTGGGCAGCGACGATGCCGATGACGCCCGCGTGGTTGATCTGCTCTATCTGGCACCGCAGCGATTGATTGATCGGCGCAACCAACCCGGCATTGCCCGCGCCCCGCAAGGTGCCATTGTGACGGTGACAGGCCGGGTGGATCGGCACACCCCTCCGCCTCGGGAAAACAAAAGCGCACCCTACCGCGTATTTTTGCATGACGAGACGGGAGAAATGGCGCTGACCTTCTTCCGCGCCAAGGCGGCTTGGCTGGAAAAGGCGCTGCCGATTGATGAAATCGTCACCGTGTCTGGCAAGGTGGATTGGTTTAATGGCCGCGCCTCTATGGTGCATCCGGATTTTATGGTCAAAGCCAGTGAGGCGGCCACCATGCCGCTGGTGGAGCCTGTCTATCCGCTCACGGCGGGGCTTTCGCCCAAAGTACTGCGCAAGGCCATTGACCATGCCGTGGAGCGCGTGCCGGAACTTCCCGAGTGGATTGATCCGGCATTGGTGGCCAAACAGGGCTTTGCCAGCGCCAAAGCCAGTTTCGAGCGGCTGCACAGCCCCCGTGATGAAAAAGACGTGGACCCTCAAGCCCCTGCCCGCAGGCGCTTGGCCTATGATGAGTTTCTGGCCGGACAAGTGTCGCTGGCTCTGGTGCGGCGGCGCTTGCGCAAGGTGGCGGGCACGCCTGTGACGCCAACGGGTGTTTTGAGCGGTGCCATTCTCGGCTCCCTGCCCTTTACTCCCACCAACAGCCAGAAAGATGCTGTTGCCGATATTTTGAAAGACATGCAAAGCGACAGCCGCATGCTGCGCCTTGTGCAAGGCGATGTCGGTGCTGGTAAAACGCTGGTGGCTCTGTTGGCCATGGCCGCCGTGGTGGAAAGCGGCGGGCAGGCCGTGCTGATGGCTCCCACGGAAATTCTCGCCCGCCAACATCATGCAACGATTGCCAAAATGGTGGCATCCGCAGGCATCACCCTTGATGTGCTGACAGGCCGCACCAAGGGCAAAGAGCGCGAGTCGATTCTGGAGCGTGTCGCCTCTGGCGAGACCCAGATCATCATCGGCACCCATGCGCTGTTTCAAGACACAGTCATCTACAAAAACCTGCTGCTGGCGGTGGTGGATGAACAGCATCGCTTTGGCGTGCATCAACGTTTGCGCCTCACCGCGAAGGGCATTTCACCGCATATGCTGGTGATGACCGCCACCCCCATTCCGCGCACACTGGTGCTGGCCGCCTTTGGCGATATGGATGTGTCAAAACTCACCGAGAAACCCGCAGGCCGCAAACCCATCCAGACTGTCACGGTACCCACCGAGCGCATCGCCGACATTGTGGGTCGCCTGCGCAGCGCCATTGCCGATGGCAAAAAAGCCTATTGGATTTGCCCGCTGGTGGAGGAATCGGAAGAATCCGATCTGATGTCTGCCGAAGAGCGACACGATACGCTGGCACGCTCCATCAAAGCCCCCATTGGCCTCGTCCATGGCCGCATGACGGGTGCGGAAAAAGACGCCGCCATGCTGGCGTTTAAAAACGGCGAAACCCGGCTGCTGGTGGCCACCACCGTGGTGGAAGTGGGCGTGGATGTGCCCGACGCCACCATTATGGTGATTGAACACGCCGAACGCTTTGGCTTGGCCCAGCTGCACCAATTGCGCGGGCGCGTTGGGCGCGGTGCCGAAGCCTCCTCCTGCATCCTGCTCTACAAAGGCCCGCTTGGCGAAACCGGAAAAGCCCGCCTCTCCATCCTGCGCGATAGCGAAGATGGTTTTCTGATTGCAGAAGAGGATTTGAAACTGCGCGGCGAAGGCGAATTGCTCGGCACCCGCCAATCCGGCACCCCCGGCTTTCGCATTGCCAGCATGGAAGCCCACGCCGACCTTCTGGAAATCGCCCGCAAAGATGCCGCCTATCTGCTAGATCGCGACCCGGATTTAACCTCACCCCGCGGCGAAGCGGTGCGAACCTTGCTGTATCTGCTGCGGCGGGATGAGTCCGTGCGATTTTTGCGGGCGGGGTGAGACGTCACAAAAATGCCTGACGCAAGGCACAACACATATTAGGATGCAATCCTAACGTTTACACAAAGGTCTTACGATGCAAAACACCTCACATGCTGTTATGGCTCAAAGACACGAAGCCTCCGACAGTGCTGATGATTTTCCAACACCGCCATGGGCTACAAGAGCGCTAATCGAAAACATAATTGGCAAAAATAACGTGCGGAATTTATCATGCCTGGAACCTGCTTGCGGTAGAGGATATATGTCCCGTCCCCTAAGTGAGTATTTTTGTTCCGTCGAGTCTGCTGATGCATTTCATTACGGTTTTGCTCCAGTAAGAGATTTTCTGAGTTACCCATATCAATCTCTTTCTCATGATTGGGTCATTACAAATCCTCCGTTTCGCCTCGCGGAAGACTTTGTTCACAGATCATTAATTGTAGCAAAAAAAGGCGTAGCAATTCTCGCCCGAACTGTGTTTCTTGAAAGTGTTGGGAGATATAATACAATTTTCAACAATAACCCTCCTACTATATTTGCACAATTTTCTGAAAGAGTTCCTATGGTCAAAGGACGAGTAGATGCAAAAGCGTCTACGGCTACTGGTTATGCGTGGTTTATTTGGGAAAAGGAAAAAATCGGCGTTAGCCCTACGCTTACCTGGGTTCCACCCTGCCGTCGCAAACTTGAACAACAGGGCGACTATGACGTGAAGAATTAAAGCCCAATATGGCTGCGCCCCTTCGGGGTAATCTTTAAACCATTGTTAATCGACAAAAGATAACCGCGGGCAATATAGTTATTAGGATTATTTTTGTGGCTAGTAATATTTCTTACTCTTTGCTGCCAGAAGCTCTCGCCAGGGCGTCTGGTAGAAGGTGACTGATCTTGTGTAGTGAGTACAATTAATTTAGGCAAATCCCTAAAAAGTTGCTGAAAAGTTGCCTGTCCGCCGGGCTTTGTAGATAAGATATGCAAAACCGACTGAGCGAAATCATTTTCCGTAGTACGTCCTAATGCGTCAGGCATTTATTTAAGTCCCCACAATGAGAATGTCACGACTTAAGTCGGAGACATGATGAGAACAAAAATACTCGCCATTTGGTTGATTTTTTATTTATAACACGCAATTTTTATATAATTAAAAAAAATAATGCACTTTAAGTGACAAAAGAAAAGATTGGGATCAAATGCGTGAGCGAAGGTTTCCGCTCACGCACAGTATCTTAATTTCACTTCTTCGCCACACCCGGCAAAGTCACGCGAAATACCTGGAACATGGTATCCACATCCGCGCCACCTTCAGCCTTATAGGCGGCACCAACCTGATAGCCATCCTGCGTCAGGAAGTCGTTGTCATTGGCGATGAACAAGAAGTAATCGTCCGGGTTTGCAGGGTCGAGCACCGGGGCAATCGACATGGCTTCCCACTTTTCCGAGAGGTTGTTCTTGTCGTTTGGTGCGCCATTGTGCAGGCCGAAGCGGGCGAGGTCCTTGGCATTGTTGATGTCGATGAACGGGGTGACAGCTGCCACCTTGACCGATGCGTCCACCACGCCCTTGGGGGCAACTGGCTTCACGCCATCAAACTCGGTGTTGGCAATGTCGGTGGCACCGGAGACATCCACAAGGTCGATTTTACGGTAAACGGAGGTGTCGCCCTTGAGGCCCTGACCGTTGTTGCTGTCGCGGGCCAGCATCAGGAAGGTTTTGTCGGACAGCGCCAGAATTTCGCTCTGGGCGGCAACGGCAACCTTGCCCTTGTTGTCAAAGGTTGGCAGAGGCACGACATATTCATGCACCAGCTTCAGCTGGTCCATATTAGAAGCGTCATACACCAGCGCGCGGGTGTTCATGCGGGTTGAGCTGCTATCGCCGCCATCCTGACGGGTTGCTGATTGCAAAAGGGCAATTAGAAACTTGCCATCGGGCGTCAGAGACAGGCCCTCAAAGCCCTGATTGTTCTGGCGGCCCGTATCCGGGTCTTTAGGATCGGGCTTCTTGCCGCCATCGCCGACATTGTTGGACGAGAAATTGATCTCGCCTTTGCGCATGGGCAAAAATGCCTTAGGTGGCTGCGTGGCCGAGATCATTTTGCCATCTGCCGAGAAATGGTAGATGTAGGGGCCGTATTCATCGCTGATCATCATCGAGCCATCTGCCAGACGCACAACAGCTTCAGGGTCAAGCGAGACTTTCCCCGTGGTCGCTTGCGGCAAAACGGGCAGCTTGCCTTCAGCAGCGCGAACTCCGGATTCGGGATCAAGACCTGTGAAGGACTTGCCCTTGTTGTCGGTCAGAAGAATGGTGTCCGCCAGCTTGGCGTCCATTCCTGTCTGTTGCTTATCGTTGGGTAAGGTAGCGTCCGTAGGGGCAGGTGTCAGATGAAAATCAACGCGGTTCATGCGGTCGTTGTAATCGGTGGTGCCTTCAACATTGTAGCCACGATCTGGCAACAGAAGCAGGGAGCCGGAATAGCCGTTGCCGTCCTTTTTCCACTTGGTGAGGTCCAGCGCCATGCCGGAGCCAGAGCCAAAGGTTTCGCCGAATTTGTCTTTCTGGCTGGCCGGAATGCGCCCGATGGCAACGAGGCCGTGGTTGACAATTGTAACACCGTTTGCGGTCACAGAGCCTTCGGCCCACGCGCCGCTGACGCAAGACAAGGCAACACCCGCAGCAAGAAACGCCGCTTTATACGAAAACACTTTCATCCCGAACCTCCAATAACAGGGTGGGATGCGCGAACATCCATTGCCAATGGCAACGAAACGTTATGATTTTTCGCACCCCTCCCGCTCCCATTAGGGTGCGGAAATGACAGAGGCGTGACAAAGCCCCAGAAGATTAGCTGGCTTTTTTGTTCAGCAACGGGCTGCTTGGTTTTGTTATTTCTGTGCCGTCGCCAACAACAACCCAATCAGGCATAACCAAACCGCCGGAAATCAACAGTTTTGCGCCTTCTTCTGGCGTCATTTCCAGAATTTTCAGTTTGCTTTTTGGCACAAACATCAAAAAACCAGCCGTCGGCACCGGCGTTGGCGGCATGAAGACGGCCACCATTTCTTCGCCATTGGTGTTCAACTTGGCTGCAATTTCGCCCGTGGCTTCGGTGGCCACAAACACCAGCGCCCACATGCCGGGGCTTGGGAATTCCACCAATCCGACCTTCTTGTAGGAGTTGGATTTTTCCTTCAGCGCCGTTTCAAAAATCTGCTTCAGGCTTTTGTGCAGCGTGCGCACCAAAGGCATGCGGTTGAGCAGAGATTCGCCAAAATTGACAACCGAGCGGCCAACCAGATTGCGACCCAGAAAACCGATGATGGTGATACAGATCACCGCCACCAAAAGCCCGGTGCCGGGAATGGTGATGTTGAAATAATACTGCGGATTATATCGCTGCGGAATATAGGGCGTAACCCAGCTATCGGCCCAATCAATGAAGGTAAACGTCAACCAGATGGTAATGGCCAGCGGCGCACAGATAATCATGCCTGTGAGAAAATTGGTCCGCAGGCGGCTGGCAAACGAAATGATCTCGGGTTTTTCGGTCATTTTATCCGTTTCAATTGGTTATTCGCCATAAAATCCACGGTGGAAAGCGACTGTTCCGCTGGGAATCAGCCCTGAGAAAGCCAACACTTGGAAATATTGCGGCGGAACGTCGGGTAAAACAAGGTGTGGAACGTTCACGAAACCGAAAGCACCATAATATTGGGGTGAGCCAAGCAGACAACAACCGCTGGCTCCCCTCATTTTTAGCTGTTCAAGGCCGGCATTCAAAAGGCTGCGCCCTACTCCTTGCCGCTGGCGGGACGGCAAAACCGACAAAGGGCCAAGGCCGAACCATCCCGCCTCTCCGCCCGACAATGTCAGCGGTGAAAAGGCGATATGGCCGATAATGTTTTCACCATCCACGGCAACGAGAGAAAGGCTCAACACGCCCGCCCGGCGCAACCGATCAATGATCAGATGTTCCGTCTGCTCACTATAGGTTTTCCCGGCAAAGGCGGCCATTGTCACGGCGCTGATGGCCTCTTCGTCGCCCGCCTTCTCCGGCCGGATCATCATTCCACCGTTACCGACTTGGCAAGATTGCGCGGCTGGTCCACATCCGTGCCCATAAACACCGCCGTATGATAGGCCAGCAGTTGAATGGGCAGCGAAAACACCATGGGCGCGATGATTTCTGCCACGTTGGGCAGTACGATGGTGGCCATGGTTTCCAGCTTCGAGCAGGCAGCTCCCTTTTCATCGGTGATGAAAATGATCTTGCCGCCGCGTGCTGCCACTTCCTGCATGTTGGAAACCGTCTTTTCAAAGAAGCGATCATGTGGGGCAATGACAATCACCGGCATGTTCTCATCAATCAGCGCGATGGGACCGTGCTTCAATTCGCCAGCGGCATAGCCTTCGGCGTGAATGTAGGAGATTTCCTTGAGCTTGAGCGCTCCTTCAAGCGCCAGCGGATAGCTGGTGCCACGGCCAAGATAGAGCACATCCTTGAAGCGTGACAGCTCACGCGAGAGGCTTTCCATCTGCGGCTGGATCTGGTTCAACACCTTGCTCATGATACGGGGCATTTCTGCCAAGTGCCGCACCAGTTCTTTTTCCTCTGCCGCGTTGATCAGGCCACGCGCCTTGCCCGCCGTTACGGCAAGCGACGCCATCACCGTGAGCTGGCAGGTGAAGGCCTTGGTGGAGGCAACGCCAATTTCAGGCCCAGCGAGAATTGGGAACACAGCATCAGCCTCACGGGCAATGGTGGATTCCTTGACATTGACAATGGCACCGATTTTCAGGCCAGCGTCTTTGCAATAACGCAGCGATGCCAGCGTATCTGCCGTCTCCCCCGATTGCGAAATGAACAGTGCGGCCTGATCTGTGGACAGCGGCATTTCGCGATAGCGGAACTCGGAAGCCACATCAATTTCAACCGGCAAGCGGGCATAGCGCTCAAACCAGTATTTACCGACCAGGCCCGCCAAAAACGCCGTGCCGCAAGCCGAAATGGCAAGGCCACGGATATTTTTGAAATCAATGGCGGTATTAGCCAGCTTCAGTGTGTGATCGGCGAGATCGACATAGTGCGAGAGCGCGTGGGAAATCACTTCGGGCTGTTCATAGATTTCCTTTTCCATGAAGTGGCGGTGATTGCCCTTATCCACCACATAGGCGCTGGCCTGTGAAATCTGGCGCGGTCGATGCATCACATTGCCATTGAAATCAAAGATCTCTGCGCCACTGCTATGCACCACAGCAAAATCACCATCCACCAGATAGGTGATTTCATTGGTGAAAGGCGAGAGTGCAATGGCGTCGGAACCAAGGAACATCTCGCTCTTGCCAAAGCCAATCGCCAATGGCGGTCCGAAACGGGCAGCAAAAATACTGTTTGGATCATCCGCAAACATCACCACCAGCGCATAGGCACCCGTGATGCGATTGAGCATGGCCAGCATGGCGGCTTTTTGATCCAGCCCGGTTTTGCGATAGGTGTTGAGGAGATGCGCCACCACTTCGGTGTCAGTCTGGCTGGTGAAAACCGCGCCCTCTGCCAACAGCTCGTCGCGCAGCTCAGAAAAGTTCTCGATAATGCCGTTATGCACCACGGCGACGCCATCAACAAAATGCGGATGGGCGTTGGTTTCATTCGGAACGCCATGGGTTGCCCAACGGGTGTGGGCAATGCCGATATGTCCGGGAAGTGGAAATTCGGCCAGCTTTTTTTCAAGATTGAACAGCTTTCCCTCGGCCCGGCGGCGATCCATTACACCGTTATTAAGTGTGGCAACGCCCGCAGAATCATAGCCCCGGTATTCCAACCGCTTCAGCGCATCCACAAGACGCTCTGCCACCGGCTGACACCCGACAATTCCAACGATTCCGCACATGCACTTCTCCTTGTCGCAAAACAGCAGCAATCTCCAACTTTGAGAGCTGCTCTAGCGAGGTCTTTCCTAATCGATTTTCCGGAATTGGCAATCAACGCTGCGGTCACTTTGGGTTTCGCAGCGTTACGTAAATCCGAACCGTTATTTCGCGGAGTTTTTCATTGCCTTTGTGGCGAGATTACGCTCACGGATAGCCTTGGCCCGCTCCGGCTTGATCTCCTGTCGGGCGCGGCCAAAGACCAAAGCATCGGCTGGCACATCCTCGGTAATCACGCTGCCAGAGGCCACCAGCGCACCATCGCCAATGGTCACCGGCGCAACCAGCGCACTGTTGGAGCCGATGAAGGCATTGGCTCCAATATGGGTCTCATGCTTGTTCACCCCGTCATAATTGCAGGTGATAGTGCCTGCGCCAATGTTGGTATCTGCGCCCACAAAGGCGTCGCCAATATAGCTGAGGTGGTTGATCTTCGCCCCTGCGCCAATCTCTGCCTTTTTCACCTCGCAGAAATTGCCAACCTTAGCGCCCTCGCCCAGGTTCGCACCGGGGCGCAAACGGGCATAGGGGCCAACCGTGGCACCCGCAGACACATGCGCGCCTTCCAGATGGGAAAATGCGTGGATCACGGCACCGCTCTCCACTGTCACGCCGGGGCCAAACACCACATTCGGCTCAATCAGCACATCCTGACCAATCACCGTATCATGGCTGAGAAACACGGTTTCCGGCGCAATCATCGACACGCCCGACAGCATGATGTCTAGGCGGCGGCGCTCCTGCCACAGCTTTTCAATGGCAGCCAGTTCGGCGCGATTGTTGCAGCCGGACAGTTCGGCCTCGGATGCATCCACCACAACGGCCTTGCCACCCAACGAGCGCGCAATTTCAACCAAGTCCGTCAGATAATATTCGCCCTTTGCATTGTCATTGCCGATGCGCGCAAGAAGAGCAAGCGCCTTGGCACCATTAATGGCCATCAGGCCGCTGTTGCACCATGTCACCTTGCGCTCGTCTTCGGATGCATCTTTTTCTTCGCGGATGGCAATCAACTTACCATCCTCGACCAGAAGGCGACCATAGCCTGTGGGCTTTTCGGTGTGGAAACCGATGACCACAATATCATTGCCACCGGCAAGCGCTGCGCGGGCAGATTTCAGCGTTTCCGGGGTAATCAGCGGCACATCGCCATAAGCCACCAGAATATCATCATAACCACGGGCAATTGCCTCTTTGGCTGTCAACACGGCATGGCCGGTGCCAAGCCGCTGGGTCTGGAGAAACGGCATAACGGAAAGGCCATCAAGGCTGGCAGCCTTGGTAACGTTCTCCGCATCGCGACCGACAACCAACGCAACATCGGCAATGTCTGAGGCCAAGATAGCGGCGATCACATGCGCAATCATCGGACGCCCAGCAACCGGATGCAGCACCTTGGACATGGACGACTTCATCCGCGTGCTATCGCCAGCGGCAAGAATAACGGCAAGACAGGTGCGGCTCATGGTGTCTCCGAATGCAAAAACGTGATGCCGTGAGCTACCATGAGCACACCTTCATCAGCAAGCGCCTGCGATGATCACGCCCTAGATATATTGCGGACGGTCATCCAGACTAAGACCGGGAAACACTGTTCCCGTCAGATTACTGGAGGAAATGCCGAATTGCCGGGACAACAGCGCCGCAGCCACCGCCCGCACATCGCCGGTGGGGTTGAGATCGCGATTGTCCAGCAGGTTTTCATCCTTCAGCCCCGGCCATTTGCCATAAACATGCCCACCTTTCACGGCACCGCCCGCGATGATGCAACAGCCACCCGTGCCATGATCTGTGCCCGCATTGGCATTTTGCCGCACGGTGCGGCCAAATTCCGTCATGGCAATCACGGCGGTTTTGCGCCATGCATCGGGGCCAAGCTCATCGCGCAACATCAAAATCGCATCAGTGAGATTGCGGGCCGCATTGGCAAAATTGGCCTGTTGCTGCACATGGGTATCCCAGCCCGTGATGGACAAACTGGCGATACGATAGCGCTCTTTCAGCAAGGATGCGGCCATTTTGGCCATGTCTTTCACGCCATCGCCGCGCTTTTGCTGTTTATAGAGCAGGCCGGTATAGGTATCGATGCCAACGGCTTCTTTAAACGTCGCGGCAAATTGTGGATCGCTCTGATAAAGCCGCACCAGAAAGCCTAGCTCATCGCCGCCCATGCCCAGATCAGCCCGTGGCGACCAGACATCGGCCGGATTGGAACCGGAGAGGATGATCTCCCGCCCGCTGGAAATATCAATCGCCTGCACCGGCGTATTGGTCAGTGACAACGCACGGTTCAGCCAGCCGCTATCCTTGGAGGCCAGCCCCATGCCGCCCGCTTCGAGAATATCCTGCCCGTCAAAATGGCTGCGCTGATTGCGATAGGGCGTTGATACGGCATGCACAAAGCCAAGCTCACCGGCTTTCCACAGCGGCATCAAGGGAGCGGCAACCGGATTGAGCCCAAAGAAGCCATCCAGATCAATCAAGCCTTTATCGGTGCCCAGCGCCAGATCTGGCCTGGCCAGTTTCAAAGCCGGATCGCCATAGGGCTGCACCAGATCAAGCCCATCCATGGCCCCGCGCAGAATAATGGCAATATAGCGATTATCGCCCGGCATTTCGGCAAAAGCCAAAGGTGTAAACACGGGTGCTGCAGCCGCACAACAGGCGGCGGTCAAAAAGCCGCGTCGGGAAAGAGTACCTGACATTTCCATCATGCAATCCTCTTCAGCGTCTGTTGAATTCAGGGGAAACCAGAGCCATCACCAGCCCGGATTTGCGGTTTGGTGCCTGAGAGACAAGATGGATTGTGTCCTCACGGGCATTGTCCGCCAAAGCAAGTTGCACAAACTGGCGTGGATCGGCGGTCGCCGTATCCAGTTGGTTAACCAGCCTGCGCGCCCATTGAATGCGCTGGCTGAGCTGGCTGGCACTGAACCAATGGTCGGATTTATCGGAAAATCCCGCCGCATCGCTCGGTCGCCAGATGGGTTGACCAAGGGTCGCAATCACATTGGCGGCCTGTCGCCCAAGGGGCTGTCTGGGTGGTGGTGGTTTCGCGGTGGCGCTCATCTCCGGCGACATTTTTTCCGCATCGCCTTGCTTGACGGCCGTCGTGGCCTTTGCATCCATCATCTGTGGTGCCATGGCATTGGCCGTCTTGTCAGTCTGGGCCGCATCAATCACGGGCATTTGAATAGGGCCGCGCGGCTTTGAATCATCCCCCATGATCGTGTCCTTTGTCGCGCCCGCTGCCCGAAGCGTGGAGACAATATAATCAAAGGGCAGTTTGAATTTCTGGCCCGGCTCTTCCCAGGCCTCGCGGCTTTGCAACATGGCGCGATAAACATCCGGCAAATAACCATCGCCCTGTTTCCACGCCGCAACCATGTTCTCCACCACCTTGTCATCGGTTTTTTCACTGATGAAATGGGCATAGAGTTGTCGGCTGATATGGCGCATGGTGCGCTCATCTCTGGCCAGATCCTCCAGCGCGGCAACGGCATTAAGAAACGGCTCCGGGCTGCGGCTATAGGTTCTGCCCAGCACGGTAAAACTGCCCGGCTCTGCCCGGTTCACATCATAGCCTGCCGCAACGGCAATCCGGTCAAATGTAATGCCGGTAAGCAGCAAGGAGAGCTGACGCACGTCGGTCTGGGTATAACCAGTGCCGACGCCAAGTGTGTGCAGCTCCATCACTTCACGGGCAAAATTCTCATTGGAGCCGCCGTTTTTGCGCTTCAATCCCACTTTGGAATTGGGCCCAATCGATTCTGCCTGATCGAGAAACACCACCATGGCCGGATGCAACGACACCTCTTTGAGAAGTGCGGCGAAATGCCCACCCAGATGAGGCCGAATAACCTCGGCCTCAAACAGCGGCACGAGCAGCTTGCTCTCAATGTTTTTATCGGCGCTAACGGTGAAGTGGTTGAGCCAGAACGTCGCCATCCGTTCATGGAAACCAAAAGGCGACAGGGTCGCCTGGGCAATACGCGCCGAGACATCCGCATTAAAACGCTCAGCCACATCCTTGTTCAGCGCCGTGTTTACGTCGCCGTCGGCCTTGCCTGCTTTTTTCAGCTGCTCGATTGTCTTGCGCACACCGAAGTATTCGGCAATTGCCTGACGGCGTGCCTCTATGCCCTCAAGAGGAAACGCCGCTGCCTGATTTGCCGCTTCCGGCAGTTGTGCAAGAAGACTATCAATATCCTCGAAGCCAGTTTCATCATGCCGTAACCCATAGCCGTAGCGAATGGCGGCCAGTGTCGAATGAGAAATCAACAGGATAACCTCCTTGTTAAACTCGGGGTCCGTCAACAGATTGGTATGAATGCACATTGCCGTCACAGTGCGTGTCACAGTCAGGCCAGTCATTTTGGGGATTGCGCCAATCACCAAAGCCTCGCTGTTCAAGCCGCATGAACCGCCTTTATTGCGGTGAAAGCGTGGCCGATAACCTAACTTTTTGGTAAGGTTAGAAGCTTGGCAGGGGGCACCGTTGGCGTTCAGGTTCCCGTCAGGGTAAAAGGCTTCATACCTCCTGCCCCAAGCTAGGCCCTTTCCCGTGTCCTCCCGACAGGAATTGCGCCTGATATCCATGTATTTCAAAAAATTTTGGGAATGGAGCCCAACCATGACGTTATCGAATGCGACACTCGCAGCAGACCAATCTCCTGAACGCTATAATCGCGGTATGATCTTGCTACATTGGGCAACGGCTTTGCTGGTCCTGCTCCTTTTCGTAACGGCAGAGATCTGGGATTTCGGCGAACGCGGAGGAGCCTTCCGCACCAATCTCAAACTTGTTCATTATGCCGCAGGCATTCTTCTAGCAGTGGTTTTTCTCTGTCGCATCGTCTGGCGCGCAGTCAGCCGCAAATCCATCCCTGAAGCCGAAAAAGGCATGATGGGTTTGGCCGCCAAAGGTGCCCACTACGCTCTTTATCTTGGCCTGATTGTCCAAATCGGGCTGGGCTTTACATGGCGTTGGTCCCAAGGCCGTGCGGTGGATTTCTTTAACCTGTTTTCCATCCCGCCGCTTTTCAATATTTCACAAGATTATCGCCATCAGCTTGGAGAACTGCATGAAAATCTCGCATGGCTCATCATTATCATCTCAACGCTTCATGCCGTGGCGGCCTTGTTTCACCATGTCGTTCTCAAGGACGGCGTGCTGCTGAGAATGGTTCCGGCACTGGCAGATGGACGCAAAAAACACTGAGGACAGACACTCAGGTCTTTTATTGCATAATTCTTTAAACCGGAATCGGTTTAAAGAGAAAATTATGCAACACATATAAAGAGCTACAGCGAACCTTTG